>CAZRSA010000065.1:0-14795 GCA_964602525.1 uncultured Woeseiaceae bacterium
CGGACGTGATCCTGGTGGGCGAGCTGCGCGACCTCGAGACCATCAGCATCGCCGTGACCGCGGCGGAGATGGGTATCCTGGTCATGGGTACGCTGCACACCAACGGCGCGGCCCAGACCATCGACCGCATGATCAACGCCTTCCCTCACGACAAGCAGGCCCACATCCGTACCATGCTCTCCACCTCGCTGCGCGGCGTGATCTCCCAGCAGCTTGTGCCCACCAAGGGCAAGCCGGGACGGGTGGCAGCGCTCGAAATCATGATCAACACGCCCGCCATCAGTAACCTGATCCGCCAGGGCAAGATCGACCAGCTCGAGAACGCCATGCAGAGCGGCGGCTCCATGGGCATGAAGACCATGGACACAGCCCTGCGCGAACTCTACGAGCGGCGCTTCATCAGCGGCAGGGAGGCCTATCAGAAGGCCATGAACAAGTCGAAGTTCGAGCCGATGAAGGACGAGAACTGAGCCGACCCGACCCGCCACCCGCCGCGGCTCTGGCATAATCCCCGCCTGCTTGAAAAGACACTCCGAAATGGCCGAACAACGCCGCAAGATACTCGTCACCAGCGCCCTGCCCTACGCCAACGGCTCCATTCACCTGGGCCACCTGGTGGAATACCTGCAGACCGACATCTGGGTACGCTTCCAGAAGTCCCGGGGCCACGAATGCCGCTACGTCTGCGCCACCGACGCCCACGGTACGCCCACCATGATCCGCGCCCGCCGCGACGGCATCAGTCCGGAAACGCTGGTGGAACGCATGACGGCCGAGCACGAGCGGGACTTCGCCGATTTCCAGATCGAGTTCGACAACTACTACTCCACCCACACACCGGAGAACGAGGCCATCGTCACCGGCATGTACGAGCGCCTGCACGAAGCCGGCTACATCTACACCGAGGTGGTCAACCAGGCCTACGACGAGAAGGAAGGCATGTTCCTGCCGGACCGCTTCGTGCGCGGCGAGTGTCCGGTGTGCGGCGCGCCGGACCAGCACGGCGACAACTGCGAGGCCTGCGGCAGCACCTACACGCCCCGGGATCTGAAGAACCCGGTCTCCATCCTATCGAACACCGCACCGGTCTACCGGGACAGCGAGCACTACTTCTTCCGCCTGTCCCGCTTCGAGGACTTCCTGCGCCGCTGGATGGCGTCCGCCGAACTGGATGCCGGCGTCGTACGCAAGCTGGACGAGTGGTTCGACCACGGGCTGCAGGACTGGGACATTTCCCGCGACGCTCCCTATTTCGGCTTCCGCATCCCCGGCACGGAGGACAAGTATTTCTACGTGTGGCTGGACGCACCGGTGGGTTACATGGCGAGTTTCCGCAACCTGGCCGACCGGGAGGGGCTGGACTTCGGCGCCTGGTGGGATGCCGACGCCGACGGCGAACTCTACCATTTCATCGGCAAGGACATCGTCTACTTCCATGCGCTGTTCTGGCCGGCGGTACTGCACGGCTCAGGCTACCGTACCCCGGACGGCATCTTCGCCCACGGCTTCCTCACCGTGAACGGCGAGAAGATGTCGAAGTCCCGGGGCACATTCGTCAACGCCCGCACCTATCTCGCGCACCTGGCGCCGGAATACCTGCGCTACTACTACGCGGCGAAGCTCGGCCCCGGCACCGACGACATCGATCTCAGCCTGGAAGACTTCGTGGCGCGGGTGAACTCGGACCTGGTGGGCAAGCTGGTGAACATCGCCAGCCGCTGCTCCGGCTTCATCACGAAGCACTTCGACGGCCAGCTGGCCGCAGCCCTGCCCGACGCGGGCCTCCACCGGGAATTTGCCGCCCGCGGAGAGGACATCGCGGCCCGTTACGAAGCCCGGGAGTTCGGCCATGCCATGCGCGAAATCATGGCGCTGGCCGACCGGGCCAACCAGTACATCGACAGCCACAAGCCGTGGGTACTGGCGAAGGACGCCGAACGCCTGCCCGAGGTGCACGGCATCTGCACCCAGGGCCTGAATCTCTTCCGCATGCTGATGGTGTGGCTGCAGCCGGTGCTGCCCGAGCTGGCGGCCCGGGCGGCGAAGCAGTTCCGCGAAGAAGCCTGGTCCTGGGGCGACGCCGCACGGCCGCTGCTGGACACGGGCATCGAGCCTTACGAACCCCTCATTACGCGCATCGATCCGAAACAGGTGGACGCCATGATCGAAGATTCCCGCCGGGGCGAGGCCGACGGGGCGAAGAAGCCGCAGCCGGCCGCATCCGACAGCGAGACCGAGACCGAGTCCGACGAGATCACCATCGACGACTTCATGAAGGTGGACCTGCGCGTGGCGCGCATCGTGGCGGCCGAGCCGGTGGAGGGCGCCGACAAGCTGCTGCGCCTGACGCTCGACACCGGCAGCGGAGAGAAGACGGTGTTCGCGGGCATCAAGTCCGCCTACGAGGCCGACGCGCTCACCGGACGCCTGACGGTACTCGTGGCCAACCTGAAGCCGCGCAAGATGCGCTTCGGCACCTCCGAGGGCATGGTGCTGGCTGCCGGGCCCGGCGGCGAGGACATTTTCCTGCTCTCGCCCGACGAGGGCGCCGAGCCGGGCATGCGCGTCAAGTAGCGCCGACGGCCTGAAGGCGCCGCTGCGAGCCTCTACAATAGCGGGACACGCGGGGTCCCGGAAATGACCGATCTGTTCCTGATCATCGTCGCCACGGTACTGGTCAACAACTTCGTGCTGGTGAAGTTCCTCGGCCTGTGCCCGTTCATGGGCGTGTCCACGCGGGCGGAGCCCGCGGCGGGCATGGCGCTCGCCACCGGCTTCGTGCTCACCCTGTCCTCGGCCGTGAGCTACCTCGCCGAGACCCGCCTGCTCGCGCCCTTCGGGCTCGAGTACCTGCGCACGCTGACCTTCATACTGGTAATCGCGTGCATGGTGCAGTTCACCGAGATCATGGTGCGGCGGTTGAGCCCGCTGCTCCACCGGGTGCTCGGCATCTACCTGCCGCTGATCACCACCAACTGCGCGGTGCTGGGCGTCGCCCTGCTGAACACCCGCCAGGCGGAGAGCTTCGTGCAGTCGGTCGTGTACGGCCTGGGTGCCGCGGCGGGCTTCGCGCTGGTGCTGGTGCTGTTCGCCGAGATCCGCGAGCGGCTCGCGACGGCGCCGGTGCCCGCCCCCTTCCGCGGCGCCGCCATCGGCCTGGTCACCGCGGGCATCATGTCACTGGCGTTCATGGGCTTCGCCGGTTTCGCGGGGCTCTGAGGGATGCTGGCCGCCGTCCTCACACTCGCCGTACCGGCCTTCGCCGCCGGGCTCGGGCTGGCCTGGGCGGCGCGGCGGCTGCCCTCCGACGAGGAGCCGCTGGTCGAGCGGATCGACGCGGCGCTGCCACAGACCCAGTGCGCCCAGTGCGGCTATCCCGGCTGCCGACCCTATGCCCGCGCCATCGTCGACGGCGAAGCCGACATCAACCAGTGCCCGCCGGGTGGCGAGGAGACCATCCGCGAGCTGGCCGGGCTGCTCGGCAGGGAGCCGGTGCCGCTGGACCCGGCGCGCGGCAGCGAAACCGAGCCCCGGGTGGCCTTCATCCGGGAGGACGAGTGCATCGGCTGTGCCCGCTGTCTGCCGGCCTGCCCGGTCGACGCCATCGTGGGTGCACACCAGTACCTGCACACGGTCATCGAGCACGAATGCACGGGCTGCGAGCTGTGCCTCGAGCCGTGTCCCGTGGACTGCATCGACCTGGTACCCGCGCGCAGCACGCCCCGGGAGGCCCGATGACGGCGCCCACGGAAGGCCTGTCGCGCCTGCACGGCGGGCTGCGGCTGCCGGCCGGAAAGGCGCAATCCACCGCCGCGCCCATACGCGACGTGCCGGTGCCGCCCCGCCTGATCATGCCGCTGGGACGTAAACCCGGCGCTGCGGCCCGGCCCCTGGTGGTCCCGGGCGACCGGGTGGCGCGGGGCCAGCGTATCGCCGACGGCAGCCCCTCGTTGACTGCCAACGTACACGCCGCATCGTCCGGCGTGGTGGCGGCCATCGAGGACCGCCCGGTCCCCGGCCGGCGCGGTGCCGCGGAGGTGGCCTGCATCGTGATCGACACAGACGGCGAGGACCGCCCGGATCCCGGCTGCCGCCCCCTGCCCGCGGCGGTCGCCGGCGACCCCGCCGCGCTGGCCGGCGCGGTGGAGGCCGCCGGCATCCTCGGGCTGGGCGGTGCCGCGTATCCCACGGCCCCGAAACTGGCCGAGGGGCTCGGGCGGAACCTGCAGGCGCTGATACTGAACGGCGCGGAATGCGAGCCCTGCATCAGCTGCGACGACCGGCTGATGCGCGAGCGGGCGGCGGACATCGTCGCCGGCGCACAGCTCATGCTGACCATACTGGGCATCCGCGACTGCCTCTTGGCAGTGGAAAGCGACAAGCCGGAAGCGTGGCGGGCGATGAAGGCCGCGCTGAGCGAGGCCCCCGAGGGCATCCGCCTGATCCAGCTGCCCACGGTCTACCCCTCCGGCGGCGAGGACCAGCTGGTGAAGCTGCTGACCGGGCGGGAGGTGCCCAGCGGCGGCCTGCCAACCGACGTCGGCTACCTGGTGCAAAACGTCGGCACCGCCGCGGCCGTGGCCCGGCTGGCCGCCACCGGCGAGCCCCTGATCAGCCGGGTGGTGACGGTGACCGGGGAAGGCATCGCCGAACCCGGCAACTACCGGGTGCGCTTCGGCACGCCGATGGCGGTGGTGGCCGCTGCGGCGGGCGGCTACACGGAGGATGCCGACTGCCTGATCATGGGCGGGCCCATGACCGGCATCTCGCTGCCTCACGACGACTTCCCCGTGGTCGGTGCCACCAATTGCCTGCTGGTCACCCGGGAGCGGCCGGCCGCATCGCCCGAGCCCGAGCGGCCCTGCATCCGCTGCGGCGAATGCGCGCGGGTCTGCCCCGTGCGCCTGCAGCCCCAGCAGATCTTCCGCCATGCCCGGCCGGCCGACGAGGAGGCGCTCGCCGTGCTGGGACTCGACGACTGCATCGAGTGCGGCTGCTGCGACCTGGTGTGTCCGAGCCATATCCCGCTGACCGGCGGTTTCCGCCGCGCCAAGGCGGCGCTGCAGCTGAAGGCGCACGAACGGCGCAAGGCCGAACGGGCCCGACAGCGTTTTGAGGCCCGTGAGCGCCGGCTGCGCGAGCGCGAGAACACCGCCCGCGAACGCCAGGAGGACGTCAGGCGCCAGGCCGGCGCCGATGCCATAGAGGAGATCCTCGCACGGCGCCGCGCCGGCAGGCCCGGCGGGGGCCGCGACGACGGCGGGGACTGAGCCGATGCGCTTCCGCACCACCGGCCTGCCGCTGCTCCGCCCGGCCACGGGCGTCGGCGCCGTGATGCGCCAGGTGCTCTACGCCCTCGCGCCGGCGGCGGCCGCCTACGTCTGGTTCTTCGGCCCCGGGCTGCTGTTCAACATCCTGGTGGCGGTGGTCTTCTGCGTTGGCAGCGAGGCGTTGCTGCTGCGGCTGCGGGGCGTACCGGTGACACCGGCACTGGAGGACTACAGCGCGGTGGTCACCGCGGTGCTGCTCGCCTTCGCCCTGCCGCCGCTGACGCCCTGGTGGGTGACCGCCACCGGCGCCGTATTCGCGATGGTGTTCGCGAAACACCTGTACGGCGGCCTGGGCTACAACGTCTTCAACCCGGCCATGGCGGGCTACGTCGCCGTGCTGCTGTCCTTCCCCGTGGCGATGACCGCCTGGCTGCCGCCCCGGCTGGGCGACCTCGATTACGAGGCCCTCGGCCTGGCGGAGTCCCTGGGCTACGTGCTCGCCGGCCGCCTGCCGGAAGGCGTCACGCTGGATGCGATCACCCGCGCCACTCCTCTGGACTCGGTGCGCGAAGGCCTGCGGGAGATGCAGATCTTCGCCGAGATCCGCACCAACCCGCTGTTCGGCGACTTCGGCGGCCGGGGCTGGGAGTGGATCGACAACTTCATCGCCCTCGGCGGCTTCTGGCTCCTGTACCGGGGCATCATCCGCTGGCACATCCCGGTGGCCGTGCTGGCGGGCGTGCTCGTACCGGCCACGCTGGCCTCGCTCCTGCAGCCCGGCCTCGCGCCTACGCCGGGCTTCCACCTGTTCAGCGGCGCCACCCTGCTGTGTGCCTTCTTCATCGCCACGGACCCGGTCTCGGCGGCCACCAGCCCGGCGGGCCGGCTGGTCTACGGCTTCGGCATCGGCGCGATCACCTGGGCGATACGGACCTGGGGCGGCTACCCGGACGGCGTGGCCTTCGCGGTGCTGCTCATGAACATGGCCGTCCCCGCCATCGACCGCTACACCCGCCCGCGCATCGCAGGTCACGGGCGCTCCCCGTGAGCGAGCGTCCCGCCCGTCTGCCGCCCTGGCGCGTCGGCCTCGTCCTGGCCCTGTTCGCCGCGGTCTGCGCCGGCGCGGTGTCGCTCACCTGGGAGCTGACCCGGGAGCGCATCGAGGACAACCGGGCCGCGCTGCGCCAGCAGCGCTTCCTGCCCCTCGTCGAGGGGACGGAGTGGGACCGCATCACCCTCGATGATCCGATCCGGCTGGAACCGCCTCACGAACTGCCCGGTCACACACCGGTGCTCGTCTATCGGGCGCTGGACGGGCAGCGGGTCAGCGTCTGGATCTTCGAAGTCTCCGCGGACGGCTATTCCGGGCCCATCCGGCTTGCGATCGGCATCCGCCCGGACGGCACCCTCACCGCCGTGCGGGTACTCGAGCACCGGGAGACGCCCGGGCTCGGCGACGATATCGAGGCCTCGCGCTCGGACTGGATCCGCGCGTTCTCCGGACTGTCCCTCGGCAACCCGCCCGCCGAGGAGTGGGCGCTCCGGCGCGCCGGCGGGCGGTTCGAGCAGTTCACCGGTGCCACCGTCACCCCTCGCGCGGTGGTCCGGGCGGTGAAGACCACCTTGTTATACTTCGGCCGGCATCGGGAGGAACTCGAGGGAAGCCAGCGGGAGGACAGCCCATGAGCAAGGCCGGGGGCGAAACCGGCGGTCACATCGACGGCGAGGCAGGCCGCGGCGGCAGCGCGGGCCACTGGATGCGCACAGGGCTCTGGGACAACAACCCGGGGCTCGTGCAGCTGCTCGGGCTCTGTCCCCTGCTGGCAGTGACCACGAGCGCCGTGCACGGCCTCGGTCTCGGCCTGGCGACCCTGCTGGTGATGACCGCCACCAACACGCTGGTCTCGCTGCTGCGCCGCTCGCTCAGCCGCGAGATCCGCATCGCCGTCTACGTACTCGTGATCGCTTCCCTGGTCACCTGCGTGGAGATGATCTTCGAGGCGTTCTTCCCCGTGCTCGACCGGGCGCTCGGCATCTTCATCGCTCTCATCGTGACCAACTGCGCCATCGTGGCCCGGGCCGAGGCCGTCGCCTCCCGTCGCCCGCCATTGCCCGCGGCCGCCGACGGGCTGGCGATGGGGCTAGGCTTCGGCTGGGTACTGCTCGTCGTCGGCGGCATCCGCGAGCTGGTGGGCCGGGGCACGCTGTTCGCCGACTTGCACCTGCTCACCGGCGCGGCCGGGACGCCGGCCGAGCAGGCGGCCTCCGGCGGCGGCTTGCTGCTGGCCATACTGCCGCCGGGCGCGTTCCTGACCCTAGCCCTGCTGGTCGCCGGCAAGAACGCGCTCGACAGCCGTCGGCGGGAGCCGGCCGCCTCCGCACTGGCTTCGCCGGGGGCCGCGGAATGAACCGGGAGAAGCGCACCGCCATCTACCGGCGGCTGCGGGACGCCAACCCGCACCCCGCCACCGAACTCG
Organism: uncultured Woeseiaceae bacterium; assembly: GCA_964602525.1. Lineage (GTDB taxonomy): Bacteria > Pseudomonadota > Gammaproteobacteria > Steroidobacterales > Woeseiaceae > Lentisalinibacter. The sequence continues at coordinate 7,748 of CAZRSA010000065.1, forward strand.
AGTTTTCGACGCCCTTCGAGCTGCTGGTAGCGGTCATTCTGTCGGCCCAGGCGACCGACGTCGGCGTGAACAAGGCCACGCACAGGCTGTTCCCGGTAGCGAACACGCCGGCCGGCATCCTGGCACTGGGCGTGGAGGGGTTGTCCCGCTACATCCGCACCATCGGGCTGTACAACAGCAAGGCGAAGAACATCATCGAGACCTGCCGGATACTCGTGGAGGAGTACGGCGGCCAGGTGCCCCGGGACCGTGCGGCGCTGGAGGCGCTGCCCGGCGTCGGCCGCAAGACCGCCAACGTCATCCTGAACACGGCCTTCGGCGAGCCGGTGATCGCGGTGGACACCCACATCTTCCGGGTGGCGAACCGGACCGGGCTCGCAAAGGGAAAGACGCCGCTGGAAGTGGAGAAGCGGCTCAGCCGGCTGACACCGGAGGAGTTCCTGAAGGACGCCCACCACTGGCTGATCCTGCACGGACGCTACGTGTGCAAGGCGCGCCGGCCCGACTGCCCGAACTGCATCATCGCCGACCTCTGCGAGTACCGGCGCAAGACGAAACCGTCCGAGGCGGCCTGATGCTGTTCGGCGAAGACCGCGACGAACTGCGGCGCATGTACGCGGAGGCCTGGCGCAAGGCCTCCCGCTCGCTGCCCATGAGCCCGCTGGAGGCGCAGATCGCCGAGGTGGTGACCGCACACCCCGAGTATCACGACGCACTCACCGGCGAGGAGCTGGACCGGGACTACACCGGCGGCGACGGCGCCACCAACCCGTTCCTGCACATGGGACTGCACATGGCGCTGCGCGAGCAGGTGGCCACCGACCGCCCCCCCGGAGTGCGCAAGGTATTCGAGCGGCTGGCCGCACGCCTCGACGACCCCCACGCCGCCGAGCACCGCATGATCGAGTGCCTGGCCGAGGCGCTCTGGGAGGCTCAGAGCGCCGGTCGGCCGCCGGACGAGTCCGCCTATCTCGAGCGGCTGCGCCGGCTGGGCTGAACGCCGGGCGGGTGTCGTGAAATATTCGCCGCCCGCGCCGGGTCCCCTTTCATGACCACGGACACAGGACCGACGGAGACCATGACCCACGACAGCACCGACAAGCGCGATATGCCGGCCGGCGCCGGTCTCGGACTGAGGCGCGGCCTCATGCAGGCCCTCTGGGAACGCCAACCCGAGGAGGTGGACTTCCTGGAAGTGGCGCCGGAGAACTGGATCGGCGTCGGCGGCCGCCAGGGCCGGCGCTTCCGCGAGTTCACCGAGCGCTACCCGGTCACGCTGCACGGGCTGTCCCTGTCACTGGGCGCGCCCTCGCCGCTGGACGAGGAACTGCTCAGCCGCATCCGCCGCTTCATGGACCAGCACGGCATCACCTTCTACTCCGAGCACCTGAGTTACTGCGGCGACGACGGACACCTCTACGATCTGATGCCCATCCCGTTTACCGACGAGGCGGTGCACTACGTCGCCGGCCGCATCCGCCGGGCACAGGAGATCCTGGGCCAGCGCATCGCGGTGGAGAACGTCTCCTATTACGCCATGCCCGACCGCTCGCTGAGCGAGGCGGAATTCCTGCGCGCCGTGCTGGAGGAGGCGGACTGCGACCTGCTGCTGGACGTGAACAACATCGTCGTGAACGCCGTCAACCACGGTTATGACGCCATGGAGTTCCTCGAGGCGGTGCCGGCCGAACGGGTCGCCTACCTGCACGTGGCCGGCCATTACGTGGAAGCGGAAGATCTCCGCGTGGACACTCACGGAGCCGCGGTCAGCGACCCGGTGTGGCAGTTGCTGGCGCATACCTACGAGCGGCTGGGGCCGCTGCCGACCCTGCTGGAACGGGACTTCAACTTCCCGCCGCTGGACGAGTTGCTGGGCGAGGTACGCCTCGTGCGCAGGCTGCAGCAGGACCCCGCGGCGCTGTCGCGCGCCGAGCCGGAGGCCGCTCATGGCTGAACGACCGGCTTTCCAGCGCAAGCAGTACGAGTTCGCGGCCCACATCCGGGACCCGCAGGCCAACCCGGCGCCCGAAGGGATCGAGGACCGCCGGCTGGCGATTTACCGCGACCTCTTCTTCGGCAATATCTCGGGACTGCTCGCCGCCACCTTCCGCGTGACGAAACGCATCCTCGACGGGGCCCACTGGGACGCGCTGGTGCGCGACTTCCTCGCCCGCCACGAATCGCATACGCCGCTCTTCCTGGAAATGCCGCGGGAGTTCCTGTCCTTCCTGGAACAGGAGCGGGACGACCCGGCGGACCCGCCCTTCCTGCCCGCGCTGGCCCATTACGAATGGGTGGGCCTGGCGCTGTCCATCGCGGAGGAGGATCCGGACCTCGCCGGGGTGGACCGCGACGCGGACCTGCTCGGCGGCGTGCCCGCCGTCTCGCCGCTGGCCTGGCTGTGCGGCTATCACTTCCCGGTGCACCGCATCAGCCCCGATTTCCTGCCGAAGGGGCCGGACGAGCAGCCGACCTGGCTGGTGGTCTACCGCCGGCTGGACGACCGCATCGGCTTCCTGGAGCTGAATGCGGCGACCGCGCGGCTGTTCGAACTGGCACGGGACAACGACGCGGAACGCACCGGGCGGGAGATCGCGGAGACCGTGGCCGCAGAGATCGGGCATCCGGAGCCGGAAGCCGTCGTGGCGGGCGCCCGCGACACCTACGAGGAGATGCGGCGCCTGGACATCGTCCTCGGCACCCGCAGCCACTGACCCGAACCACCAGGCCACGACGACCCGGCGACACGGGGGAGAATCATGATCCGTTCTATGAACCGGCTGCAGGACCTGCTCGACGCCACCAGGGCCGTCGACTTCCTCGGCCCGCTCGCACTGCGCCTGTACCTGGTGCCCGTGTTCTGGGTGGCGGGCACGAACAAGCTCGGCGACATGGACAATATCGTCCGCTGGTTCGGCAACCCGGACTGGGGGCTGGGGCTGCCGTTCCCGACACTGATGGCCTGGCTCGCCACCAGCGCCGAGGTGGGCGGTGCCGTACTGCTGCTCGTCGGCTTCGCCGTGCGCTGGGTCTCCATTCCGCTGATGGCGACCATGCTGGTGGCCGCGTTCGGGGTGCACTGGAAGAACGGCTGGCAGGCCGTGCACGACCCGATGAGCCCGTTCCCGGCGGAGAACATCGACGGCGCCATGCAGCGGCTGGACAAGGCGAAGGAGCTGTTGCGCGAACACGGCAACTACGACTGGTTGACGGAGACCGGCAGCCTGGTCGTCTCGAACAATGGTATCGAATGGGCCGCCACTTACTTCGTGATGCTGCTGGCGCTGTTCTTCACGGGGGGCGGGCGCTATCTCAGCGCCGACTACTGGATTGCGCGGCGCTTCCGGCCGGCGGCGACCTAGCGCTTCTTGCCGCTCGGCAGGTAGAGATCCGTCAGCGTCCCCTCCCAGGCCTCGGCCGCCATGGCAACGGTCTCGGACAGGGTTGGATGGGGATGGATGGTCAGGCCGATGTCCGCGGCATCGGCGCCCATCTCGATGGCGAGCGCGGCCTCGGAGATTAGGTCGCCGGCGCTCATGCCGACGATACCGGCACCCAGCAGGCGGTCATTCGATTTGTCGAACAGGAGCTTGGTGAAGCCCTCGTCCCGTGCCATGGCCAGCGAGCGGCCGCTGGCCGCCCAGGGGAACCGGGCGGTGCCGTAGTCGATGCCCTGCTCCTTCGCCTCGGTCTCGGTGAGTCCCACCCAGGCCACTTCCGGGTCCGTATAGGCCACCGACGGGATCACCCGGGCGTCGAATGCACTCTTCCGCCCGGCGGCGGCCTCCGCCGCCACCTTGCCCTCGTGGGTGGCCTTGTGCGCCAGCATGGGCTGGCCGACGATGTCGCCGATGGCGTAGACGTGGGCTACATTGGTGCGCATCTGCTTGTCCACCGGGATGATGCCGCGCTCGCCCACCTCGACGCCCGCCTTGTCCGCGTCCAGCCGGTCGCCGTTGGCCCGCCGGCCGACGGCCACCAGCACCCGGTCCCACAGGCCCGGCTCCGGCGCCCCTTCGCCCTCGAAGCTGACGCCCACGCCCTCCTCGCGGCTCTCCATGCCGGCGACGCTCACCCCAAGCAGGATGTCCTCGTAGCGCCGCTTCATGCGCTTTGCCAGCGGCCGGACCAGGTCCGGATCGGCGCCGGGCATGAGCTGTTTCATCAGCTCCACCACCGTGACCTTGACGCCCAGCGCGTCGTAGACGCAGGCCATCTCGAGACCGATGATACCGCCGCCCACCACCAGCAGCCGCTCGGGCAGAGGCGCCAGCTCCAGCGCCCCGGTGGAGTCCACGATGCGCTCGTCGTCGGGCAGCCCCGGCAGCCGGCTCGGCTCGGAGCCCGCTGCGATGATGCACTGTTCGAAGGCGATCACCTGGCGCCCGTCGTCGTTCTCCACCGCCAGGCGGTGGGGCGACAGGAAGCGGCCGCTGCCGTGGACCACCTGAACGTCGCGCTTCTTCGCCAGTCCGGTCAGACCGTCGGTAAGCCGCCTGACGACCCCCGACTTCCACTCGCCCAGGCGCACGGCATCGATATCGGGCTTGCCGAAGCGGATGCCGTGCTCACTCATCCCGGCCGCCTCCTCGATGACCCGGGCGGCGTGCAGCAGCGCCTTGGAGGGGATGCAGCCCACGTTCAGGCAAACGCCGCCCAGCACCGGCCAGCGCTCGACCAGCGTCACCCGCAGCCCCAGGTCGGCCGCACGGAAGGCGGCGGCATAGCCGCCGGGCCCGGCGCCCAGCACGACGAGGTCCGTGTCCAGGTCCGCCTCCGCCTCGTCGGCGGCCGCCGGCGCGCCCCGCGAGCCGGAGCCCGAGTCCGCGGAGCCGGCCCGCCGCTCGCCGCCGGAGGACCCGGATTCTCCGCTGCCGCCTGCTGCGGCCTGTTTTTCTCCGCCGGCGTCCTCGCCTTCCGCGGAGACCTCCGCCTCGTCTTCTTCGTCGTCTGCCGAGGCGGCCAGACGCAGGAGCTCGCTGCCCTCGGAGACCTTGTCGCCGGTCTGCACCAGCACGGACTCCACCCGCCCGCCCCGGGGCGCCGGCAGGTCCATGCTGGCCTTGTCCGTCTCCAGCGTGACGATGGGGTCCTCGGCGGCGATCTCGTCGCCCTCGGCCACGTGCACCTCGATGACGTCGACCTCGTCGAAGTCGCCGATGTCCGGCACGCGGATGATGCGGCTGTCGTCGCTCATCGGGGCGGGCTCAGGGCACGGCCTCGAGCAGGCCGCCGACGTCGCCCAGCGCACCGGACAGCCAGGTGGTGAAACGGGCCGCGTCCGCCCCGTCGATGACCCGGTGGTCGTAGGAGAGAGACAGCGGCAACATCAGGCGCGGCTGGAATTCACGGCCATTCCAAACCGGCTGCATGCTCGAGCGGGAGACGCCCAGGATGGCGACCTCGGGGGCGTTGATCACGGGTGTGAAGGCCGTGCCGCCGATGCCGCCCAGGCTCGAGACCGTGAAACTGCCGCCCTGCATTTGCTCGGCGGAGAGCTTGCCCTCCCGCGCCGCGGCGGAGAGTTCGGCCAGCTCGCCGGCCAGTTCGTAGACGTCCTTGCGGTCGGCGTCCCGGATCACGGGAACCACGAGACCGTTCGGCGTGTCGGCGGCGAAGCCGATGTGGAAATACCGCTTCATCACCAGGTGCTCACCGTCCGGGTGCAGCGAACTATTGAAGCGGGGGAACTCCTTCAGGGCCTGCACGCAAGCCTGGATGATGAAGGCGAGCGGCGTCAGCTTGATGCCGCGCTCGGCCGCCGGGCCCTTCAGCTCCTGGCGCCGTTCCTCGAGTTCGGTGATGTCGGCGAGGTCGTGCTGGGTGACGTGGGGCAGGTTCAGCCAGGCCGCCTGCAGCCGGCGCGCCGAGATCTTGCGGATCCGGCCGAGGGGCTGGGTCGCCGTCTCGCCGTATTTCGAGAAATCGACCTCCGGCACCGACGGCAGCGCGGCACCGGCAGCCGCCTCGCCGCCGCCCTGCAGCGTCTTCTTGACCCAGGCCTTCACGTCGTCGGCCAGGATGCGTCCCTTGCGGCCGCTGCCTTGCACCCGGACGAGGTCGACGCCCAGCTCCCTGGCCAGCTTGCGCACGGACGGGCTCGCGTGGGCACGGGAGAAACCCGGCTCGTCGATGGCGGGGAAACCGGACGGCACGTCCCGCCGCTCCTCCGCATCGCCGGCGCGTTCGCGGCGGCCGGTCGCCCCGGCCCCGGCTTCCGGACCCTCGCGTTCGTCGGCGCCTTCGCCCTCGCCGCCCGGCGGCCGCCGGCCGGACTCCGCGGACGGGGCCTTGCTCTCGTCGCTCGGCTCGTCCTCGCCACCGCCCTCGCGCCCTCCTTCGGCACCGGCACCGGCGCTGCCGCCGTCGCCGACGGCCAGCAGCGTCAGGATCTCGTCGCCGGAGCTGACCTTGTGACCCACGCTGATCGCGATCTCCGCCACCCGGCCGGCCGCCGGCGATGGCACGTCCATGGAGGCCTTGTCGGTCTCCAGGGTGAGCAGGGGATCCTCGGCGGCCACCTCGTCGCCCTCGGCGACGTGAACCTCGATCACGTCCACCTCGTCGAAGTCGCCGAGGTCGGGCACGTCCACACGGCGCCGGCGCGGCTCCGCCACGGTGTCGCCGCCGGATGCCGCTGCTTCGCGCCCGGCGTCCGAGTCACTCTCCCCGCCTTCCTCGTCCTCGTCGGCCGGCTTCCCGCCGCCGTTCTTGCCGGCCTCCTCCGCGCTCTCCTCTGCCCCTCCGTCGGGAGGCTCCCCGGCCGCCTCCCCGGCGGCGCCGGCGCCGTCGCCCTCCGCCTCGTCCTCGGCGCTGTCGTCCTGCGCCTCGACGACTGCGATGAGATCGCCCTCGTTCACGGTATCGCCCGTGGAGACGCCGATCTCCACGACCTTGCCCGCCGCGGTGCTCGGCACGTCCATGGACGCCTTGTCCGTCTCGAGGACGATCAGGCCGTCTTCCACCTCGACCGTATCGCCGGGGGAGACCAGAACCTCGATGACGTCCACGTCGGAGAAGTCGCCGAGATCGGGGACGCGTATTTCCT
>CAZRSA010000066.1:0-14717 GCA_964602525.1 uncultured Woeseiaceae bacterium
CGCACCGCCGCCGGGCACCTTCGAAGAGGAATACACGAGCCCGCTGGAGTTCTAGCAGTTCTGGCAGTGCTGCCGGTTCCGGCGCGAACCCGCGAACGAGGAGGAACGACATGAATCCGAGCAATATCCGCACCGGGCTGGTGCTGGCGCTGACCCTCGGCGCACTGGCGCTCGCCGGTTGCGCGACCACCACCGCCGACTGCAGCCTGCCGCGCACGGCCAGCCTGGATCAGGCCATGGACGCGGCGGAGGCGAGGCTGGCCGACGGCTGCGAGGCCGAGTTCGACCGCTACTACGCCGAGCTGCTCAGCATCGCCGAGGGCGACCCCGGCCCCGAGAACAAGCGCAAGTTCTCCGACTTCCTGCTGACGGCCACGGATCAGGGGCTGCTGTCCAAGCGCCAGGCGGAGCGGGCCTACAACCGCTACTTCAATGTGAAGTACGTCTCGCTGATGGGCGACTACAACAACTGCGCCTACACCTGTCCGCGCAAGCGCCAGGTGCTCACCGCCATGGAAGCCGAGCTGCTGGACAAGGAGCAGGGTTTGCTGCGGGTGAGCCAGGATGCGCCGGGCTACTACCGCGCCGACCGGCTCTACCAGGAGACCGAGCTCGTTCTCGAGGCCACCTGCACGGCCTGCGCGGCCCGCTAGGAGAGGGCGGTGGCCGCGGCAATCCGCAACGGCGGTTTCGCGGGCGGTCTCGCCGCCGGCGTGCTCACGGGCCTGATCGGGGCGGGCGGGATGATCCTCGCCGCGGATACGTTCCTGGCCGCCGGGGAGCCGCCCGGCTGGACGCTGGCCGAGGCGCTGGACTGGGCCTATCGCAACCTGGGCCTGTCGCTGCCCGTGTTCGCCGTGGTGCTGGTGCTGTACGTGCGCAGCCTCGCGCGGCTGCGCCGGCGGGTGGCGCGCCGTGCCTCCCTCGATACCGTAGCCCACGCCGAACAGCTCACGGATACCTGGACGAGTCTGTTCTTCGGCGTGGGCGTGATCTGGACGGCCATCGGTATGCGCGGCGCACTCCTGTATGCGCTGGGCGATCCGGCGGCCAGCGTGGACGATGGCGCCTTCGCCGTACTCCAGCGCATGGTGAACGGCGGCATCCTCGTCGCGCTCTCCACGACCATCTTCGGCGGTATCGGGGGCTATCTCATGCGGGTGGTGAAGACGCTCACGGTGGGCGCGCCACTGCGCCGCTACTACGAGGCGGCCGCCGGTGCCACCGGCACGGAGATACTCGCGACGCTCGGACGCATCGAGGCGCAGCTGGCCGTACTGATCGCTCCGGCCGGACCCGCAGAGCGGGGGGAGGAGAGAGATGGGCAGGCAGCCTTGGACGGGCTCGCCTTCTCCCGGCGCGCCTAGCGGGGAGGGAGGCATGGAGCACCTGGAGACCGACGTGATGCGCTTCATGGCCATCCTCGCGTTCTGCCTGGTGGCCATCTTCGCGCTGGTGCAGAGCGTCCCCGAACAAGTTGCAAAAGTTCCAAAACGGGTGCCGGACACCGTTTCTTCGGTTCCGCAGCGTCCGGCGGAGCCCCCACCCGAGCCCGCCGCCGAACCTGCACCCGAGCGGGTGCCGGAGCCGCTACCCGAGCCGGCGCCGGTCTCGCAACCGCAGCCCGCCGCCGCGACGCCGGAGTCCCGACCCGAGGCCCCGGCGCTCCCGAGGCTGGCACCGCAGCCGCAGCCCGAGGCCGCGCCGCCGACACCCTCGGCCGAACCACAGCCCGGCTTCTCGCTGCGCTTCGACTCCGACGCCGCGCTGGTCGGCCTGGTGGAGCGCGGCGAGGTCGCGCTGTACGCCTTCGCCGGTGAGCAGGTCTGGCGCTTCATGATTGTCGACGACCGTCCCGCTTTCCGCAGCGCCGATACGCCGGGCCAGATACACGAGATGGCGCCGGATACGGTGCCCGGACCGGTGCTCGACGCGCTGCGCCGCAGCGTGGTGCTGCCCGGCGGCGGCCTGCGCTGGGGCGTCACCCTGCCGCCGCCCACCGCCGCGGCGCTCGGCCGCGTCCTCGCCACCAACGACGGCGGCGAACTGGTGATCGACGCCGACGGCTTCCTGCGGCTGGAGGATCCCTCATGACCTCCCGTTCACACGGCCGGCGTCTCGCCGCCTTGCTCCTCGCGGCGCTGGCGATGACCGGCTGCGCCACGTCGAACTACGGCGCGCTCGCCTGGTCGGGCGGCGAACCCTCGTCCCTGGAGGCCTGGTTCGACGACGAACTCGAGCCCTATATGGCGGACACCCTCACCAGCCACCCACGCTTCCGCGGCGAGCCCATCACCGTCGCCGTGATGCGGGGCGACGAACCGCAGAGCGCGCCGGACTCCCTGTCCCGCGCGCTGGCCCTGCGGCTGACCCGCTTCCTGCAGTCGACGCCGGGGGTGAACCTGATCTGGGAGGGCGGCCGCAGCGCCGGCGACTGCATCCGCCGCGAAGACGCCCACTACGTGCTCGCCGTCGATCTGCAGCAGAGCGGTCCCGGCTCCCACCGCCTGGCCGTGCGCGCCCTGGACCGGGAGGAGGGGCTGTGGGTGACCGGCTTCGGCAAGGAATGGAACGGACGCCTCACCCGCGGCCAGTACGCCCGCTCCCGGCAGGCGGCGGCCACTGCGGAATCCCGCGGGCTGCGCGACGACCCCTTCCGGCAGAACGAGGGCGATCTGCTGGCCGAGCGGCTCGCCGCGGAACTCGCCGCCGATTTCTGCGGCTTCGTCGGCGAGCCGCGGGTGGTCCATGCGGACGCCCGCGGCCAGCCCGGGTTCGTGGCCGACACCGTGCAGCTGGTGGCCAATAACCTGGCGCGCTCGCCCCATATCCGCACCGTGCCGGACCCGGCCGCGGCCAACCTGATCCTGACCGGCCGGCTGTACGCCATCGACGGCGAGCTGCAGCAGTTCTGGGTGCAGGCACGGCCGGCTGCGGACGAGGCCGGCTTCCCGGTCACCGACGTGGCCGCCTACGTGGCAGCCGCGGACGAAGGCCGCCGCGCGCGGCGGCCCGCCGCGCCGGCACCCCTGTCGCCGCCGCCCGCCGCACCAGCCGCTGCGTCGTCGGCGGTGTCCGCTCCCGGCGGCGCCGTCGAACTGCGGGCGCTGCGGGTGCTGACGCCCAACGACCACTGGATGTGCCGCCGCGCCGACCCCTGGCGCCGCGGCGCCAGGGTGCTGCGTCCGGGCGAGGCCCTGGCGGACGATGCCTGTTTCGCGCTGGAGGTCGAGGTGGCCGGCGACGCCGAGGTCTTCCTGCTGCGCCGCGATCCCGACGCAGGCCTGGTGCGGATGATGCCCGGGCGCTGCGGCCGCTACGGCCGGGTGCCGGGGCGCAGTTACGGCGAGGACACGCTGAGTTTCCCGATGGCGCCTGCCGGCCGGGAGCGTGCACTGCGCCCGCCCCGGACGGCGCTGCGCGAGCGCTGGATCGCGCTGGCGCTGCCGGCGGATACCCCCGCGGCCGATCTCCGCCGCCATCTCGCGCGCGTGCCCGACGACTGTACGGCGGAGGACGGCGCTGCCATCGACGCCGATGCCTGGATCGCCCGGCTCGGCGGATTCGCGGGCACGGAGGTGTCCCTGCGCCGCATCGACATCCCGGTAGGCCGCCAGGCGGCCAGGAGGGAATGACGTCATGACCCGCCTGCTCGGTTTCCTCTCCGGTCTGCTGCTGGTCGCTGCTCTCGCCGTCGCGGCGGTGCGTTATCCGCCGGGAGAGCTGCTCGGCGGTCATGGTGAGCCGCGCGACGATCGCGCGCCGGAGGCCGCTCCGGCATCCCCACCGTCGGCCGGGCCGCCCCCCATCGAGGCACTGCCCCGGGCGGAAGATACGCCCCCGGCCGCCGTCGACGGCGAAACCGGCGAACCGGCACCGGTTGCCGATGTCCCGGACGCGGCGAACGCCACCGGGACAGAAGAGCGCGGTGATACGGTTGCGGCCGCTGCCCCGCAGGAGCCCCCCCTGCGGGACTCGCCTCCGGCGTCCGCGCCCGGCGTGGAAACCGACGCGGCAACCGGCGCCGGCGGGCGTCAGTGGTATGCGTTCTGGCAGCCGTTCCGCAGCGAGATCTCCGCCGAGGGTTTCCGCCGCCGGCTGGAGGGCGTGACCGGCCTCGACTACCGCGTGGTCTCGCCGCAGCCGGGCGAGTACCAGGTGGCCTTCGCCTACCGGGACGAGGCGGAGCGGCTCGCGCACCTGGCGGCTATCGAGGCGGCCACCGGCCTCGTCCTGCGGAGCAAGATGCTGTGAGATACGCCCTCGTCACCGCTGCGCTCTGCGCACTGCTGTGGACCACCGCGGCGCCGGCCCGCACGGCTGCGGAGGGCAGCGAACTCTCCGCCGCGTGGCGGCAGTATCTCGCCGCGCACGCCGCCCGCGAGCCGGCCGTGCAGTTCCCCTTCGCCGAATGCTTCCGCCGTGCCGCCATCGTCAACCAGCTGCCCGAGACCCTGCTGCTGGCGGTCGCGCGGGGCGAGAGCGACTTCGACCCGGCCGCCCGCTCCCACGCGAATGCCCACGGCGTCATGCAGATCCTGTGGCCCGGCACGGCTCGCCACCTCGGCCTGTACCTGCTGTCCGATCTCTACGAGCCGTGCACGAACATCGACGCCGGCGCCCGCTACCTGAAAGAGCTGCTGGGCCGCTACGACGGCGACCTGCACCTGGCCCTGGCCGCCTACAACTACGGTCCGAGCCGCATCCCGAAGTCCGGCGTCATACCCTCCGGCGCCGTGTGGTACAGCGGCTACATCTACCGCCACCTGCAGTACGTGCTGGGCCACAGCACCCCGGCGGGCGAGCCGCCGCGGGACTACGGCCGCCAGGGCAAGCTCACGCTGATCAGCTTCGCTGCCCCCTACCGGGCCCGGGCCTTCGTCGCCGCCCTGGAGCAGGACCCCGGCGGGCTCGCCGTCGACTGGTTCCGGGCGGGGCCGGCGGAGTTCCGCGTGGTGCTGCTCTACGAGGGCGAGGCGGATCTCGAGCGCAGCCGCCGGCGACTGGCCCGCGCGGGGTTCCCGCTGCCCTGAGCGACTCCGGCCCGGGCGTTTGCGGTGACGCGCCGCGGCGCTACCATGCGGCTTTGCCGCCAAGCGGGGCTCCCATGCACCTGCTCGACCATCTCTACCTGCTGTTGCTGGCGGTCGGCCTGCCTCTCTACAGCGCCTGGTCCTGGCGCCGCTGGCTGGCGAAGCTCGCCGCCGGGCACCGCCCGCGGCGGCTGCGGCTCTACCTCGGCAGCATGGCCCAGCTGTGGCTGATCTTCGGCGTGCTCGCGGTGTTCTGGTGGTGGCTGGCGCGTCCGCCCGGACCCCTCGGCTTCAGCGCGCCCGGCGGCACCGGATTCTGGCTGGGTACCATGCTGGTCGTCCTCGTGACCGGTGCCTTCATCCGCTCCTGGCGCGGGATGGCGCGGGCCGGTGCCGCCGAGCGCCGGCGCTACCGCCGGGAACTCGCCGAACTCGGCCACATGATGCCGCGCAACCGAGGGGAGTACGCCGCCTTCGTCGCCCTGTCGGTGACCGCGGGCGTGGTCGAGGAGACCATCTTCCGGGGGTGGCTGCTGTGGTATCTGCAGGCGTGGATGCCGCTCACGGCCGCCGTGCTCGTCTCCTCGGCGCTGTTCGGTCTCGCCCACGTCTACCAGGGCCCGGCGGGTATCGCCAAGACCGGCGTCGTGGGCCTGCTGCTGGCCCTGCTGTATCTCCTGAGCGGCTCGCTCTGGCTGCCCATCGTGGCCCACGCCATGATCGACGTCCTGCAGGGCGCCACCATGATGGAGCTGTACCGGCGCGGGCCGGGCAATGACGACGACGACGACGGCGGCGGCGGCGACGAGGAAGGCGATTACGACGGTGGCGGCCGCGAGGCCGGCGGGACGCCGGCTGCTAACATCAGTCGATGACCCCGCACAGCAAGCTCCCCGATGTCGGCACCACCGTCTTCACCGTGATGTCGGCGCTGGCTGCCGAGCACGGCGCCATCAATCTCTCCCAGGGCTTCCCGGACTTCGAGCCGCCCGGTTTCCTGCTGGACCGGGTCGCGCATCACCTGCGTCACCGGCGCAACCAGTACGCGCCTATGACCGGCGTGCCCGCCCTCTGCGAGGCCGTCGCCGGCAAGATCGGCGAGCTCTACGACGTGGAGGTGGACCCGGGTGCAGAGGTTACCGTCACCAGCGGCGCCACCGAGGCGCTGTTCTGCGCCATCCATGCCGTGGTGCGGCCGGGCGACGAGGTGATCGTGTTCGACCCGGCCTACGACGCCTACGAACCGGCCGTGCGCCTGGCGGGCGGACGCACGGTGCGCCTGCCCCTGGCGGCGCCGGACTTCTCGCTGCCCTGGCCCGCGCTCGAGCAGGCGCTGACCGCCCGCACCCGGCTGGTGATCGTGAACTCGCCCCACAACCCCACCGGCGCGGTGCTCGCGGCACGCGACCTGGCGCGGCTCGGCAGTCTCCTGGCAGGACGGGACTGCTTCGTGCTGTCCGACGAAGTCTACGAGCACATCGTCTTCGACGACGCCGCCCACGCGGGCGTGCTGGCCGAGCCGTCGCTGCGCGGCCGCAGTTTCGCCGTGTTCTCCTTCGGCAAGACCTACCACGCCACCGGCTGGAAGGTGGGCTACGCGGTGGCGCCGCCGGCACTCACGAACGAGTTCCGCAAGGTGCACCAGTTCGTCACCTTCACCACCAGCACGCCCATGCAGTGGGCGCTGGCGGACATGCTGCGCGAGCATCCGGAACACCACCGGGAGCTCTCGGCGTTCTACCAGGCGCGCCGGGACCGGTTCCGCGGCATGCTCGCCCCGTCGCGCTTCGAGCTCCTGCCCTGCGCCGGCACCTATTTCCAGCTGGCCGATTACGGCGCGATCTCCGACGAGCCCGACGTCGAGTTCGCCCGCCGCCTCACCACCGAGCACGGCGTGGCGGCCATCCCGGTCTCGGTCTTCTACGATAGCCCGCCGGAGGCGCGTCTCGTACGCTTCTGTTTCGCGAAGGAAGAGGAGACGCTGGCCCGGGCCGCGGAAGTGCTGTGCAGGATCTAGAAGTCGCCATCATCCAGGACGCTCTCGACTGGCACGACCCGGCCGCCAACCGGCGCCGGTTCGACGAGCACCTGGGCCGCCTGCCGCCGGCGGACGTGATAGTGCTGCCGGAGATGTTCACCACCGGCTTCACCATGGCTGCCGCGGAGTATGCCGAGCCCATGGACGGCCTCACCGTGGCGTGGATGCAGGAGCACGCCCGCTCGCTCGACGCCGTGGTCTGCGGCAGCCTGATCGTGCGAGAAACCCGGTTCGGCGAGGAACGCTATTTCAACCGGCTGGTGTGGGCCACGCCGGACGGTACCGTGACCCGCTACGACAAGCGCCACCTGTTCCGCCATGCGGGCGAGACCGAGCACTACACCGCCGGGGCCGAGCGGGTGGTGGTGGAGCACCGGGGCTGGCGCATCGCGCCGATGGTCTGCTACGACCTGCGCTTCCCGGTCTGGAGCCGTCATTCCCACGACTGCGATGCCCTGATCTACGTGGCCAACTGGCCGGCGCCCCGGCATGCTGCGTGGGAGACTCTGCTCAGGGCCCGTGCCATCGAAAACCAGTGCTACGTGATCGGCGTGAACAGGAGCGGCCCGGACGGCAACGGGCTCGATTACCGGGGCGGCAGTGCCGTCGTCGACTTCCTCGGCGCCACGCTGAGGGACTGCGGCCGCGGGCCCTGTGCGACCACCTGCGTACTCTCCCGGGAGGGACTAAGGACTTTCCGCAGGGACTATCCTTTCCATCTGGACGCAGACGCCTTCCGTTTGTCAGACTGATAACATTGAACATAAGGCGCCGAGAGCGGGGCAAGGACTGCCCGCCGTGCGCCCGGCGCCGCGAAGGATGCCCCGCCCGCCGGGCGGGGGAAACGGAGAGAGCGGCCGCCGCATTCACAGCCGGCCGGCGAGAACGGCGCTCCGCGGGGACCGCTCCGAGGAGTGCGGCTATGGCTACCACCCGTCACCATCACTGGCGTTCGCGTGCCGACGAGCCCTACAGCGAAACCGATACCGCAGGCTCGTCCGGGGAGCGCGCGCTGCAGCGCCTCATCGAACCGGCCGGCCTGACCCTGAACGGCAGCGAGCCCTGGGACCCGGTGATCCGGGACGAACGGGCCTGCAGCGAGATCCTGCGCCGCGGCTCGCTCGGCGCCGGCGAGGCGTACATGCGTGGCTGGTGGGACGCCCGCGACCTGTCGGGCATGATCTACCGGCTGCTCCGCACCGGGCTGCCGGAGGACTTCGGCCGCTGGCAGATACTGAAGCTGGCCCTGCGGGAATGGCTCACCAATCCGCAGCGGCCGGGCAGGGCGTTCGAGGTCGGCGAGGCCCATTACGACCTGGGCAACGATCTCTTCCGCGCGATGCTGGACAAGCGCATGGTCTACAGCTGCGGCTACTGGGACGGTGTGGACGATCTGGATGCCGCCCAGGGCCAGAAGCTGGACCTCATCTGCCGCAAACTCGGACTGAAGTCCGGACAGCGGGTGCTCGACATCGGCTGCGGCTGGGGCAGCTTCTGCCGTTTCGCCGCGGAACGCTACGGCGTCAAGGCAGTGGGTATCACCGTCTCCCGGGAGCAGCTCGCGGCCGGCCGCGAACGCTGCGAGGGCCTGCCCGTGGAGCTGCGGCTGCAGGACTACCGGGAGCTGGACGAGCCCTTCGACCACATCGTCTCCGTCGGCATGCTCGAGCACGTCGGCGTCAAGAACTACGCCACCCTGTTCGACGTGGCTCGCCGCTGCCTGAAGCCCGGCGGCCTGTTCCTGCTGCACACCATCGGCCAGGCGAAGACCACCCGTTCCTCCGACCCCTGGGTGAGCCGCTACATCTTCCCCAACGGGCAGCTGCCGTCCCTGCGCCAGCTTACTGCCGCGTGCGAGGAACGCTTCGTCGTGGAGGACCTGCACAACTTCGGCGCCGATTACGACCGCACGCTGATGGCCTGGTTCGCCAACTTCGACGCCGCCTGGCCGGAGCTCAGGGAGCGCTATGACGGGACCTTCTACCGGATGTGGAAGTACTACCTGCTGTCCTGCGCCGGGGCGTTCCGCGCCCGGGAGACCCAGCTCTGGCAGTTCGTGCTGTCGCCGCAGGGTGTGGAGGGCGGCTACCGCCGGCCCGTCTAGCCGGCCGGTCCGCGCCCCGCAGCGGCCTGTCTGATCCGCCGTCCGGCGGCGGCCGGCACAGTGCGGCGGGGTATTGCGAGCGCCGGTTTTCGATGGTAACTTGTACTATAAGACTTACACCGGAAACATCGAGGGACTGATCTATGTCTATCGAGCGCGTGGCACACATCCAGCCGACCATCCGCACCAAGGACCATCCCTACCTGAACCTGCAGGAGGGCTGGCGGCCGAACTACGACGAGTACAACGCCACCGATATGGAAGTGATCGGCGAGATCCCTGCCGACATCGATGGCGTCTATCTGCGCAACACCGAGAACCAGGTGCACGAGCCCATCGGCCGTTACCACCCCTTCGACGGCGACGGCATGATCCACATGATCAGCTTCGCCGACGGCAAGGCGGAGTACCGCAACCGCTTCGTGCGCACCAAGGGCTTCATGGCGGAGCAGGAAGCGGGGCAATCGCTGTGGGCCGGCCTGATGGAGCACCCGTCCTCCTCCGTGCGTCCGGGATGGGGCGCCCAGGAGTGGCTGAAGGATGCCTCGTCCACCGACGTCATCGTGCATGCCGGCCGGGTGCTCTCCACCTTCTACCAGTGCGGCGAGGGCTACCGGCTCGACCCCTACACGCTGGATCAGTTCGGCACCGAGGGCTGGGTGCCGCTGGACGGCATCTCCGCCCATACCAAGCTGGACGAGCACACCGGTGAACTCCTGTTCTTCAATTACTCCAAGCATCCGCCCTACATGCACTACGGCGTGGTGGGGCCGGACAACCGGCTGAAGCACTACGTGCCCGTGCCGCTGCCGGGACCGCGCCTGCCCCACGACATGGCGTTCACCGAGAACTACGCCATCCTGAACGACATGCCCCTGTACTGGGACGAGAAGATGCTGGAGCGGGGCGTGCATGCCGTGCGCATGCACAAGGACACGCCGACCCGCTTCGCCGTGATCCCGCGCATGGGTCAGCCCGAGGACATCCGGTGGTTCGAGGCAGAGCCCACCTACGTGCTGCACTGGCTGAATGCCTGGGAGGAGGGCGACGAGGTGGTCCTCGACGGCTACTTCCAGGAGCACCCGGAACCCGCCAACTACGAGGGTGCGCCTTCGGGCTACGAGCGCATGATGGCCTACCTCGACCAGGGCCTGCTCATGCCGCGCCTGCACCGCTGGCGCTTCAACATGAAGACCGGCGAGACGAAGGAGGAGCGCCTGGACGACCGCACGCTGGAGTTCGGCACCATCAACCAGCGCCACGGCGGCCGCGCCTACCGCTACGGCTACAGTGCCGTGCCCGTCGACGGCTGGTTCATGTTCGAGGGTTTCACCAAGCACGACATGGAGACGGGCGCCTCCTCAACCGTCGGGCTGGGCGAGGGGCGCTACGGTAGCGAGGCCGGCTTCGCTCCCCGGGTGGGCGCGAAGTCCGAGGACGACGGCTATCTGGTCACCTTCGTCTCCGACGTGAACGAAGACCGTTCCGAGGCGGTGCTGATCGATGCGCAGGACTTCGAGGCGGGCCCGGTCTGCCGCATCGTCCTGCCCCACCGCATCTCCAGCGGCACCCACGCCACCTGGGCCCACGGCGAGGATATCCGCAAGGCGCAGGCAGCGCTGGGCCTTTGACTGCTTCCTGCGCGGCCCTTTCTTTTGTCGCCGCCCTGCGGGGGAATCCATCTTGCTCCCGACAAAAAGTCGCGGCGATGGATACCCCCGCATGACGGCTACGCCTGCAGTGGCGTGCAGGAGCTGCCAGTCAGTATCGCCTGCTGACCGGTGCCAGGCCTCAAGGCTACGGGCCCGTCAGCGGCCGGACCGGGTTGCGGGGGTCGCTCATGCGGGAGGGCCTTTAGGCCCGGATGGATCGGGGCTGAAGCCCCTCCTACACAGGTCATGAGGCACGTCTTCTTCATCCTCCTCCTCCTCGCTCTCGGTGGCTGCGCCGGCGTGCCCGACCGGGTGGCCGATTGTGCAGCCCTTGCCGACGCGCAGGCGGCCGAGGGTGTCGTCACTGCGACCGACGTCGTCGACGAAGACGACGGCCTGCCCGCCTACTGCCGGGTGCGCGGCGTCATCGAACCGCGCATCGGCTTCGAGGCCCGTCTGCCCGTCGCGGACTGGAACGGCAAGTACTACCAGGCCGGCTGCGGAGGCTTCTGCGGCAGCGTCCTGCCGGACAAGCCCGGCTTCTCCAACACCATCAACGAGGCGCTGAAACTCGGTTATGCCGCCATCACCACCGACGGCGGCCACCGCGGCGGACTCGGGGAGGCCTCCTGGGCCGCGGACGACCCCGGGGCGGTGGAGGTCTACGCCCACCGCGCCGTGCCGCTCACTCACCGCTTCGGCACCGCGCTGGTTGCCCGCTACTACGGCGAGGCGCCCCGCTACGATTACTTCAGCGGCTGCTCCAACGGCGGCCGCATGGCGGCGATGGCGGCCCAGCGCTACCCGACGCTGTTCGACGGCATCCTGGCCGGCGGCTCGGTGCTGGACCTGTCCGGCAACGGTGGCATCTACGGCCCCTGGGTGGTGCAGTCCAACACCGGCGCAGACGGCGAGCGCATCCTCACCCGGGAGAACTTCGCCCACAAGCTGCCGGTGCTCGCCGCCGAGGTCCTGCGCCAGTGCGACGGCGCCGACGGCCGGGCGGACGGCCTGATCGCCGCGCCCCGTTCCTGCACCCCGGACCTGGATGCGCTGCCCGCCTGCGGCGATGCGGTGGCAACCGGGGCGTGCTTCACCGGCGCCGAGCGGGCGGTGCTGGCGCGCTGGTACGCCGGCCCGCGGGATTCGGCGGGCCGGCAGCTCTATCCCGGCATGCCGCCGGGCAGCGAGCGCTACTGGGCCGTGTGGTTTCTGGATGCCGACGGGCGCACGGCGCCGGGCAATGCGCTCGGCAGCGACTACCCGAAGTATCTCGGCCTGGCCGGACGCATCGGGCCGGACTGGACCGCTCTCGATTTCGACTTCGACGCCGACCCCGCGCGCCTGGCCGGGACGGCCGCGCTGCTGAACGCCACCGATCCCGATCTGGGCGAGTTCCGTGCCGCCGGCGGCAGATTGCTGATGTGGCACGGCTGGGCCGATCCCCTGGTGCTGCCCGACCAGAGTGTCGACTACCACCGCCGGGTCGCCCGGGCGAATGGCGGCGACGTCGACGATTTCCTGCGCCTATTCATGATCCCCGGCCACGGCCATTGCTGGGAACTGGCGGCCGAAACGCCGGACCGCTTCAACCCCATTCGCGTGCTCGAGCGCTGGGTGGAGGAGGGCCAGGCACCGGAGCGCATCGCGGCTGCGGCGGCGGATCCCGGTTCCGCCCGCGTGCCCCGCGCGCTGTTGTGCCCCTGGCCGGACAGCGCCGTGGCCGGCGACGTGGCGGGCGGGGGAGTCGCGGCAGCCTGCCGCTCCGGCCGCTGAGCCGATGAACGGGGGATG
Source organism: uncultured Woeseiaceae bacterium (assembly GCA_964602525.1). Lineage (GTDB taxonomy): Bacteria > Pseudomonadota > Gammaproteobacteria > Steroidobacterales > Woeseiaceae > Lentisalinibacter. The sequence goes on from CAZRSA010000066.1 coordinate 12,622, forward strand.
CCATTTGCCTCGCAAACGGGGTATCTTTCACAATTAGACCGACAAATAATCTTCAGAGGGGGAGATTGCCATGAAGCCGAGAGTCCTTTTCGCGAGCTGCGCGGGCGCCTGCCTGCTGCTGACGGTTCAGCCTGCCACCGCCCAGGAAGCGGGCATGCTCGAAGAGATCATCGTCACGGCGCAGAAGCGCGAGCAGAGCCTGCAGGAGGTGCCGATCTCGGTGACCGCCATCGGCGAGCAGGCCATCCAGGAAGGCAAGATCACCGGCGTGCAGGACGTGGCCCTGGAGACGCCCAACTTCACGATGACCCAGTTCAACATCGGCGAGCCCCAGTACTACATCCGGGGCATCGGCAACTCACTGGATTCCGCCGGCAGCGACCCGGCGGTGGCGACTTTCATCGACGAGGTCTACATCGGACGCTCCGCCGGCACGGCCATGGACCTCTACGACCTGGACCGGGTGGAGGTGCTGCGCGGGCCCCAGGGCACGCTGTTCGGCAAGAACGTGGTGGGTGGCGCGCTGAACATCATCACCAAACGGCCGACCCAGGAGTTCGAGGCGAAACTCGGCGCGACGGTCGGCAACTACTCCCAGACCGTCCTGCGCGGCTTCGTCAACGGCGCCATTACGGACAACGTGTCCGGCAAGCTGTCGTTCAGCCGCCGCCAGCGCGACGGTTACGTGGATAACGTGATCGACGGCGAGGAATATCACGACGAGGACAACTTCAGCGCCCGCGGCCAGCTCCTGTTCACGGTCTCGGACGCCACCGAGGTGCTGGTGGGCTTCGACTGGACCACCGACGACCAGGCCGGCAACTGCCGCAACGTGAACAACCTGGACAAGAACGACCCTATCCCGCCCGGATTGTCCGTCTTCTACTTCCCTGTCATTGAAGCCACCACCGGCGGCGACGTGCGCAAGTGCGCCTCCGAGGCGGAGGCCTTCCAGGAGCGCGACGCGCTCGGCACGCTGCTGCGGGTGGACCACGACTTCGCCAACTCCACCCTGACCTCGATCACCGCCTACCGGGAGACCGACTACGCCTGGCTCGAAGACCTGGCCGGCATGCCGCTGGGCGCCACGCCCTTCAACCTGACGAACGCCGCGGATGAGGAAGCCGACCAGATCAGCCAGGAACTGCGGCTGGCCTCGGCCGGCGGCGGTACCCTCGACTGGCTCGTGGGCGGCTTCTACATGACCGAGGACGTCGACCGCAAGGAACGTTTCAACGGCTCCTTCCACGCACCCCTGGCCGCCCAGGGCTTCGCGCTGCTGAACGGCGACGTGCAGTTCAACCAGATCAACGAGACCACCAGTACGGCTCTGTTCGGCAAGATCGACTGGAATATCAGCGACCGGCTGACCTGGAGCATCGGCGCGCGCTATGCCCGGGACGAGAAGGAGATCGAGCAGGCGGTGGAGAACTTCGAGGACCCCGCCTTCGACAGCGCCCTGCTGAGCCAGCTGCTGGGCGTGCCGGTGAACCTCGTCGTGCTCGGTATCCCGGTGAACGGCCCCGCCGAGCTGATCACCTTCGTGAACACCGGCGATCCCTCGGTGCTGAACACGCCGTACAACATCACGGCGGACGAGAGCTGGGACGAATTCGTGCCGTCCACCAACGTGAGCTACCAGTTCAACGAGGACGGCTTCGTCTACTTCACGGCGGCGCGGGGCTACAAGAGCGGCGCCTTCGTGAGCCAGACGGCCACCCCCCAGGCGGCGGCGACGCCGCTGGATCCGGAGATCGCCACCAATTACGAGGTGGGTGTGAAGAGCGAGTTCATGGGCAACCGGCTGCGGGTGAACGCGGCGGTGTTCCGCATGGACTACGAGGACCTGCAGGTGTTCCGCCTGGACGGCTCGCTGCTGATCGCGGCCAACGCCGAGGCCACCAGCCAGGGGCTGGAGCTGGACGCCACCGCTCTCCTGACGGACAACTGGGTGGTGAACCTGAACTACGGCTACCTGGACGCCGAGTACGACCAGTTCATCTCCGGCGGCGAGGACTTCACCGGTAACCGCCTGCCGCGTGCGCCGGAGAACAGCTACAGCATCACCAGCAACTACACCTTCAACCTGGCCGGCG
>CAZRSA010000067.1:0-14652 GCA_964602525.1 uncultured Woeseiaceae bacterium
TCACCGCGTACAGCCCGTAGCCCGTCACCAGCATGCCGGTGAAAACGGCCGGACCTGACTCGGCGACCGCGACCGTAATCGCCCCCGCCAGTGCGGCGAGCAGCGGGACGGGCGATGCGCCGGTGTCCCGGCTGCGGCCGAGCAGGCCGGCGATCAGCCACAGGCCGCCGAACAGCAGCAGCGATGCTCTGGCCGCCTCGTCGATGCGCAGGCTCGACTGGTCGGTGGTCAGGAGATAGCGGATGTCGAATTGCTCGGGTGCAACGAAGACCGCGGCGGACACCGGGAACAGCGCGACGAGCGCGCAGACCCACCCTTCCGCACGGCGCTGGCGGCGGTCGGGGCCCGCCAGTGCGAACCAGAGCGCCGCCAGCAGCGGCACGAGCGGCAGTGCGACGAGGACACTCACTGGACGTATTTCCTCGTCGCTATGAGCTGCACCCAGTCGAGCGGGGTGCCCGGCAGCGAGGCGAAGAGGCCCCACACCAGTGCGGCGGCGGCGGTGGCAATCGGCGGCAGCAGCAGTGCCAGCGACGTCTCGAAGCGCGACTCCCTGACCTCGTGGGGCCATTCGTCCGGAGGCTCGTCGAACCAGGCAGTGCGCAGAATCGGCAGGAAATAGGCGGCGTTCAGGATGCTGCTGAGCGCGAGCACCGCCAGCACCCAGTCCTGGCCCACTTCGATGCCGCCCAGGCCGAGGTACCACTTGCTGATGAAGCCCGCCACCGGTGGCATGCCGATCATGCCGAAGGCGGCGACGGTGAACGCGCCGGTGGTCCAGGGCATGCGCCGGCCGATGCCCCGCATCTCGCTCACGTCGTGCACGCCCAGGGTCTCCGCGTAGTTGCCGGCGCAGAAGAACAGCGTGATCTTCATGAAGCCCTGGTGGACGAGGTGGACCAGACCGCCGATGGTGGCCAGCGGTCCCGCGATCGCCACACCGAGGGTGATGTAGGAGACCTGGCTCACGGTGGAGAACGCCAGGCGACGCTTCAGATTGTCCTGGAACAGCGCACGCAGGGAACCGTAGAGGATGGTCACGGCGGCGAGGACGGCAAGCGGCAGGGTCACGCCGAGGCCGGCCGCGAACTCGATGCCGAACACGTCGTAGACGATGCGCACCACGCCGAACGCCCCCGCCTTGACGACGGCCACCGCGTGCAGCAGCGCGCTGACGGGCGCGGGCGCCACCATGGCCCTGGGCAGCCAGGCGTGCAGCGGTACCAGCGCCGCCTTCACCCCCACGCCGAGGACCAGCAGGGCGAAGACGGCCCGCAGCACGTTCGGGTCGATCCCCAGGCCCGCCACGAAGCCGCGGTCCACGAATTCCAGGGTGCCGGTCAGGGAGTACAGCCATACCGTACCGGCCAGCAGGAGCACGCCGCCGAACAGCGTGTAGGAGAGATACAGTCGCCCGGCCCGGCGGGCGACCTCGGTCTCCCGGTGCACCACCAGGGGATAGGTGGTGAGGGTCAGCGCCTCGTAGAAGACCAGGAAGGTGAGCAGGTTGCCCGCCATCGCCAGGCCCACGGTGGCCGTGACGCAGAGGCTGAAGTAGCCGAAGAAACGGCTGCGGTGGGGCGAGCCTTCGAGGTAGCCGATCGCATAGATCGTGGTCGCCAGCCACAGCACCGCGGAGAGGTTCACGAACAGCAGCGACAGGGCATCGGCCTGCAGCACGAAGTCCAGGCCCGGCACCAGCGGCAGGCGGAATTCGAACTCCACGCCGTGGGCGACGCCCACCATCATCAGCACCAGCAGGAGAATCTTCACGATGGCGCCGCCCAGGTTCAGCGTCGTGCGCAGGGCCACGGCGCGTTCCGGCAGCGCGAAGATGATGAGCCCGGGTATGAGCGAACTCGCGACGATGGCCACGGGCAGCCACGCGTTCACGGCAGCACCCCGTCGAGGAGCGGCAGCGCCCAGGGCGCTACGAAGCCGAGGGCCACGGCCGCGAGGGCGAGCATCAGCGCCGTCAGCTCCACGACCCTGGGTACGGCATGTTCCTCATGTTCCTGTGCGGATCCGGTGAAGGCGGAGCCCAGCACCCGGAAGACGTAGGCGGCGGTCAGCACGCCGCCGACGATGATCACCAGCGCCCAGTACCACAGGCCCTGCTCCATGGCGGATTGCAGCAGCATCCACTTGCCCACGAAGCCGCCGCTGGGCGGCAGGCCGGCCAGGCTGATTCCGGCCAGCGCGAAGGCCGCCAGTGTCAGCGGCATCCGGTCGACCACCCGGTCGAGGCCGTCGATATCGTCGTGGCCCTCCTCCATCATGATGCCGCCGGCCGCGAGGAACATGGCGCCCTTGGCGAGGGCGTGGGAGAGCGCCAGGTAGACCGAGCCGCCCCAGTTGAGTGCCGGGTCGCCGCCGGCCAGCGGGAAGGCGAGGAACAGGTAGCCGAGCTGGGCCACCGTGGAGTAGGCCACCAGGAGTTTCAGCCGGCGCTGCCGCAGTGCCTGCAGCGAGCCCCAGAAGATCGCGATCGTCCCGAGCACGCCCAGCAGGATGGCCACGCCGGGCGCCTCCGGCTGGAACGTGAACCAGAGGCGCAGCAGCACGTAGAACGAGGCCTTCACCACCAGTGCCGAGAGCAGGGCGCTCACCGGCGCCCGCGCGCTGCCGTGGGCGGGCGGCAGCCAGACGTGGAACGGGAACAGGCCGGTCTTCAGCAGCATGCCGGCGATCATCGCGGACAGCGGCACGGCCACCAGCAGGCCGTCGGCGCTGCGCTCGGCGAGCAGGGCCAGATCCAGGGTGCCGTAGGCGTGGTAGAGGAGTGCGACGCCCACCAGGAAAGACAGCGAGCCGAACAGGCTGACCAGCAGGTAGCGCATCGCGCCGATGAGCGCCGGCCCGGTGCCGGCCAGTGCCACCAGGGCTACTGCGGAGAGCCCGAGCAGTTCCAGGGTGACGTAGAGGTTGAAGATGTCCTGGCTCTGGAACAGGCCGTTGAGCGCCGTCCACAGCAGCAGCAGCAGCGGCCAGAAGGCACGCGCCTTCTCCGGCGTCTGCGCCAGGTAGCTCCTGGCGTAGATGCTGACGCCCAGGCCGACCACCCCGGTCATCGCCAGCATCAGCGCGCTCAGGCCGTCGGCGCCGAGGGTGATGCCGAGCGGTGCGTCCCAGCCCCCGATGCGGTGCTGTACGGCGCCATGCGCCGCCACCTGCGCCACCAGTCCCGCGGCGGCGGCGGTGGTGGCGAAGGCGGCGGCGAGGCCGATCTCCACGCTGCGGCGGCGCAGCATGAAAGAGGCGAGCGCGCCGGCCAGGGGCAGCGCGATCGTCCACACGGTCCACGGGGTTTCGGTGACGAGCGCGGTCACCCGACTATTCCGCCTTTGCTTCCGCGGCGGCCCGGTCCCGGTCCTCGGGCAATGCCGCGTGGCCGGTCATCCTGGCGATGCGCAGCACCAGGGCGAGCCCGAGTGCCGTGGCGGATATGCTGACCACGATACCGGTGATAACCATGGCCTGGGGTACCGGATCGACCCCCTGGGTGCCGCTGCCGCCGCCGACGAGTACCAGGAACACGCCGCTCGCCATGACGTTGAGTGCGAGGATCTTGCGCAGGAGGTGGGGCCGCAGCACGAGCGCGGAGATGCCGATGGCGAACAGGGCGATGCCGCCGAGGGCGAAGAGCAGGCCGCTGCTCACGGTTCGCTCCGGGGCCGGCCGCCAAGGAAGAGTCCCGCGAGGATGACGGCGATGGAGATCATGGCCGCGGTCTCGATGGCCAGGATCAGCGTCTTGCTCAGCCCCAGGGGATACTCCAGGAAACCGCCGCCGCCGGCCATGACGGCGAGTCCGACGGCCAGGAACACGCCGACGCCGGCCACCGCGGCCACGCGCATGGGCATCTCCGGCAGCCGCGGTCCGGCCTCGCGGGCGAGCAGGACGTAGAGCACGGCCGAGGTGGCCAGGACGGCGCCGGCCTGGAACGCGCCTCCCGGCTGTGATGCGCCCGCCCACAGCAGGTAGCCGCAGATCAGCGGGAACAGCGGGCCGAGCACCCGCAGCAGAGCGACCAGGACCGGGCTCGGTCGCAGCGCCAGGGTAGGCGTAGCCCCTCCGAGGGACCAGACGCCGGCCAGCGCGGCGGTGAGTACCGCCAATTCCAGCAGGGTGTCGTAGCCCCGGAAGTTCAGCAGCACGGCGGTAACGGGATTGTCGACGCCACTGGCCTCCAGCGAGCCGTCGACGGCAGCGGTCAGGTTCGGAAAGCCGGCCGGTGCCGTCAGAGCACTCGCCAGCCCCGCGGCTACGGCGAGCAGCGCGAGGCCGAGCACGGTCCGCAACACCTGCCGCTGCGCGCTAGGCCCGCTCATCCGCCGTTTCCTCCGCTTCTTCGTCCGCCGCCTCTTCCTTGCCGGCTCGCTCCGGCAGTGCTCCCCAGGTCGCTAGCAGCAGCGCCCCGGTCAGCCCGGCGCCTATGGCGGCCTCGGCGAGACCGACGTCCGGTGCGCCGAGGCGGATCCAGGCGATGGAGAGGATCATGCCGAAGGCGATGAACAGGACGATGCTGCGAAACAGCCCCCGGCCCCACAGCGCAGCCCACGCGACCCAGACGAGTATGGCGACGAGCACGCCGTCCAGCAGCAGGCCGGTGTTCAGCTGCGGGTCCAAGGCCTGATACCCCGGCGCAGACCCGAGCGCGCGATCAAGTGCGAGGCGGTCGCCCCCGCAAGCAGCACCAGGGCCCAGATGAGGACGAGCTTGCCGACCGCGCCCGGCGATTCGGCACGCAGCGCGAGGCCGAGAACCGTCAGGCCGAGGCCGACGTTGTCGGCCTTGGTCAGCGCATGCAGACGGCTGTAGAAATCCGGGAAGCGCAGCAGGCCGACGGTACCGGCGAAGAAGAACGCGGCTCCGCCCAGCAGCAGCAGCGCGCTCGTGATATCCACAGCCATATCCATGGCGACATCAATCGGAGACATCTTCGCTCCTGCTCCAGACCCGCTGCACGAACGCCACGGCCGCCACGGCCGCGAGCAGTGCGAATACGAGAGCCACGTCTCGCAGCGCGGGGCGCGACATGCCCTCGGCGAGCAGCAGCAGCGCGGCCACCGCCGTGGTGCCGAACAGCTGTGCGGCGAGCATTCGGTCCGCTGCGGTGGGCCCTCGCATGACCCGCCAGAGGCCGGCGGCCAGGTTCAGCAACAGGAATCCCGTGATCGCGAGCGGCAGGTTCACCCGTCGGTCTCCGTCGCGCCGGTCAGTGTCACGTCGAATACGGCCGCGATCCGCGGCTCCAGGTCCCGCACCATCGCGTACAGGTCCTGACGCGTATCCAGGGCATGGACCACCACGGTGTCCTCCTCGAGATCTGCGCTGAGTGTGCCGGGCAGCATGCTGATGACGTTGGCGAGCGCCACCCGGGAGGCGCCGGCCGGCAGCCGGAGGTCCTGCCGGATCACACCCGGATAGAGGGGCATATCGGGTCGCAGCGCTCGTATGGCCACGTCGACGGCGCCCGCCACCGACTGGCGGGCGAACCAGGGCAGGAAGAGCAACAGTCCGTGAAGGGAAACCAACGGTCCGGGCCAGAGACGGAGGCTGAGGGCGGTGGACGCGGCGACGACGGGCACGCCGATGATCCAGCTGCCGGCACCGCCGCCGCTCAACAGAAGCCACAGCAGGGAGAACAGCGCGGCACGCCTGACCCCGCGCAGCCAGCGGCTTTCCGCCGGATGGGGCCCTGCGGGATTCGCATAGTCAGCCATGGTGACTCCCTCGGATCCCTTGGCAAAGTCTATCGTTGCGTCAACCGGCCGGATAGAGCGGTTTACCACAAGGAATCGGCAGGGGCCGCCGGCAGGGGAGTCGCAAAACCGCGGCCGCGAGAACTCGCGGCCGAGTCCGGGCGCGGAGACTTGCTCCCCGCCCGATTCGGGGTTCAGTTCATCGTCTGCACTTCGGCGCGGATGACCGCGTTGGTGTCGAGAGTCTCGGCGGGTTCGAGCGCCACTTCCTTGGCCTCCACCCGCATGCAGTCACCGCGCTCGATCATGGCGGTGCTGCCGTCGTAGATGACCTTCAGCGGCACCAGATGACGGCTGTCACCGGCGCAGATCCGCACGATCCGTTCCTGCTTGTAGTCGACGACCTGCTTGCTGTCGTCCTCGAAGAAAAAGTACTCATCCGGCGTCGAATACATCCATGCCCGGTACTCGAGGACCGACTCGAAGTTCTCCGGCCCTTCCTGGGCCAGCGCCGGTGCGGCGCCGACGCCGGCGACCATGCCGGCCGCGAGAAAAATTGCGGTCACGTGTCTCATGGGTCCTCCTTGTCTTGCCGTTGATCCGTCTTCAGGAGGTGAAGTAGCAAGAACCGTGCCGGCAGCGGGCGCGGCACGCTGCCGGGTTCACAGGGCGTCACCCCTGCCCCGGGCGGGAAAATGCTGCAGCAGCATGCTGCAGAATGTGCAGTCGCGATGACGGGCGCTCAGTAGGTTTCGTCGAGCAGCGATCCCTCGGAGACCGGCCTGCCCAGGCTGAACTGGAGCTCCCAGCGGCCGTCGTCGGCATAGCCGAGAGAGAACAGAACCGGCCCGATGGGCGTGCGTCCGGCCAGTGATCCGGCGAGGCCGTAGACCGTCTCCTCGTCGATGCCGTCGAGGCGACCCTCCGCTCGGCCGGCGTGCAGCCGCAGGCCGGCGTACAGCGCCTGACCGAACAGCGGGGCGATATCGGCGAGGCGCCAGTAGTAGGTGGTGCCGGCGAACCAGTAGCCGGTACCCCGGAGTTCGCCGGCACGGAGTCCCGGGAACGTGCGGATACCCCCCAGTCGGAACTGCCGGTTCGGCGGCAGCTCACCGGACAGCTCGGCGCCTCCGCCGAGGATCAGACTGAGGGAATCGCCCCGCCAGTCGAAGGCCCGGCTGTAGACGCCCTCCACCAGCTCGTAGTCCTGCTCGCCGCCGAGCCAGTCCCGGGACTTCAGATAGCGCAGATTCATGTAGGTGCCCCGGGTGGGGAGCGCGACGGCATCCCGGGTGTCGTAGATACCGCCGAGGATGATGGCAGTCTCGTTGAGATCGTCGATCTGCGGCAGAAACGACAGGCCCGTGTCGATATCCACGTCGAGCTGGCCGTAGCGCAGGCCGGCACGAAGCTGGGCGCGGGTAGCCAGGTTCATGCCGAAGTCGAGCTGAGCCAGCGTTTCGGTCAAGCGGTACGTGGCGATGCGATCCTCGCCCAGGAAGATGTCCTGCAGGTCGCTCTCGATCCGGGCGACGGGCTGGACGAAGAAGCGCTGGCGGATGTCCAGCGGCTGGTAGAAATCCGTCTCCAGGAGGCTCTGCTGCCCGACCTGCAGCGCCGTATGCCATTCTCCGCCGTGCCGGTTCAGCCAGGTGCGGGTGTAGTCGGCCCGCAGCAGGCCCTGCAGTTCGTCCGGCTCGTTGGCGGTCAGCCCGAGGTCGAAACGGAGGTAGTCCGGGCCCCAGGATTTCTCCACCGGCAGGATGGTGAGCACACGGGCGCCGGCGGGGCCGCTCACCTCGTAGCTCACGCGCTCGAAGTCGTCCAGTGCGAATATCCTGTCCGTATCTTCCACGATCTGGTCGGGTGTGACCTCCGCCCCGGCGCCGACGTGGCGGAGCTGGGCGCGGACGTAGCCCTCGTTCACGCGCTCCAGGCCCTCGACGCGGACCTCCGCCAGCGTGAGCCCCGGCTCGCCCTCCTGTGTGATGGACTCGCGCCAGCGCGCGTAGTGCGCGGCGGGTACCGAGTAGCGCCGCAGGGACTCCCGCATGCGCCCGGCGGCAGCCCGGCCCAGGTCGATCGCCTCCGGCACACGGTGAAAGTCGCCGGCGCCGATCTCCTCCATCGTCACCTCGATGCCGACGTCCTGCCGCGTCAGGCTGGCGATCTGCTCGTTCTGGTTGGCGATGACCGCCACGTCCACGGCCCGCCCCAGCAGTGATACCGCCGAGTTGAGCTCGTCCGGCCCGGGCTGCGGGGTCGACAGCCAGACCGCGATCACGACGTCGGCGCAGAACTCCCGCGCGATGTCCACCGGCAGGTTGCGCATCATGCCGCCGTCCGCCAGCACCTGACCGTCGCGGGTGACCGGCGCGAACACGCCGGGTACGGCCATGCTGGCACGCAGCGCCAGCGACAGGTCGCCGCTGCCGAGCACCACCATCTCGCCGGCCACCATATCGGTGGCGATGGCCCGGAACGGGATGGAGAGTCCGTCGAAGTCCGTGCCGACCCTGCCAGAGGAGATCAGCTCCCGGATCATGTCCTCGATGTTCTGCGTGCGCAGCAGACCGCCCGGCGCGGTCAGGCCGCGGCGGCTGACGCCGAGCTCCAGGAAGTTGGTGTAGCTGCGCACCGCGAGCTTCTCCTGGATGGGTGTGCGCCGGCGCTGGCCCTTGCCGCCCACGGTCCGGGACCAGTCGGTGCCGCGCACGATGCTCTCGATGCGCTCCGGCGGCATGCCCGCGGCCAGCGGCGCGCCCACCAGCGCCCCCATGCTGGTGCCGACGATGCAGTCCACGGGGATGTGCATTTCGTCGAGCACGCGCAGCACACCGATATGGGCGGCGCCCTTCGCGCCGCCGCCGCCCAGCACGAGTCCGACCCGTGGTCGGTCCGGCGCAGGCACGTCGTCCGCCGCGGCTGCCGGCACGGCTGTCAGCACTGCCGCCAGGGCGACCAATGGCGCGAGTATCGGCATTCTCGTTATCCGGCGGAAAGGGTTCATCCGTGGCGGCCCAGTATCGCAGCATAGGGCCGCGCCCGACAGCCGGGCCGTGTCATATGCGGATACCCGCCGCCGCGCCCGGGCGGCAGAATAGGCGCCGTACAGAAACGGAGACCGGCATGAGAATAGCGGTACTCGGATCAGGGGCCGGCGGCACGGCCGTCGCTTTCGACTGCGCCTCCCACGGCCACGAGGTGGGGCTGTTCGACTTCCCCCGCTTCGCGGAGAACGTCGCGGCCATCGCGCGGACCGGCAGCATCAGCGCCGACGGTGACATCGAGGGCACCGCACCGGTGGCCTCCGCGGGCCACGACATCGACGAGGCGCTGGCGGACGCGGAGCTGGTCTACGTGGTCGGCCCGGCCTATGCCACCGAGCCCTTCGGCGAGGCCGTCAGGGGCCGGCTCACGGCCGGCCAGACCGTGATCGTCTCGCCCAGCTCCTGCGGCGGCGCCCTGGCCTTCCGGCGGGCCTCGGGGCTGGACCCGGAGGACCGCTCGATCCGCCTCGCGGAGACCTCCACGCTGCACTACGCGGTGCGCCTCGTCGCCCCGGGCAGCATCCGGGTGTTCCTGAAACTGCGGGCCGGTAACCTGCTGGCCGCGCTGCCCGGTGCGGATACCGCGGCGGTGCTGGAGCAGATCGCCGACGTCTACCCGGGCATGGAGCCCGCCGGCAACGTGCTGCAGACGAGCTTGCAGAACGCCAACCCCATCATCCACCCCGCGGTGACGCTGGCCAATGCGGCCCGCATCGAGGGCACGGGCGGCGACTTCCTGTTCTACGAGGAGGGCGTCACCGACTCCGTCGGCCGGCTGATCGAGGTCCTGGACGTCGAGCGCATCGCCGTCGGCCGCGCGCTGGGGCTGGAGATACTGCCGGACCCGGAGATGGGTGTGCGCCAGGGCTACATGCGGGAGGCGAACTACGGCTCGGGTTACCGCCAGGCGCCGGGGTTCCGCGGCATCGGCGCCCAGCCGGCGCTGGATCACCGCTACCTGAACGAGGACGTGGGCTACGGGCTGGTGTTCATGTCCCGGCTCGGCGACCAGGTGGGCGTCGAGACGCCGGCGATGGATGCCGTGATTCGGCTCGCCTCGGTGCTGATGGCCCACGACTATGCGGCCGAGGGCCGGCGCACACCCGAGACGCTCGGCATCGGCGCACTGGGCCCCGACGACTTGGAGAAACGGCTGGGCTAGGGCAGACCCCTACCGTGCCTGCCAGTCCGGCAGGCGTCCCGGTGTCCACGGCGCGCCGATGTCCTCGAGCCGGCCCTCGATGGCCCGCAGTTCGTCCCGGACCGCCCGCAGCTCGGCCAGCGCGGCGGAGAATTCCTCGGCCGCGACGTCGTAGGACGTCTCGTACTGCGCCGGCACCGGGAACTGGGTCCACACCTGCGAGGTGTAGATCCGGTTCACCCGGCTCGCCACCGGCATGGCCACCGGTTCGTTGCGCGACGCCACCGTGATGTCGCCGGTGAGGGCGACGGCCACGTCGGCCAGCCGGTTCGACAGCCCCACCAGCGCCCGGAAGTCCGCCGGTGCGCGCTCCCGTGTATCGAGCAGCGCCGCCTGCAGGTGATCGATGCGGGAACGGTACTCCTCCACCGCCTGCACCGCGCCCTTCACGGCACGCTGAAGCTCGGCCGCCTTCAGCTGGAAGGCCTGCAGGGCGCGCCGGTCGTCGGTGATCTCCGGGCTGTTCTCGAGAGGTTTCACCGTGAAGCGGCGGGCATCACCAACCGGCGCGAGTTCACCGTTGACGAGCCGGCCGAGCTGCACCCGGTACTCGCCGGGCAGGGCCAGCGGGCCCACCGGCTCCGATTCCCAGTACATGCGCTGTTCGGGCTCGCCCAGGACGATCGGGTCCGGCGGCGGCAGGCGCAGGTCCCAGGCCGTGCGGTGGAAGCCCGCTTCCGTCTCGCCGATGACCTGGCGCACCAGCCGGCCCTCTTCGTCGCGCACCAGCAGCAGCAGCTGCGGGTCCTCCTCCCGGTCTTCGGCGCGCAGCACCTCCCAGTCCGGGTAGGGCGTGTCGCCGCCCTCGATCTCCACCTCGATCTCCTGGCGCCGGCGCTCCTTGCGCGCGGGCAGCAGGGGCTCTTCCAGGTAGTAGCTGAACACGGCGCCGTAGGGCGGGTTCGGCGCGGCATAGAAGCCGCTGCCCATGGAGCCCTTCTCCCGGTCGTCCCAGATGTAACCCTCGATGTAGAGCCAGGGGTCGCGCACGGCGAACAGCTCGGCATCGCCGAGTTCGTCGGCCGGGGTCCGCAGCGCGGTGTAGTCGTCCAGGATCCAGATGCCGCGGCCGAAGGTACCCACCACCAGGTCGTTCTCGCGGCGCTGGATCTCGAGATCTCTTACGGCGATGGTGGGGAAACCGCCGCCGGTGAGCTCGTGCCAGCTCTCGCCGCCGTCCTGGGTGAAGTACAGCCCGAACTCCGTGCCGACGAACAGCAGCTCCGGGTTCACGTGGTCTTCGGCGATGGTGTGGGCGGAGCCCCGGACCGGCAGGTCGCCGGTGATCGGCCGCCAGCTGCGGCCCCGGTCGGTGGTCTTCAGCACGTAGGGCCGGTAGTCGCCGCGCTTGTGGTTGTCGAAGACGGCGTAGGCCACGTCCGGGTCGTGCACCGAGGCCACCACGTCCTCGATGAGCGACATGTCGGGCACGCCGGAGAAGCGGGTGGTGCGGCGCCAGTTCTCACCGCCGTCCTCGGTCACGTTCATCACGCCGTCATCGGTGCCCACGTAGATCAGGCCCTCGGCCAGCGGGCTCTCGCTGAGGCCGATGGCGGCGCCGTACATGGAGGTGGAATCGTTCTTGGCGATCGTGTCCACGCTCCAGACCCGGCCCATTACCTCCAGCCGGTTGCGGTCCAGCTGGCGGGTGAGGTCCGGGCTCACCTTCTCCCAGCTGTCGCCCCGGTCGTCGGAGCGGAACAGGTACTCGGCCGCGTAGTACAGCCGGTGCGGGTCGTGAGGGCTCACCAGCAGCGGCGTGTTCCAGTTCCACTTGTAGTTTTTCTCGCCGCTCTCCGGCAGCGGCGTGATGGCGATCCGCTCGCGCGTGCGGCGGTCGTAGCGCACCAGGCCGCCGTACTGGTACTGGGCATAGATGATGTTCGGGTCGTTCAGGTCGAACTGGGGCTTGTAGCCGTCGCCGCCCAGCACGTAGGTCCAGTCGGAGTTGGTGATGCCGTGAACCACCGTCGTGCGCGACGGCGCGCACAGCGAGTTGTTGTCCTGGGTGCCGCCGCAGACGTTGTAGAACGGCTCGGCATTGTCCGGCTGGATGCGGTAGAACTGGGTCACCGGCAGGTTGCGCACGTGGCGCCAGGTGGTGCCGCCGTCCCAGGTCTCGTAGATGCCGCCGTCGCCGCCGATGTAGAGGTGGTCGGTGTTGTCCGGGTCGATCCACAGCGCGTGGTCGTCCACGTGGCGGAACTCCATGCCGAGCCGGCGCCAGGTGCTGCCGCCGTCCTCGGAGACGTGGGTGACGGTGTCCAGCGCATACACCTTGTCGGCGTCCAGGGGGTCGATCACCAGCTCGTTGTAATACTGCGGGCTGGTCGTCATGTGCTCCGAGCGCTTCTCCCAGCTGTTGCCGAAGTCGGTGGAGCGGTAGACGCCCTTCTCCTCGTCGTTGGCCTCGATGATGGCGTAGAGGGTGTCCGGTGCGGACGGTGCCATGGAGATGCCGATCTTGCCCATGTTGTCCTCGGGCAGGCCGGCGGTGATCTCCGTCCAGGTCTCGCCGCCGTCGGTGGTCTTGTGGATGCCGCTGCCGGGCCCGCCGTTGATCAGCGTCCAGACGTGGCGGCGGCGCTGGTAGGTTGCGGCCACGATGGTGTCGGTGTCCGCAGGGTCGACGACGAACTCGTTCACGCCGGTGTGCTCGTCGATATCGAGGATGCGGGTCCAGCTCTCGCCGCCGTCCGTGCTGCGGTACAGGCCCCGGTCGCCGCCGTCGCTCCAGAGCGGCCCGTGGGCGGCCACCAGCACGAAATCACTGTCCTCCGGGTGGATCCAGATGTGGCCGATGTGGCCCGAGTCCTTCAGGCCCATGTGGGTCCAGGAGCCGCCGCCGTCGATGGATCTGTAGACGCCGTCGCCGTAGCCTACGCTGCGCTGGGCCTTGTTCTCGCCGGTGCCCACCCAGATGGTGTCCGGGTCCTGCGGATCACGGGTCACCACGCCGATGGCGTAGGCGCCCTGGTCGTCGAAGACCGGCGTCCAGGTAATGGTGTCGTTGGTGGTCTTCCACAGGTTGCCTGAGGCGACCGCCGCCAGGAACTCCCGGGGCTTCTCCGGGTGGAAGGACAGGTCGGAGATGCGGCCGGAGCTGATGGCAGGTCCGATGGTCCTCAGCGGGATCGAGGCCAGCGGGTGCGTATCCTCCTCGTCCTGCGCCTGCGCGTCCTGCGGTAGGGCGAGCGCGGCGGCGAGGATGACGGCGAGCGCGGTGTTCCGCGGGCGTGAGGGTGAGAACGGGAGATGCATCGGGCTGTCACTCCTTCGCAGGCATGGGTTCCGGCCGCCGGCATGCTTCCGGCGACGCGACGGCGGGAATTATAAACGCCGCACCGCTCAGCGGTCGGCTGAGCGTCTGCGGCGGAGTTCGAGAGGGTGCGCTACCCGGCGGCGCCCGTCCACGAGGTGCATCAGTGCCAGCCAGGGATGGCGCCACATCATGCGCGGTCCGGCATAGCGCATCACCGCCCGGGCGAACTCGCGGGGGTCGCGCTTGTAGCAGTGGATGGGACAGTTGGCGCAGGTCGGCTTGTCCTGGCCGTAGGGGCACTTCTCCAGGCGCCTTCCCGCGTAGGCGAGAAAGTCGGCACAGCCGGCACAGGGCGCGCCGTGCTCCGGCTGATGATGATCCCGGCAGTAGATGGCCACCATACGGCCCATCGTCTTGTGCTCCCGGCCGAGGCGGCCGAGGAGCCGTGTCCGTGCCTGCTGCGTCATCGCTCTCCACTCCGTGAGGCGCCATGATCGCACCCGCGGCGCCAAGGCCCGATCCGTAGATGCCACGATCCCCACACCCGCTTGAGCGGGGAGGCCGTTCCCGAGTAGCCTGCGGTGACGAGTAACAGGGAAGGGAGCGGATATGAGCAGCGGAGCACGGAAGACACTGATCGCCATCGTCGCCCTCATCGTGGTGATCGCCGCGGGTCTGGTCTACGTCTACAGTCAGCTCGACAGCATCGTCGCCGGTCTCATCGAGGAGCAGGGCTCGGCGGCGACCGGAACACCGGTGCGGGTCAGCGGCGTTTCCATCGAACTGGGCGAGGCCCGCGCCGAGATCGCCGGCCTCACGGTCGGCAACCCCGAAGGTTTCGACGGCACCGCCATCGAGCTGGGCCGCTTCGTCATCCGCATCGACCCGGCCACCGTCACCGAGGACACCATCGTGCTGCGGGAGGTCACGGTCTCCGGAGCCACCGTGAACCTGATCCAGCAGGCGACCCGTAACAACCTGCGTGAGCTGATGAAGAACCTGGAGTCGGCCGGCGGCGGTGAGCAGCAGCCTGCGGCCGAGGGTGCCGGACGCAAGCTGGTCATCGAGCGGTTCGTGCTGGAGGACGCCGGCGCCTCGGTATCGCTGCCGGATATCCAGGAACAGCGCTCGGTCGATATCCCGCGCATCCAGCTGACGGACATCGGCCGCGCTTCGGGCGGCGCCACCGGTACGGAGGTCGCGCGCCAGGTGCTGGAGCCGGTCATCGAGCGTGTGCTGCAGTCGGCGGCCACCGAGTCCCTGAAGGACCGGGCGAAGGAGAAGCTGGATCAGTTCAAGGAAGGGCTGATGAACCGCCTCGGCGGCGGCGACGACGAGTCCGGCTGACGGGGAGTCAGGCCGTAGCCGCTTCCGGCAGTACGTACAGCGCGACTGCCAGGAAGTGGCAGGCGCCGCCGGCGAGCACGAACAGGT
>CAZRSA010000068.1:0-14615 GCA_964602525.1 uncultured Woeseiaceae bacterium
GGGTCTTGCCGCTGCCGGCGCCGGCGATCACCAGCACGGGTTCGTCGGGTGCGGTAACCGCTTCGCGCTGAGCGTCGTTCAGCGGCTCGATGATGGGCGTGACGTCCATGGACTCGCGTGGGTCGGTGGTGTGTGAGTGGTGGCGCCCCGGCGGCGAATGCCGCAAGCGAACCGCCGGGACCGGGAGTATAACGGATGAGTCTTCCGCTCAGGGCAAGCGACACCGTCGGGTTACCGGCCGCGGACGCCGGCGCGGGGCAGCCCGCATGTCCCGAGAGACCCGTTGGCCGCCTCCCGGATGCGCGATGGCCTCGGAACGGGTACCGTTTGGCCGGGCACGCCGCCGGAGGCCGGCATCCGGGCACCCCGCGGCGGCCCTGGGCAGGCCGCTCCGGCGGAGCAGACGGCAATACGACGACGGCACGGGGGAGCGCGCCATGGCCGTGCGCTGGCGGATCGCCATCATGCTGGCGGTCATCACCACCATCAACTACGTGGACCGGCTCAGCTTCGGCATGGTCATGCCCGTGGTCAGGGACGAGTTCGGCATCACCGACCAGCACTACGGCTGGCTCACCTCCGCCTTCCTCGCCGCTTATGCCCTCGGCCAGCTCCTCACCGGGCCGGTCATCGATCGCCTGGGAACCCGGCTGTCGTTCACGCTGGCGGCCGCGCTGTGGAGTGTCTCGACCATGCTCCACGCACTCGGCCGCGGCGTCACGAGCTTCCTGGTGCTGCGCATCTCTCTCGGGCTGACCGAGGCCGCCAACTTCCCGGCCGCACTGAAGGCCGTGGCCCAGTGGTTCCCGGCCAGCGAGCGTTCCACCGCGGTGGGCATCTTCATGCTGGGGGCGGGCGCCGGCTCCATCATCACGCCGCCGCTGGCGGCCGGCCTGATCGAGAACTTCGGCTGGGAGTGGGCCTTCCTGGTGCCCGGCGGCATCGGCCTCGTCTGGGCCTGGTTCTGGCACCGCTGGTACCGGCTGCCCGAGGAGCACCCCCGCATCGACACGGCCGAGCGCGAGCTGATCCTGGCCGGCCGTGCACCCCAGCAGGCCGCCGAGGGGTGGGCCGAACTCCTGCGCTACAGGGAGTTCTGGGGGCTGATGATCTCCCGCTTCGTCAGTGACGGACCGTTCTACTTCTTCGTCTTCTGGCTGCCGCTGTACCTGGCGGACGAGCGGGGCTTCAACCTGCGCGAGATCGGCCTGTTCGCCTGGATACCCTTCGTGGCGGCGGATGTCGGCGCCTGGTTCGGCGGCTGGCTGTCCAGCCGCATCATCAAGGGTGGCAGCAGCATCGATTTCTCCCGCAAGTTCGTCATCTGGCTGGGGGCGTTGCTGATGCTGGGCGCCATGCCGGCGGCCACGGCCGGCTCGCCCTACGTGGCCATCGCGCTCATCTCCCTCGGCATGTTCTCCATCCAGGTGAAGAGCTCGGTGTTCTTCACACTGCCCTCGGACCTGTTCTCCGCAGGGCGCGTGGCCTCGGTGTGGGGCGCCTACGGGGCGATCGGCAGCCTCGGGGCGGCGCTGTTCGCGCCGCTGGCCGGCTGGCTGATTGAGCACTATTCCTACCGGCCGCTGTTCGTGGTGGTGTCGCTGCTGCCGATCCTTTCGGCCGTGCTGCTGATGCTGTTCGTGCCCCGCATCCGGCAGCTGTCCGCCGCCTGAGCGGGTCTCACCCCGGCGCCTTGTCCGGCGCCTCGGCCTGCGCCTCCGCCTCCACCGCCTCTGTGAGCGCTGCCACCCGCTGGTCCAGGGCCTCGAGTTCTCGTTCCAGGGCCGGCTTCTCCTCGTCGTCCGCATCCTTGATGGCCGTCTCCAGCGCCGTCTTTGCCGCCTGCTGCTCTTCCAGTTCCACCCGCAGTGATTCCCGCTCACCCGCTTCCTCGGCCTTGTCGAAGATCCGGTCCTCGGGTTTCCCGGCGGCCGGCGCCTCCTGGCGCGGCGCCTCGCCGTCGTCCGGCGGCACGATGCTGACCCCCTCACCGATGCGGCGCTGATTCATGAACGTGGGCGATACGATCTCGACGCCGGCACCGTGCAGCGTGTCCAGGATGGCGCGACGCAGGTTGGAACGTGCCGTCAGCAGGTGCCTGACCTCCGCCAGGAAGCCGGACACCCGGTAAGTGACGGAGAAGTCACCCAGCTCGCGCACGTGGACGAACGGCTCCTCCAGTCCGGACTGCTCCGCGGCCTGCTTCAACAGCGTCTCGATGCGGCCGTGGGCAAGGTCATAGCCGAGGGAGAGCGAGTCCGAGATCATGGTGCCCGAGTAGTGCACCACCGTGACCGGGGTCTTCACCAGGTAGAGGTTCGGCAGGGTGGTGAGATCGCGGTCCTCGGTCTGGATCTCGGTGTGGAACAGCCCGCGCTCGGTTACCCGGCCGAACTCCTCGCCCACGCTCACGAAGTCGCCGGGGCGGAAGCTCTTCACCATGCGCAGCATCAGCCCGGCCATCGCGTTCGCCACGAAGGTGGTGGAGGACAGCGCGATCACGCTGGTGAGCACGATGCCGATCAGGCTCAGCACCTGGCCCCGGGTGCTGTCCGACATGGGCAGCAGCAGCACGATCAGCAGCAGCCCCGCCGCGGTGAGCAGCAGCATGGCGAGCTGCCGCGGCAGCCGGGCCTCGGTGCCCAGCGGCTTGCGCGACAGCAGCAGCCACTGGCCGAGCGCCAGCACCACCGCCACGAAGGCCGCCGCCGCCAGGGCGGGCAGGTAGTCGCCGAAAGCCGCCAGAAGTTCGTTCACGCCGCCGGCGGCCGCGCCGCGCCGGGTGCCGCCGCTGTTGCCACTTTCGCCCCGGCCACCGTCCTAGATGCCCAGCTTCGCCAGCGTGTCGGCGATTTCCCGCAGCACCCGGTAGGTGCGGGGGTGCTCGGCCTGGAAGTTGGTGGCCGTCTCGCGTACCTGCTCGCTGAGCGCGTCGCCGGCATCCGTGTCGCTGGCGGTCTGCACGGCGGCTTCGCCGCCCTGGTCGAGCAGCCGGTGGATGTCCTCGTCCACCTGGCCGAGCAGCCGTCGCATGTCCTCGTCCAGCTCGGCGGAGCCCTCCAGCTCCCGGTGCAGGGTGCGGAGCTGCTCTTTGAGATCGTCCTTTTCGGTCACTGGTCTACCCTGTGTCTGCTTCTGCCGCCGATTATGCCACGGCGCCCGTCCCTGCCACGGCGGCGTCGTTCAGCCCAGTACCCGCGGGGTAATCTGGGGCATGATCAGGTTCAGCACGGCGTGGGCGATGACACAGGCCTCGAGTCCGGACCGGCGGAACAGCCAGCCGAGGAGCAGCCCTGCCGGGAAGATCTGCGCGAGCTTCACCCACTCCGGGTCCATCCCGCCGAGGTGCCCCAGTGACCAGAGCGCGGAGGCGAGCACGATGGCGGCCCAGTAGCCGCCCGGACCGCCGCCGATACGGGTGGCCAGCCAGTTCTGGATGCCGAGGCGGAAGGTCAGCTCCTCGCCCAGGGCGGTGAGCAGCAGGCCGGTCAGGAAGCCCGCCAGGGCCGTCCCGCCGGGCATGCGCCACGGCAGCACCGGTCCGCCGTCGGCCGGCACGGGATCCGTGAGGAGGAAAAGCGCCGTGCTCCAGGCCGCCAGCACGACTCCGCAGGCGACGCCTGCGCCCACTGCGGCCAGCGCCCGCCGGCGGCCTCCGTGGCTGCGCGGGCGCAGCAGCGGCAGGGGACGCAGCCCCAACCGTTCGGCGGCCGCCAGTCCTACCACCGTCTCCGTCACCACGCGGGCCGCGAGCACCGCGGTGGCCACTGCGTAGAACCATGCCGGCACGCCCTGACCGACCCCGGCGAGATACACCGCAAGGTCCGCGGCCAGCATCAGGGCCGCCGCGGCGAGGCCGTAACGCAGCCAGGGAGGGGCGAAGAGGCGGCGGCCCACCGCCTCCGCGAACATCGCGACGAGGGCCGCGATCAGCAGGAGGTTGGCGGAGAGGGCCAGTACATCCATGTGCCGGCTGCTTCCGCGCCCGGATCAGTAGTGGGGCGGCGGCTCGTCTCCCCGGGGCTCGTCCACGGGGCCCGACTCCAGTTCGCCGATGCGTTCGAGTGCCAGTGCCAGCCGGGACTCCAGGCTCTCGATCATGCGCAGCTGGGTCGCGACCTCGCCGCTCAGGGTCTCGTTGGCGTCCTCGAGATAGGCGAGCTTCGCCTCAATGTTCTCGATCCGGTCTTCCGCCATCAGTGGACGTGACCGTGTTCGACCTCTTCCTCGGTGGCCTCGCGCACTTCCTGGATCTTCACGTCGAAGTGCAGCACCTGGCCGGCCAGCGGGTGGTTGGCGTCGATGTCCACGCCGTCGTCGTGGACCTCCCGGACGGTGATGATCTGAGTCTGCCCGTTCGGCCCTTCGGCCTGGAACTGCATGCCCGGCTTCACTTCCTCGACGCCCTGGAAGGCGCTCAGCGGCGCTTTCTGGATCAGGTCCGGATTGACCGGGCCGTAGGCCTCTTCGGGCTGTACCGTCACCTGAACCTCGTCGCCTTGCGCCTTGCCCGCGAGCGCCTTCTCCAGGCCGGGGATGATATTCTGCGCTCCGTGCAGGTACTTCAGCGGCTCGCGGCCGGTCGAGCTGTCGAGCTCGTTCTGCTCGTCGTCGGTGAGGGTGTAGTCGATGGCGACGACGCGGTTGTCAGCAATCTTCACAGGGTTCTCCAAGCTGCTCATCAGCGGGGCAGCCGCAGCCACACCGCTTCGTGGGTGTCGCGCCCGCGGTGCCGGCGTGGCGCCGGCCCCCGAGCCACTGGCGACAGGGTAACGTTTTCGGCGTCGTTATGCAGGCGCGCGGGCCTCAGGCCAGGGCGCGGTAGAGCAGGTCGAGGCACAGGACCGTGCCGAAGACGTAGGTCCCCAGCGCGCCGAGGAAGCGCAGCGGATGGGGGTGGCGCAGGGAGGGCGCGAGAAGCATCCCGGCCACGATCATGTAGCGGCTGGCCGTAGCGCCGATCATGATCCACTGCAGCCAGACCTCGCTGGTGGCCGTGCCCGCCACCCAGATCAGCAGCGCGAGCATGGGCGCATACTCGATGGTGTTGCCGTGGGCACGCACCAGCTTGTGCAGGATGTCGGCGGGATCCTCCGGGTAGCCCACCCCCGTCCTCGCCCGGTGCCGGGTCAGCGACACAGACAGGCCGAGCAGGAAGACCAGCAGCCCCAGCAGCCCGATGCAGATCGCCATTACGGTCATCGTCGCGCTCCCCCGTCAGCCGGCGTAGGAATACGGGCCGCCGCGCTCCAGCGCGCGGCGGTAGGCCGCCCGTGCATGCACCCGCTCGACGAAGGCGCGGATGCGGGGGTAGTCGTCGACTCCGCCGCGGGCCGCCGCGGCTTCCAGCGGGAAGCTCATCTGCACGTCGGCACCGCTCAGCTCCTCGCCGGCGAGCCAGGTGCTGCGGCCGAGCTCGTCCTCGATGAACGCGAGATTCTCCCCGAGCCGCGGCTCGATGAACGACTTGCGCACGCCGGCCCCGATCAGGCCCCCTACCGGGCGCAGCAGCAACGGCATGGGCGGCTGGGACAGGCGCTCGAACACCAGCCCCATGACGAACAGGGGCATCAGCGTGCCCTCGGCGTAATGCAGCCAGTAGGTATGGCGCAGGCGCTCGTCCGAGCCGGCCGGCGGGACCATCCGGCCGTTGCCGTGGCGCTCCGCCAGGTATTCGATGATGGCGCCGGACTCGGCCACTACCCGCCCGTCGTCCTCGATCACCGGCGACTTGCCCAGCGGATGGACCTGCTTCAGGGATTCGGGACCGAGCATGGTGTCCGGATCGCGCTCGTAGCGCCGGATCTCGTAGTCGAGGCCGAGTTCCTCGAGCAGCCAGAGCACGCGCTGGGAGCGCGAGTCTTCCAGGTGATGGACGGTGATCATGGCCTCTCCTCTCTGCGGCATCGTGGTCAATGCGCGCCGACGCCCGCGGCGTGCCGGCGCTCAGGGTAGCGCGACGGGAGACGTCAGTGCGCTCTCACCCGGTCCCGGAATTCCCGGGTGGTGTTGACGTGCGGGAAGGGGATGTCGGGCACAGCGACGCCCAGCGCCGCGCACAGGGGCTCCCAGCCGGCGCCGGTCGGCCAGTCGATCAGGCGTTCCGGCGGCACCGCGGCGCGCACGGCGGCATTGTGCCGCTCGTAGGCCTCGAGGCAGGCGTTGTCGTCCTCCAGCAGGTCAGTGAAGCGCTCGCGCATGATCCCGTGGATCATGTCGCCCCAGGGTGTGTCCTCGTCGTCTTCCATCGCCTGGAAAATCGTCGCCCGCGCGCTCAGCAGCCAGTCCTCGGCGCGGCGGTGGGACAGGAGTACGAGAGCGTCCGGGAACGCCTCGACGAGTTCCGGCCAAAATGCGGCCGCGGGCCAGTCCTCCGTGCTCGTGTAGGCGCCGAGGAAGCGCTGCCAGTCGGGCATGCGGCCTTCGGCGGCTGCCTTCCACACCGTCTCGTGCTCCCGGTGCGCCAGGACCTCGTCCATGTCGTAGCAGCGCCCGCCGAGCAGATGCTCGAGCGCGCGCTTCAGGGAGTGGGTCCCCGTCCGTCCTACTCCCGCGCCGATCACGCGGATACCCCTTGCCGACTCGTTCACTCGTCCCTCCTTCGGAGGCCGTCACGCGGCGGGAAAGCGGCCCGGGTGCCGACGCTCTCCGGTGGTTGCCTGATGAAGATCAGTTTCGCTCGGCGGTCCGCGCGTGTAACTATCGGTTTTACGCAGTCTCCGCCGATAGGGAGAGGGCCCGTTCGCAATGGCCGCCAGCCTCGCCGCAGACGCCGTGCTGCTGCTGCACGGCGTGTTCATCCTGTTCGTCGTGGCGGGCGGGCTGCTCGCGCTGCGCTGGCCGCTGGCGGCGGCCGTCCATCTGCCCTGCGCCGCCTGGGGCGCGTACATCGAGTTCAGCGGCGGCATCTGCCCCCTGACCCCGCTGGAGCAGCGCCTGCGCACGCTCGCGGGCGAGGCGGGTTACACAGGGGGCTTCATCGAGCACTACCTGTTGCCGCTGATCTATCCCGCCGGCCTCACGCCCACCGTGCAGGTGGTTCTCGGCAGCGGTGTGATCGTCGTCAACCTGATCGTCTACGGCCTGGTGCTGCGGCGCCATCGAGCCGGCGCCCGCGGCTAGAAGCTGCGCTTGCCTTCCACGCTGATCTGTACCGAATCCAGAGACTCGTCGCCGTCGAGGGGGAAGGCCACGTCGATATGGATCACCTTCTCGGTGCCGCCCCGGGTGGGCGCCAGCCGCAGGCCGAAGCCGACGTCCTTCAGCAGGCCCAGGCTCGGGCCGCCCACCGGGTTGTCGCCCCACGTGCGGCCGAGGTCGCCGAAGACGGCGCCGCCCACGCGGAAGAGCCGCCACGGGTACCAGTCGGTGAAGTAGCGCTGCTCGATGGTGAACACGGCGCTGGCCTCGCCGGTCTGGTAGCGGATCGGGTAGCCCCGGAGGCCGCTGTCGCCGCCCAGCTGCAGCGGGTTGTCCAGGTCCAGGTTCTCGCTCACCGCTCCGTGCAGAGTCATGAAGAACAGGCGCTTCTCGGACTGCTTGTGGTAATAGCGGATGGAGCCGCGGAGCAGCCCGTTCTCGATGTCGCCGGACTCCAGGCGTGTCGACGCGCTGGCCTCCAGCAGCAGCATGCGGTCGGCGGGCGTGCCGTAGCCGCGGCTGGCCGCCGCCGACAACACCCAGGCGTCACGGTCCGAGCCCAGGCTTTCACCGGCCCAGCCGATACTGGCCGACAGCCGGGTACCCAGGAAGAAGTCCTCCGTACGGCCGATCTGGTCGTGGTTCATCGTCTCGGTGTAGCGGTCCTCGAGTAGCTCGAGAGTGATGTAGGGATAGACCAGCTTGCGGTCCTCGGGGACGGGGCCGGCGCGGATGGGGTCGTCGGGGGGGCCGAATACGTTGTCGTGGTAGACCAGCCCGGCGCGCCAGCGGCGGGTCCAGCCGTCCCGCAGCCCCGGCGACCAGCCGTACCACAGCTGCAGCATCTCCTCGTCGTGGCGGTAGTCCACCACCTCGTCGCCGAGTTCGTACAGGGAATCCACGCGGTCGTCGGCGAAGGCGGTGAAGCCGCCGGCCCAGCGGGTGTCCAGTGCGTAGAAGGGCCGCCAGACGCTCAGCGCCTTCGACGTTCCGTCGGTGTTGTCCGAGTAGTTGAGATCCACCGAGATCCAGTTCCTGCCCAGCTGGCGGTCCGAGTAGGTAATGCGGCGCGAGTCGCGGTCCACGTCGTTCTCGAACTCCAGGCTCACCGTGGCGCCGGTACCGAGGAAGTTCTGGTCCTCGACGCCCAGCAGCGTGCGGTTCTCGCCGCCGGAACGGGACAGCGACAGGGCAGGCTCCAGCGTCCAGAGGTCGCGGGTGCGCACCAGGACGTCCACCTCGCCGTC
The DNA here is from genome assembly GCA_964602525.1 of uncultured Woeseiaceae bacterium. GTDB lineage: Bacteria > Pseudomonadota > Gammaproteobacteria > Steroidobacterales > Woeseiaceae > Lentisalinibacter. The sequence goes on from CAZRSA010000068.1 coordinate 8,388, forward strand.
CTCGTAGGCCACCGGCACCACGAGTGCGTCGAACAGGAAACCGTTATCGCGCAGGATGCGTTCCGATTCGGCGAGCAGGCGCGGGTCGTAGGGGTCGCCGCTCGAGAACAGCAGCTGGCTGGTGATGACCGACGGCCGGGTCAGCGGATGCAGGCGGTTCGCCAGCCGGAAGAGCGCCTTGTCCTCCTCCGGCTGACTGGTGTCGAAGATCTGTTGCCGGTCGAGGCGGATCTCCCCGATCACCGCCCCCATTGCCACCAGTTCGTCGTCGTCGGGCAGGCTCTCCGGCCGTTCGTATTTGAAGGCGGGTTCGGGCTCGCCGGCCTCGATGTCGTCGGCGGAGCCGGGCGCCGCGGCCAGCAGGGCGAGCAGTGCGATGGCCGCCGGCGACCGCATGCTCAGCGGTTGCGCCCGTAGTTCTCGTGGCTCGATACCCATTCGTCGGCCACGATGGCACCGCCCAGTGAGAGTTCGCCGCAGAGCACCGTGGCCGCGACGATCTCGGCCAGCTTCAGCACCTTGCCCTTGCCGTAGCAGCCGAGCACCTCCAGGCATTCCCGCTGGGTTGGGAGCCCCGTGCCGCCGCCGTGGGTGGCGACGATCAGGGACGGCAGCGTGATGGAGAAATAGTAATCCCCTTCCGGTGTCAGTTCCGCGTGGATGATGCCGGCGCTGGATTCCGCGACGTTGGCCACGTCCTGGCCGGTGGCGATGAACATGGCGGTGATCGCGTTGGCCGAGTGCGCGCCGTTGTTGTTGGCACCGGACAGCATGGCACCCAGGTTTGCCACCTGACGGCCGCGCAGCACCAGGCTTGCCGGCGCATGCGTGACCGAGGTCAGGATTTCCCCGGGTATGATGGCCTCGGCCGTGACCCGCTTGCCGCGGGTATGCAGTACGTTGACCTGGGAGCTCTTCTTGTCGGTGGCGAAGTTCGACTCGAGGTAGTAGTGGTCTATGCCCGGGTAGTTGGCCTTGATCCAGTCGCAGGCCGCGCGGGTTGCCCGGGTCACCATGTTCTGGCCGGCCGCGTCGCCCGTGGTGAAGTCGAAGCGCAGATAGCGGAAGCGGCTGGCCGAGTATTGCTCGATGTTGCGCAGCTTCGCCACACTGCTCGTCGACTCCGCCTGTTCCCGGATGGCCTCGATGTTTTCCTCGACCCAAATGCCGAACTCGCGTGCGTCCCGTGCGTTCCTGAAGATGAACGCCGGTGCGCGCTGCATGCAGTCGTCGTGCACCGTCGTGCGCACGCCGCCGGCCGCACGCAGCAGCTTCATACCCCGGTTGTAGCTCGCCACCAGCGTGCCCTCGGTGGTGGCGAGCGGGATGTAGAACTCACCCTCGGCGTGTTCGCCGTGGACCAGCAGAGGCCCGGCCAGCCCGATGGGCACCTGGGCCACGCCGATGAAGTTCTCGATGTTGCCGGGCAGCAGCGACGGCTCTAACGAGAACTGGCCCACGTGCCTGAGCCTGACGCCGGTGTGTTCGCCGATGAAGCCCCGGCGCTTCTCGGCCATCTCGGGGGTGTAGTCGTCTTCGCGCGACCTCGGCACTGATTCGCTCATTGGACAGCCACTCCGCTATTCATGGACAAAACATATCGGACAGCCTGCACGGCCGCACGCGCACATGGTAACCGGCGCGGGCACCGCGCACAGCCGCAGTTTCCGCTATATGACGGCGGGAAAGCCGCGGGGACGCCGCGGAGGGGGTCAGCGGCGGGGCTGCTCGGCGCTCTCGGCGCAGGTGATGCACAACGCGGTGGCCGGGTCGAGTTCGAGGCGCTTCGGGTTGATGGCCTCGCCGCAGCGCACGCAGCGCCCGTATTCGTCTTCCTCGAGGCGCTTCAGGGCCGCACGGATGCGCAGGATGTGCTCGCTGCGCCGCCGGCTGGCCTCCCGGGACATGGCCTGGCTCTGCAGGGCGTCCATCCGGGACAGGCGGCCGATGCGTGCCTGGTCCAGCTCCACGGTCCGGCCGGCGTCATCGCCCGTCTCCGCGGCCGCGATGGTCTCCTCCAGCATGGCCGTGAGCTTCTTCCGGACCTGGGCGTTCTGTTGCGAAAAGGTCATAACCGTACCCCAGTCTACAGATTGCCCCGGGGCCCGGGACGTGAACCCGCGCACACTGGCGGTAACGCGCAATTCCGCCGCCGGGACCCGAGTGGCGGACCTCGGCGCTATCGCGCCGGGTCCCGCTGCTCCCCGCCGTCGCCCAGGCGGTCCCACAGGTAGGTGTAGATGAGTGCCTGCACCCGGGCCTGCTGCGCGTTGTCCGAGGCGCCGGCGTGGCCGCCGACGGTGTTCTCGTAGTAGAGAACGTCGTGGCCCATCGCTTTCATGCGCGCCACCATCTTGCGCGCGTGGGCGGGGTGCACCCGGTCGTCCCGGGTGGAGGTGGTGAAGAACGCCCGGGGATAGTCGGCCTCCGCATCCAGGTTGTGGTAGGGCGAGTATGCGGCGATGAACTCCCAGTCTTCCGTGTCCGGGTTGCCGTACTCGCCCATCCAGGAGGCCCCGGCCAGCAGCCGGTGGTAGCGCTTCATGTCGAGCAGCGGCACCTGCACCACCACGGCTCCGAACAGCTCCGGACGCTGGGTGAGCATCACGCCCGTGAGCAGGCCGCCGTTGGAGCCGCCGCGGATGCCGAGATGCTGCGGGCTGGTCACGTCCCGCGCCACCAGGTCCTCCGCCACCGCGATGAAATCGTCGTACGCCCGCTGGCGTTGCTCGCGCAGTGCCGCCCGATGCCAGCGCGGGCCGTACTCGCCGCCGCCGCGGATGTTCGCCAGCGCATAGGCGCCGCCCCGGGCGAGCCAGCTCGAACCCAGGATGGCGCTGTAGGAGGGCGTCATGCTCACCTCGAAACCCCCGTAGCCGTAGAGCAGGGTCGGCGTGTCCCCGTCCGCCTCGAAACCGTCCGGGAGCACCAGGAAATAAGGCACCCGGGTACCGTCGCGGCTGGTGGCGAAATGCTGCTCCACCCGCATGCCGTCGGTATCGAAGAAGGCCGGCAGGGCCCGCACCTCCCCCGTCCTGCCGCCGCCGTCGCGGGCCAGATACAGCGTGTCCGGCGTGAGGAAGCCCTCGTAGCGGAAGAAGAAGTCGTCCGAGGTCTCGGTGGCGCTCATCAGGGTGATGTCCCCGCCCTCCGGCACCTCGACCGCGCGCCGGGTCCAGCTCCCGTCTTCCCGGCTGAAGCGGGTCAGCCGGTTCACCACGTCCACGAGTTCGTTGACGACCAGTTGGTTCCGGGTGCGGATCACCCCCGTGTCCGAGCCGCTGACGATGGCCGTGTTCGGGGCCGGTTCGACCAGCACCGCGAAGTCACGCTCGCCGTCCATGAAAGCCGCGAAGTCAGCGGCGAGCAGCGCGCCCTGGGGGTATTCCCGTCCGGCCGGCGCCCAGGCACTCTTCAGCTCCACGATCATCTGCCCGTCCAGGATGCCGTGCAGCTCGGCGTCGTCCGGGATGCCGATCCGCGCGAGTTCGCCGTCGCCGTAGAGGTAGCGCTCGCTGGTGAAAAAGGTCTTCGCGCGGGTGGCGATGTCGTAGTGCCGCTCGCCGTCGCGGATGCGCAGCACGCCCGCGGCCACGTCGGCCTGCTCGCCGGCGAAGACCTCCGGCGCCTCGTCCAGGGGCTCGCCGCGGCGCCAGAGCCGCGCCGTGCGCGCGTAGCCGGAATCGGTCAGGCTGCCCGGGCCGAAATCCGTGCCCACGTAGAGCGTGTCCTCGTCGGCCCAGCCCACCCAGTGCTTGGCCTCCGGCAGGCGGAAACCGTCGTCGACGAAGCGGCCGGTGACGGTATCGAACTCGCGTACCACCGTGGCGTCGGCGCCGCCTCGGGACAGGTTGACGAGGCAGCGGCGGTGGTCGGGCGGGAGGCAGTCGGCGCCCTTCCAGACCCAGTCCTCGCCCTCTTCCACGGCGAGCGCGTCCAGGTCCAGCAATACCTCCCAGTCGGCGCCGCCCCGGGCGTAGGCCGCGAGCGGCATGCGCCGCCACACGCCGCGGCGGTTGTGCGCGTCCTGCCAGAAGTTGTAGACCGTCTCGCCGCGCAGCGCCGGCTGCGGGATGCGTTCGTCGGAATCCAGGATCGCGAGGCTCCGTGACCGCAGGGGCTCGTACAGGGGCCGGGACTCCAGGTAGCCGAGGGAGACCTCGTTGCGCCTCTCCACCCAGGCGAGTGCCTTCTCGCCCTCCACGTCCTCGAGCCAGAGGAAGGGGTCCTTTGGCGTCTCAGCGCTCACGGCGGCACCCGCCAGCAGCGAGGGTGTCAGAAGAATTGCCGCCAGGAGCCCCGCCGGCCTGCTGCCGGCCCATCCTTGCATGGCGTCCCTCATGAGTCACGAGTCCTCCCGCGAAAAAGCGCGCATCCTAACATCCCGTTCGGGCGATTACGTCGGGTCCGCCGCGGCGGCGTCTCAGCGCGGGCGGCGGAACACCAGGAAGTGCTGCTGGGGTAGAAAGTCCGGATTGCGTACGAACTCGAAGCCGGCCGCCTCCAGCTCGCGCCGCGCCTGCGCCTCGCTCATCTTGTGCAGCCGCTTGATCGGCACGGAGGGATCCTCGGCACGGTATTCCACCAGGATCAGCCGGCCGCCCGGCCGCAGCGCGCGCCGCAGCGCGAGCGCCATCTCCCGCGGATGGGAGAATTCGTGGTAGGCGTCGACGATCAGCGCGAGATCCACGCCGCCGTCCGGCAGATTCGGGTCGGTCACGCTGCCGCGGATGCCGCGGACGTTGTCGACGCCTTCCTCCTCCGCCCGTTCGCGGATGATGGCGAGCATCTCGGGCTGGATGTCAACGGCGAGGACTTCGCCCCGGGGGACGGACGGCGCGATGCGGAGGCTGAAGTAACCGGTACCGGCGCCGACGTCTGCCACCACGTTGTCCTCCTCCAGCGGCAGGTTGTCGATCAGCAGGTCGGTGCGCTCCTCGCGCTCCCGGGACGGCCGCTCCAGCCAGCCGGCACCGAGATGGCCCATGACATGGGAGATTTCCCGCCCCATGTAGAACTTGCCGATGCCGTCGCGGCTGGCCGTGCCGTAGCGGTAGGGGCCGTCGTCTTCGCTGGCCGCCGCCGGCGCCGCGGCGAACAGCAGCGTGACCGTGGGCAGCAGTATCAGAGGACGGAGCAGAGGGACGAGTCGCGATAGTGAAGGCATCAGAGTTCTCCGCGGGGACGTCCGGTCCAGTCCGGGCGCTCGAGTCGGTAGACGACCACGTCCAGGTCCTTTATACGCGTCCGGCCCGAGGGGCGCTCGCCGAGCTTCTCGGCCACACGGATGGAGGCACGGTTGTCGGGATGGATCAGGCTGATGACGTGGTCCTTGTCCAGGCTGGCGAAGCACCAGTCCAGCGCCGCGGCCGCCGCCTCGGCGGCATAGCCCCGGCCGGCGTACTCCCGACCGATCAGCCAGCCGATCTCGAAGCCCGGCCAGCCCTCCGGGTGGATGAAGCCCACGCGGCCCAGGAAGGTGCCGTCCCTGCGGTCCTCCACGGCGAACAGGCCGTAGCCCCGCATCTGCCAGTGGCCGAGCATCATGGCGATATGCCGCCAGGTGGCCTCCCGGTCGAGGGCGCCGCCCATGTAGCGCATGTGCGTCTCGTCGGCGTGCATGCGTGCCAGGGCGTCGAGGTCCCGTTCCGCGGGCAGCCTGAGCCGCAGTCGTTCGGTCTGCAGTGTCACCATGATCGAGTACCCCCGCGGCCAGCATAGGGGCAGAGCGATGCCGGCGCTAGGCGGCGCGCCACTCCTCCCGGGTGATCGCCCAGCGTTCGTGGTCCCGCCAGCGGCCCCGGATCTTGAGATAGCGCGGCGAGTAGCCCTCGAGCCGGAAGCCGAGAGCGCCCACCAGCCGCCGGGACGGCTCGTTGCCCGGCTGAATATTCGCCTCGAGACGGTGCATCCGATGCACGCGGAATGCCCGGGCGAGCACCTTGCGCATGCCGGCGCGCATGTAGCCGTGGCCGGTCCAGGGCAGGAACGCGTAGTAGCCGAGATAGCCGCTGCGGAAGCCGCCCCAGACGATCTCGTTGACGTTGATCACGCCCGCGATGCGCCCGGCTTGCGTCATCACGAAGTAGCCCAGGTTGTTGTCCTGCTCCAGCCGATCCAGGTAGGCGCGGTAGCCGGCGAGGGAATCCGGGGCGACCACCCACGGGCCGTGTAGGTCGCGGCTCAGCCGCACCGCCGTCAGGAACTCGCCGGCCATGCCCCGCTCCG
>CAZRSA010000069.1:0-14579 GCA_964602525.1 uncultured Woeseiaceae bacterium
GCGGCGCGCACTGCGATCGGCGCATGATAGCGCACCCGTCGGTGGACCCCAATGCAGCGAATCACGGCAGTCGGATTTGGCGGGAGGTACCGGTAGAATGCGCCGCGTGTCCCAGATCATCACCATCCATCCGCAGAACCCCCAAAGGCGGTACGTCGACCAGGCGGTCGAAATAATCCGTGAGGGCGGTCTGCTGGTATACCCCACGGACTCCAGCTATGCGTTCGGCTGCCGGATCGGCAACAAGAAGGCGCTGGACCGGATCCGTCTGCTGCGTAAGGCGGACAAGCTGCACGACTTCTCGCTGGTGGTACGCGACCTCTCCGAGATCGCCACTTACGCGCGGGTGGATAACTGGGCCTACCGGCTGCTGAAGCATTTCACGCCGGGGCCGTACACATTCATCCTGAAGGCCACGCGGGAAGTGCCGAACCGGCTCAGGAACCCCAAGAAGAAGACCATCGGCATCCGGGTGCCGGATCACCCCATTACCCAGGCGCTGCTGGAGACGCTGGCAGAGCCGATGATGAGCTCGACGCTGCTGCTGCCGGGCGACGACGTGCCCATGACCGACCCCGTGGAGATCGCGGGACGGCTGGGGAATCAGGTGGATGCGGTCATCGGCGGCGGCCCCGGCGGGATGGAGCCCTCCAGCGTGCTGGATCTCACCGAGGGTACGGTGCGCATCATCCGGCGTGGTATCGGGGACGTCAGTACGTTCGAATGATTGGCCACGGCGGTGCCGGGATTACGTTAGAATCAGCCTGTGTCCGAGTCAGAGAAAAAGCAGCCGGTCCTGCGGGTGGTGAGCGATCAGGGCGCGCCGAAGGCCGTGCCTGAAGATCTGCGGCCCTCCCAGGCCGAGATGCCGTTTGCCATTGTGGACGGCGAGCCGGTGACCGAGCTGCCGCAGGACCTGTATATCCCGCCCTATGCCCTGCAGGTGTTCCTGGAGGCCTTCGAGGGCCCGCTCGACCTTCTGCTCTACCTGATCCGCCGGCAGAACCTCGACATCCTCGACATCCCCATCGCCGAGATCACCCGCCAGTACATCCAGTACATCGAGTTGATGAAGGAGCTCCAGCTGGAGCTGGCCGGGGAATATCTCTTGATGGCCGCCATGCTGGCCGAGATCAAGTCCAGGATGCTGCTGCCGCGTCCGGTGGTGGAGGACGACGAGGAGGACGACCCTCGCGCGGAGCTGGTGCGAAGGCTGCAGGAGTACGAGCGTTTCAAGAAGGCAGCGGAGAATCTCGACGAGTTGCCGCGCGTGGAGCGCGACGTGCACGTGGTGCAGGTGCCGGCGCCCGAGCGTCAGGTGGTGACCAAGCTGCCGGAGGTGACGCTGAAGGAACTGATGGTGGCCCTGCAACAGGTGATGGCGCGGGCGGAGATGTACAGCAATCTGCACGTCCAGCGCGAGCCGCTGTCGGTGCGCCAGCGCATGTCGGAGATCCTGACCCGGATCCGGGGCACCCAGTTCACCCAGTTCGACCGCCTCTTCGACGTGGAAGAGGGCCGGATGGGGGTCGCCGTGACCTTCATCGCCGTGCTGGAGCTGCTCCGCGAGTCACTGATCGAGGTGGTCCAGTCCGAGGACTTCGCGCCGGTGCATGTGCGTGCGGCCTCGAACGTGCGAGTTGTGAACGACGAGGGGGATGCCGGCATGTCGGACGAGAGCGTCATTTCCTGAGCATCCGCGGTGCAGTGACCTATGGATGAGACGAGTATCAAGTACATTCTCGAGGCGGCGTTGCTGGCCGCCTCGGAACCGCTGTCGGTGGACCAGCTGATGTCGCTGTTCGACGAGAAGTCACGCCCGGAGCGCAAGGACATCCGGGCGGCCCTCGAGGAGCTCGAGTCCGATTACGAGGACCGGGGCATCATGCTGGCCGAGGTGGCTTCCGGTTACCGCGTGCAGGTGCGCCCGTCGATGACCGCGATGCTGCAGCCGCTGTGGGAAGAACGGCCGCCGCGCTACTCCCGTGCGCTGTTCGAGACGCTGGCGCTGATCGCCTATCGGCAGCCCATTACCCGCGGCGAGATCGAGGACGTGCGCGGCGTCACGGTCAGCCCCAATATCATCCGCACGCTGCTCGATCGGGAGTGGATTCGTGTGCTCGGTCATCGCGACGTGCCGGGCAAACCGGAGATGTTCGGTACGACCAAGGCCTTCCTGGACTACTTCGGCCTGAAGCGGCTCGATGACCTGCCGCCGCTGGCCGAGCTGCAGGATATCGAGGGGCTGAACGCGCAGCTGGATCTGGCCGGCGCCGGGCAGGGCGGGAAGCCGGCCTCCGCCACGGTGACCTCGCTGCCGGTGGAAGAAGAAGAAAACGAGGGCGAGGGAACCGCCAGCGCCGGCGTGCCGCCGTCCAGCTGACGGACGCCGCCGTGGCCGAGCGCTTGCAGAAGGTGCTGGCGGCAGCCGGCCACGGTTCCCGCCGGGAGATCGAGCGCTGGATCGGCGAGGGAAGGCTCTCCATCGACGGCCGCACTGCGGCGCTCGGCGACACCGTGACCGGCGACGAGCGGATCACGCTCGACGGCCGGCCACTCCGGGTCCGTGTACCGGAAGCCGGCTCGCACCAGCACCTGATGTACCACAAGCCCCAGGGCGAGGTCTGCTCCCGCAGCGGCGAGTCGGGCCATGCCACGGTATTCGAGGCGCTGCCCCGCCTGCCCCGCGGCCGCTGGGTGGGTGTCGGCCGTCTCGACGTCGCCACCAGCGGCCTTATGATCTTCACCACGGGCGGCGCGCTGGCCAATGCTCTCATGCATCCCTCGAACGGCATCGAACGGCGCTACGCGGTGCGCGTGCGCGGCACGCCCTCGGCCGCGGATCTCGCGCGGCTGACCGAGGGCATCACGCTGGAAGACGGCCGCGCCGCTTTCGAGAGCCTGGCGGAGAAGGGCGGCGAGGGCGTGAACCAGTGGTACGAGGTCACGCTGCGCGAGGGGCGCAACCGGGAGGTCAGGCGCCTCTGGGAGGCGGTGGGCGTCGAGGTAAGCCGGCTGATCCGGGTCGGCTACGGCCCGATCAGACTGCCTCGGGGCCTGCGCCGCGGGCTGCATCGCCCCCTTAATCGCGGCGAGGTCGCAGCGCTGTACGCCGCAGCGGGACTGCCGGCGCCGGGCGGGGGCGATGCGGGGCGCAAGCCGGGACGAAAGCCCGCCCGTCGGCCGGGCGGGCGCAAGTCGGGCCGCACTGCCGGGCGGCCTACTGGGCGTCGAAAGAGCCCCCGGTGACGCCGCGGCTGTCGGGGCCGAGCAGATAAATGTGCGGCGCAAGCACCTCCCCGGGACCGGCGAGCTTGCTCCTGTCTTCCGCGGGGTAGGCCTTCAGGCGCATGTCGGTGCGGGTGGCGCCCGGGTTCACGCAGTTGACCCGTATGCCCGCTTTCTCCGTCTCCCGGGCGAGCACCTGGGAGAGGCCTTCGACGCCGAATTTGGACACCGCGTAGGCACCCCAGTAGGCACGGCCCTCGCGCCCTACGCCGCTCGACGTGAACACGACGGAGCCGTCCTCCGACTGGCGCAGCAGAGGCAGGCAGACCTTCGTCAGTACGAACTCCGCCGTCAGGTTGACGTGGAGGACCCGCTGCCAGAGGGCCACGTCGTAGTGCTCGATGGGGGCGAGCTCTCCCAGGATGCCGGCGTTGTGCAGCAGGCCGTCCAGCCGGCCGAATTCCCCTGCAACGCTGTCCGCGAGGCTGGTGTAGGCGTCGCCGTCGGCCTTCTCGAAGTCCATGGGCGCGATGGAGGGGCGCAGGTGACCTGCGTCGATGATCTCGTCGTACACCGATTCCAGCTTGCTCACCGTGCGTCCGAGCAGGATCACCCGTGCGCCCAGTTCGGCGAAGCGCGTGGCAGCCGCGCGCCCGATGCCGTCGCCGGCGCCGGTGACCAGGATGATGCGGTCGGCGAGCAGGCTCTCGCGGGGAGTGTAGTTGCGGGGATCGAAGGTCAAGGCTGCTCCTCTGTCGGGGGGGTTGCCATGCGCGCCTGGCGGCGGGCGGCGCGCCAGGCGCGCCAGAGTAATTGTAACGGATGGGCGGAGCGCCCGGCGCCGCGGCGCCGGGCGCTCAGGTGGGCCTCGCTCACCGCGCCCACGAGGGCCGTGACGGCGCTGGCGCTCGCGACCTCGTGTCGTGCCCGCGCGAGTTCATCGAGTCCGGCCTCGGCCAGGCGCTCGACCGCGCGCCGGAATGCCTCGTGTTCCGGCCAGCGGCCGGCGGGGACGTCCTGCAGGCCCGCATCGGCGGCGAGATCCTGCGGCAGCAGGAACAGCTGCCGGCCATCCGCCAGCGCGGCCGTGCTTTTCGCCAGACCCCAGGCGATGCCCGCGTGCCTCGCCGCCGTCCGCCGGGGGTTGTCCTCGGCGGCGTCGCCGTCGGGAGCGGCAGCCAGTGTGAGTACCGTGCCTTCGCGGCGGAAACAGTGCAGGCGGAGCCCGTCGACGGAATCGGGCGCTTCGCGGCGGCCCAGAGACTCTGCACAGATCGCCAGTTCCTCCAGCCAGGGGAGGTAAGGCGAGTCCGCGTCCAGTTCGGGCTGAAGCGCCCGGGTCAGCGGATGGCGCGGTTCGCCGGTGGCGAGCCGGCCGAGCTCCTGCCGCCACCAGTCGAGTTTCACGGTGCCCACCGCCGGTTCCCGGCCCTGCACCGTGGTGGCGAGGATGGTGTCTCGCAGCGAACACAGTACTCGGAAGCGCCGTTCCCCGGCACCCCGCAGGAAGTTCGCGACCAGCTCCTCGTCGGATCCCGGCGCGGCTCGCGTCCAGTTTTCGGTTGCGTCGGTCACCGGATCAGGAGAGGCCGGTTTCGTCTGTCTCGCCCGCCGGGTCCTCACCCTCTTCGCCGCCGCTACCCGCCTCCGCCACGCGGGTGAGTTCTTCCACCGGTTCCAGCGTATCGAGGGACTTGCGGGTGTGTACGCCGAGTTCCGTGAACTTGCGTGCGCCGGGCAGCACACTGCGCTCCAGCGAGCCCACTGCCTTGTTGAAGGCGTTCACGCTGCCGGAGAGCTGGCGGCCGACCCGGTTCAGATGGCTGCTGAAGGTGGCCAGCCGGTCGTGGAGTTCCACGGCGAGGCGCCGGATCTCCTCGGCGTTCTCGGCAAGAGCGAGCTGGCGCCAGCCGTAGGCCACCGCTTTCAGCAGCGCGACGAAGCTGGTGGGCGTGGCCAGGATGATCTTCTGCCGCAGCGCCTCGTCCAGCAGGTCCGGGTTCTCGTTCATGGCTGCCGCCAGGAACTGGTCGCCGGGGATGAACAGGATGACGAACTCCGGACTGCGGGGAAACTGGGACCAGTAGTGCTTGCCGGCCAGCTCCCGGATGCGCTCGCGGACCTTGCGCTCGTGGCGGGCGAGGGCGGCCGCACGCAGCCGGTCGTCCGTGGCCTCAATGGCCTCCAGATAGGCGTCCAGCGGTGTCTTTACGTCCACCACCAGTTCCCGGTCGTCGGGCATGCGCACGACCATGTCAGGACGGATACGATCGCCGGCGCTGCCGCCCGTGGCCTGCTCCACGAAGTCGCAGTGCTCGAGCATGCCGGCCAGTTCGACGAGCCGACGCAGCGTGATCTCGCCCCACTGGCCACGCACTTCCGGGCGCCGCAGGGCCTTGACGAGGTTGCCGGTCTCCGCCTGCAGTGCCTGCTGACTGGCCTGCATCGCGGCGAGCTGGGCGGTAATGCTGCCGTAGGCCTCGGAGCGGGCCTTTTCCAGTTCGCCGATCTGGCGTTCGGTCTTCTCCAGCGCCTCACGGATGGGCTGCACCAGGCTCTCGACCGCCTTCTCCCGCTCGGAGAGCGCGTGCCGGGCCTGCTCCTGCTGGGTGCCGAGGTTCTGTTTCGCGAGGCGCAGGAAGGCCTCACTGTTGAACCGCAGGCTGCGGTTCGCCAGGTCGCCGAAGGAGCGCTGCAGCCGGCTGGCGGCTAGGTCGAATGCCGCTTCCCGCTCCGCGCGCAGCGTTTCCTGGTCCTTGACCCGGCGGTCGGCGTCGTCCCGTTCCGCGGCCAGCCGGGCAATGCGCCCGCGCACGAGCAGCCAGTGCAGCAGGAGACCCGCGGCCAGCGCCGCCGCACAGGCCGTCCCGGCCAGCCACAGCGGCACCGCCTCCTGCAGCCAGCCGCTCACCCGCGCGCTTCCTCCAGCATCGGCAGCAGCGCCACCGGGTGCTCGATGACCAGATCGGCCTGCCAGCCCCGCACGTCGTCGTCGGGCAGCAGATAGCCGTAGGCGGCCGCAATGGTGCGCATGCCGGCGGCGCGGCCGGCTTCCACGTCGCGCAGGTTGTCGCCCACATAGACGCAGTCGGCGGCGTCGACGGCGAGTCCTCGTGCGGCGTGCAGCAGCGGCATGGGATGGGGCTTGCGCTCCGGCAACGCGTCTCCGCCGATGGAGATCCGGGAGCGGGTATGCAGCCCCAGCCCCTCGAGCAGTGCATCGGTGAGCGCCTGGGGCTTGTTGGTCACGATGCCCCAGGGCACACCGGCCGCCTCGATGGCGGCGAGCACCTCCTCCATGCCCTCGAACAGCCGGGAGCTGCGGTGGATGCGGTCGGCGTAGCGCTGCAGGTACTCGCCGTAGAGTGCCTGGCGGGCATCCTCGTTCCAATCGGGGAAGGCGAGCCGGATCAGCCCCGCGGCCCCGTTGGTGATGCTCGCCCGCGCCAGGCGATATTCCGGCGGGCGAGTGCCGTGGGCCCGGCACAGCTCCGCCAGCGTGTCGGTCATGTCCGGCGCCGTATCGATGAGAGTGCCGTCCAGGTCGAACAGCCAGCCGCCGAAACGCGCGGGCGCCGTCATCGCTTGGCGGTCCTCCGGCGGAAGTGGGCGATGTAATTGACGTCGACGTCGTCGGTGAGGCTGAAGTGGCGGGTGAGCGGGTTGTAGCGCACGCCGGTCAGCTCCTCGAGCCGCAGCTTCGCCTGCCGGGCCCACGCTTCCAGCTCCGAAGGCCGGATCAGCTTGTCGTACTCGTGGGTACCCCTGGGCAGGAGACGCAGCACGTACTCTGCGCCCACGATGGCGAGCGCGAACGCCTTCGCGGTGCGGTTGATGGTGGAGAAGAAGATATCGCCTCCGGGCCGCACCAGCCGGCTGCAGGCGGCGACGACCGCGCCGGGGTCGGGCACGTGCTCCAGCATCTCCAGGCAGGTGACGACATCGTAGGCTTCCGGGCGCTCGGCCGCGAGATCCTCGGCGCTGGTCTCGAGGTACTCCAACTCCACGCCGGATTCCGCCGCATGGCGACGTGCGGCGGCGAGAGGAGCGGTGGCGAGATCGATGCCCGTCACCTGCGCCCCGGCACGCGCCATGGCCTCGCTCAGGATGCCCCCGCCGCAGCCGATGTCGAGCACCTTGCGGCCCGCGATGGGCGCGCGCTCGTCGATATAGCCCAGCCGCAGCGGGTTCATCTGGTGGATGGGAGCGAAATCCCCGTCGGGATCCCACCAGGTCTCCGCCATCGCCTCGAACTTGCGGATCTCGCCCTGGTCGACGTTGCCGCCGGTCTTCGCTTGGGGGTCACTCATGGTCGTAGTTCCAGATCTTCTCTCTCCATTCTGCGGCGCGGCCGCTGATGTCGTCCAGGTGCAGGTGGGTCAGCCGCCCGCCCTTTACCAGCCGCTGGCCGGCCACCCAGACGTCGCTCACCTGAGAGGCCTCGGCGGCATAGACCAGCTGGGAGACCGGCTCGTAGACGGGCTGGGTGCGCGGCGCCGAGAGATCGACCGCGCAGACGTCCGCCCACTTGCCGGCTTCCAGGCTGCCGATGGTGTCGGCGAGTCCGAGCGCCGCCGCTCCGTTCAGGGTGGCCATGCGCAGGACCGTGTGGGCGCCCAGCGCGCTGGCGTCGCCGCTGGCTGCCTTGCCGAGCAATGCGGCGGTGCGCATTTCGCTCAGCATGTCCAGGTCGTTGTTGCTGGCGGCTCCGTCGGTGCCGAGCGCTACGTTGATGCCCGCCTCGAGCATCCGGGCCACCGGCGCGATGCCGCTGGCGAGCTTCAGGTTCGACTCCGGGCAGTGGGCCACGGACACGCCGGCGCCGGCCGCCAGGGCGATCTCCTCGTCGGTGAGGCAGGTCATGTGCACCGCCAGCAGCGAGCCGTTGACGAAGCCCAGTCGACGGAGGCGCTCGAGCGGCCGGGACCCGTGGGTTTCCTCCTCGGCGGCCACCTCGGCGGCGGTCTCGTGCACGTGTATGTGCACCGGCACGTCCAGCTGGTCGGCCAGCGCCCGGAGCTTGGCCAGGCTCGGCTCGCTGACCGAGTAGGGCGCATGGGGCGCGAAGTGGGTGCTCACCAGCGGATGGGAGGCGTAGCGGTCGTGTACGGCGACCCCTTTCGAGAGGTACTCGCCGGTGTCCTGCGCCCAGGCGGTGGGTGCATCGACCAGGATCATGCCCACCGATGCGCGCATGCGGGCCGCGGCCGTGGTCTCGGCGACGATGTCCGGGAAGAAGTACATGTCGTTGAAACACGTGGTACCGCCCAGCAGCATTTCGGCGATGGCCAATCGGGTACCGTCACGGACGAATTCGGCATCGATCCAGCGGCCCTCGGCGGGCCAGATGTGCTCGCGCAGCCAGACCTCCAGCGGCAGATCGTCGGCCAGTCCGCGGAACAGCGACATGGCCGCATGTGTGTGGGCGTTCACCAGCCCTGGGATCACCAGGTGGTCGTCGAGATGGACGAGTTCCGTCGCCTCGAATCGCGTGCCGGCCTCGGCGGCGGGCAGCACGGCCCGGATTACGCCGTCGCGGATCGCCACGGCATGGTGCTCCAGCACCGTGTCGGCGGGTGCGACGGGCGCCAGCCAGCGGCACATCAGGATCAGGTCACATTGCTCCATATTGCTGATTTCGATGATAAAAATGCGGCCGGCTCGGGCCCGTGGCGAGGGCGGAGCAGCTAGTATACAGGCCCGTCCCGTCCGGACTGCGCGCACCTGCCTGCTGCTACGTACAAGTCCCGATTTATGCTAAAATTTTGCCTTGTTCAGGAGCCAGAAAAAGGCTGACTCCGGCCCCCGCCGCAAGCACTGGCCGAGACCTGAATCCTTTAGCACGGATCGTCCGCCGAACTCCCAGTGGAGGGCGGTGGCCCGGTTTTATGTGAGTAGCCATGACTGACATCGCCCAGGAAGTCTTTTCGGTCAATCTCGAAGACGAGATGCGCCAGTCCTATCTCGATTACGCCATGAGCGTGATCGTCGGCCGGGCGCTTCCCGACGTGCGCGACGGCCTGAAGCCGGTGCACCGGCGCGTGCTCTACGCCATGCGGGAGCTGGGCAACGACTACAACAAGCCGTACAAGAAGTCCGCGCGCGTGGTCGGCGACGTCATCGGTAAATACCACCCGCACGGCGACAGCGCGGTCTACGACACCATCGTGCGCATGGCGCAGTCGTTCTCCATGCGCTACATGCTGGTGGACGGGCAGGGCAACTTCGGCTCGGTGGACGGCGACGCGCCGGCGGCCATGCGTTACACCGAGGTGCGCATGGCGCGCGTGGCCCACGAGCTGCTGGCCGACATCGACAAGGAGACCGTCGATTTCGTCGAGAACTACGACGGCTCGGAGAGCGAGCCCTCGGTGCTGCCCACCCGCATCCCGAACCTGCTCGTCAACGGCTCCTCCGGCATCGCGGTGGGTATGGCCACCAACATCCCGCCCCACAATCTGGGCGAGATCATCGACGCCTGCGTGGCCGTGATCGACGACCCTGACATCGACGTGGCCGGGCTCATGCAGCACGTGCCCGGGCCGGACTTCCCCACCGCGGGCATCATCAACGGCGCCCAGGGCATCTACAGCGCCTACAAGACGGGCCGGGGCCGCGTCCACATTCGCGCGCGCAGTCATATCGAGGAGATCGGCAAGGGCAGCCGGGAGGCCATCGTCGTCACCGAGCTGCCCTACCAGGTCAACAAGGCCCGGCTGATCGAGAAGATCGCCGAACTCGTGCGCGAGAAGAAGCTGGAGGGTATCAGCGAGCTGCGCGACGAGTCCGACAAGGACGGCATGCGGGTGGTCATCGAGCTCAAGCGTGGCGAGGTGCACGAGGTGGTGCTGAACAACCTCTACAAGCACACGCCGCTGCAGAGCGTCTTCGGCATCAACATGGTGGCGCTGCACGAGGGTCAGCCGAAGCTGATGACGCTGAAGCAGATCCTGGAGGCGTTCGTGGCCCACCGTCGCGAGGTGGTGACCCGGCGCACCATCCACGACCTGCGCAAGGCACGGGACCGTGCTCACATCCTGGAGGGCCAGGCCGTAGCGCTGGCCAATATCGACGAGGTGATCGCGCTCATCAAGGCGTCGCCGTCGCCGGCCGAGGCGAAAGCCGGCCTGGTGGCCGGCCGCTGGGCGCCCGGCGCGGTCACCGGCATGCTCGAGCGGGCGGGCGAGATCGATACCCGTCCGGATGCGGACCACGGACGGTTCGGCATCGTCGAGGAGGACGGCGGAACCGTCTACCGGCTGTCGGAGACCCAGGCGCAGGCGATTCTGGATCTCCGCCTGCATCGACTGACTGGTCTGGAGCAGGAAAAAATAATAAAGGAATACAAGGAGATACTTGAGAAAATTAGAGAGTATTCTCTTGTCCTGGCGGATCCCGATCGGCTGCTCGCCGTGATTCGTGAGGAGTTGCAGGCGGTGCGCGACCAGTTCGGCGACGACCGCCGTACCGCGATCATGGAGGACCACTCGGACCTCACCATCGAGGACCTGATCCCCGAGGAGAACGTGGTGGTGACCCTGTCCCACGGCGGTTACGCCAAGGCGCAGCCGCTGGACTCCTACCAGGCGCAGCGCCGGGGCGGCAAGGGGCGCGCGGCCACCCGCATGAAGGACGAGGACTTCATCGACAACCTCTTCGTGGCCAACACCCACGACACGCTGTTGTGCTTCTCGAGCCGGGGCAAGGCGTACTGGCTGAAGGTCTACCAGCTGCCCCAGGCCGGCCGCGGCGCCAGGGGCAAGCCCATCGTGAACCTGCTGCCGCTGGAACAGGAGGAGCGCATCAATGCCGTGCTGCCGGTGCGCGACTTCGAGGCCGGCAAGTTCGTGTTCTTCGCAACCAGCCAGGGCACCGTGAAGAAGACGCCGCTGGATGCGTTCTCCCGGCCCCGGTCGAACGGCATCATCGCCATCGACCTGCGCGCCGGCGACCACCTGGTGGATGTGGCCCTCACCGGCGGCGACAGCGACATCATGCTGTTCGCGAGCAGCGGCAAGGCCATCCGCTTCCACGAGTCCGGCGTGCGGGCCATGGGCCGCGGCGCGGCGGGCGTGCGCGGCATCCGCCTGGCCGCGGGCCACGAGGTGATCGCACTGATCATTCTCTCGGACGGGCTCATCCTCACGGCCACGGAGCACGGCTACGGCAAGAGGAGCGAGGCGGACGAGTTCTCCCTCCAGGGCCGCGGCGGTCAGGGACTCATCGCCATCCAGACCTCCGAGCGCAACGGCCGCATGGTGGGCGCGCTACAGGTGTCCGACGACGACGAGATCATGCTCATCAGCAACGCCGGCACCCTGGTGCGTACACCGGTGGCCGACATCTCCATTCTGGGCCGCAACACCCAGGGCGTGCGCCTGATCCGCCTGGGCGACGACGAGGCGCTGGTGGGCCTGGAGCGCATCGAGGCGCTGGCGGAGGACGAGGAGGAGTGATCGCGACGCCGCAGGCGCGCGGCGTCGCCGGGGACGGCACGGGACTCTGATGGGACGGGTCTATAACTTCAGCGCAGGACCTGCCGCGCTGCCGCTGGCTGTGCTGGAGCGCGCCCGGGACGAGATGACCGATTTCGCCGGCACCGGCATGTCGGTGATGGAACTCAGCCACCGGGGCAAGCCCTTCCGCGAGGTGGCCGAGCGCTCGGAGGCCGCTCTACGCCGCCTGCTGGCGGTGCCGGACGGCTATCAGGTGCTGTTCCTGCAGGGCGGCGCCACTCTGCAGTTCGCCATGGCACCGCTGAATCTCGCGACGCCGGAGGCCAGCGCGGACTACGTGGTTACCGGTAGCTGGGGATGCAAGGCCGTCGCGGAGGCCCGGCGCTTCTGCAACGTCAACGTCGCGGCGGACGAGGAGGCCTCGGGCTACACCCGCGTGCCGCCGCTCTCGGACTGGCGCGTGCGCGACGATGCGGCCTACCTCCACTACACGCCCAACGAGACCATCGGCGGCGTGGAATTCCACCGGATCCCTGCCGCCGGCGCGGTGCCGCTGGTGGCGGACATGTCGTCCAACATCCTCTCCCGGCCGCTGGACGTCGGACGCTTCGGCCTGATCTACGCCGGCGCCCAGAAGAACATCGGGCCCGCCGGGCTCACGCTGGTGATCGTGCGCGACGACCTGTTGGAGACGGCCCGGGACGGGGTGCCGAGCATGCTCCGATACGCGGTGCACGCCGCAGCGGGTTCGATGAGCAATACGCCACCCACCTTCGCCTGGTACATGGCGGGGCTGGTCTTCGACTGGCTGCTGGAGCAGGGCGGTCTCGAGGCCGTGGGCGCGGCCAACGCCCGCAAGGCCGAGACCCTGTACCGGGCCATCGATGATTCCGGTTTCTATGCCAACCCGGTGGAGCCCGGCTCCCGCTCGCGCATGAACGTGCCCTTCGCGCTGGCCGATCCTGGCCTGGACGCCGCCTTCCTCGCGGAGGCCGAGGCGGCCGGCCTGACCAATCTGAAGGGTCATCGCTCGGTGGGCGGGATGCGGGCGAGTCTGTACAACGCCATGCCCCAGTCGGGCGTCGATGCGCTGGTGGACTTCATGGGGGAGTTCGAACGGACCCGCGCCTGAGGTGTCCCGCGCCCGGCCACCCGTTAGACTTGCCGCCTCAGTACAGGAAAGCGCGATGAACGAGTCCAAACCCGGTCCGGATCTCGGCGACATCCGGAAACGCATCGACGAGATCGACCAGCAGATCCAGGCCCTGATCAGCCGCCGGGCCGAGCAGGCCAGGCTGGTCGGCGAGAGCAAGGGCGAGCTCGCCCGGTCCATCGACTACTTCCGGCCGGAGCGCGAGGCGGAGGTGCTGCGCGGCGTGCTGGCCCGCAACCAGGGTCCGCTCAGCGACGAGGAGATGGTGCGCCTGTTCCGGGAGATCATGTCGGCCTGTCTCGCCCAGCAGGAACCGCTTAAGATCGGCTTCCTGGGTCCGGAGGGCACCTTCACCCAGTCCGCGCTCACCAAGCACTTCGGTCATTCGGTGCGGGCGCTGCCGCTCGCCACCATCGAGGAGGTCTTCCACGAGGTGGAGGCCGGCCACGCCGACTTCGGCGTGGTGCCCATCGAGAACTCGACCGAGGGCACGGTGAATCACACGCTGGACATGTTCCTGATGTCGCCGCTGAAGATCTGCGGCGAGATCGAGCTGCGCATCCGCCAGCATCTGCTCGGCAATCTGCCTTCCCTGGACAAGGTCGAGCGCATCTGCGCCCATCAGCAGTCCCTGGCCCAGTGCCGGGTCTGGCTGCGGGAGTACCTGCCCCAGGCGGAGCTGATCCCCGTCACCAGCAATGCCGCCGGCGCGCGCCGGGCGCGCGACGAGGCGGGTACGGCGGCCATCGCGGGCGACGCAGCGGCGGAGGTGTACGGGCTCGACGTCATGGTGGCGGACATCGAGGACCGGCCCGACAACACCACCCGCTTCCTGGTGATCGGGCGCGACCTGCTCGCGCCGAGCGGCGACGACAAGACCTCCATCCTGGTGTCGGCCAGCGATACGGCCGGGGCGGGCGTGCTGCATACGCTGCTCGCGCCGTTCTCCAGACACGGCATCAGCATGACCCGCATCGAGTCGCGGCCTTCCCGGCGGCGGAAGTGGGACTACGTGTTCTTCATCGATCTCGAGGGGCATGCCGACGAGTCGCCGCTGGCCGATGCGCTGGCCGAGGTGGAGCAGGGCACCTCGCTGTTCCGCGTGCTCGGGGCCTACCCGAAGGCGGTGCTGTGAGCGCGGCGTCCTTCCGAACGGTGCCCGGCGGCGCACCCTCGGGCGAGATCACGGTGCCGGGCGACAAGTCGATCTCCCACCGTGCGCTGATGCTGGGTGCGGTCGCGCAGGGCGAAACGCTCGTCAGCGGCTTCCTGGAGGGTGAGGACTGCCTCGCGACCCTGAGCGCGCTCGAGGCCATGGGGGTGGCAGTGGAGCGCGAGACCGACGGAGCGCTGCGGGTGCGCGGCGTCGGTGCCGACGGCCTGGCGGCACCCGCGGAGCCCCTGGATCTCGGCAATTCGGGCACGGCGATGCGGCTCTTCTGCGGCCTGCTTGGCGGCCAGCCCTTCCGCTCGGTGCTGACCGGCGATGCCTCCCTGCGCAAGCGGCCCATGGGCCGGGTCATCGACCCGCTGGCCCTGATGGGCGTGGAAATCGACAGCGAATCCGGCCGGCCGCCGCTCGCGATCCGGGGCCGGCGCCCGCTGGCCGCCATCGACTACCTCCTGCCGGTGGCGAGCGCCCAGGTGAAGTCGGCGATACTGCTGGCCGGCCTGTATGCCCCGGGCGCCACCCGCGTGACGGAGCCGGAGGTCACCCGGGATCACACCGAACGGATGCTCGG
>CAZRSA010000070.1:0-1195 GCA_964602525.1 uncultured Woeseiaceae bacterium
TCGTCCAGCAGCAGCATGTCGGGCTTGGACAGCAGCAGCCGGCACAGCGCCACCCGGCGGCGCTCGCCGCCGGAGAGCCGGGTCACGTCGGCGTCCCACTCGGGCAAGCGCAGCGCGTCGGCCGCCACCTCGAGCTGGCGCTCCAGCTCCCAGGCGTTGGCTGCGTCGATGGCGTCCTGCAGCTTGCCCTGCTCTTCCAGCAGCGCGTTCATCTCGTCGTCGTCCATGGGCTCGGCGAACTTCATGCTGATCTCGTTGAACCGCTCGATCAGCGCCTTGGTCTCCGCCACGCCTTCCTCGACGTTGCCGCGCACGTCCTTGTCCGGGTCCAGCTCCGGTTCCTGGGGCAGGTAGCCGATATTGATGCCCGGCTGGGGCCGGGCCTCCCCCTCGAATTCCGTGTCGAGGCCTGCCATGATGCGGAGCAGAGTGGATTTGCCGGCGCCGTTCAGCCCCAGCACGCCGATTTTGGCGCCGGGGAAGAACGACAGCGAGATGTCGTGCAGGATATAGCGCTTGGGCGGCACCACTTTCGCCACCCGGTTCATTGTGTAAATGTATTGAGCCATGTCCGAATATCTTTTGAACCTGGCGCCCATTATCGGTGATGGCACAGGTGCTGGCCAGCGCGGGGGAGGGTCATGAGCGAGCGTGTGCGTGTCTACAAGGGCCGGGCCCTGGCCCGCTACGGTTTCGGCGACGACCATCCGTTCGGTCCGGACCGCCACGACGTCTTTCACGACGGGCTCATGGAGGCGGGCATGGACGTGGAGGTGAGCTACGCCGACCCCTGCGACGGCGACCGCGAGCTGCTGGCCCTGTTTCACACCGACGCCTACATCGAGCGGGTGGCGAGCGCCTCGGCCACCGGCAGCGGCTGGCTGGATGCCGGCGACACCCCGGCCTTCCCCGGCGTCTACGACGCGGCGGCCACGGTCGTCGGCACCGTCCGCCATGCCGTGGACGCCATCATGACCGGCGAGTGCCAAACCAGTTTCGTGCCCATCGCCGGCCTGCACCACGCCCGCCGGGACAGCGCCGGCGGCTTCTGCGTGTTCAACGACTGCGGCATCGCCGTGGAGTATCTGCGCCGCGAGTACGGCCTGAAGCGAATCGCCTACGTCGATATCGACGCGCACCACGGCGACGGCGTCTTCTACGGCTTCGAGGACGACCCGGACCTGCTGTTCGCCGA
>CAZRSA010000070.1:1295-14239 GCA_964602525.1 uncultured Woeseiaceae bacterium
ACGGCGACGGCGTCTTCTACGGCTTCGAGGACGACCCGGACCTGCTGTTCGCCGACGTCCACGAGGACGGACGCTTCCTCTATCCGGGCACCGGCCACCGCTGGGAGACGGGCAAGGGCGCCGCCGAGGGCACCAAGCTCAACATCCCGATGCCGCCGAGCGCCGACGACGCCGTGTTCCGGGCGGCGTGGAGTCAGGTGGAGACCTATCTCGCCGAGAACCGGCCCGAGTTCATCATCCTCCAGTGCGGGGCGGACGCCATGGCCGGCGACCCCATCACCCACCTGGCCTATACCGAGGCCTCCTATTCCCTGGCGGCCGAGCGGCTGTGGGGCATCGCCGCCGAGCACTGCCAGGGCAGGCTGCTCGCCACCGGCGGCGGGGGCTACAACCGGCCGAATCTGGCCCGCGCCTGGCGCGCCGTCGTTAGAAGTCTGCTCGACGCCCGGTGACGCTCGCCCGCCCGGGGCATACAATGGCGGGATTTCCCGCCAGAGTATCCCGGGAGGACCGGATGTTTCCAGCCACGATGAGCATTGCCAGCTTCGACGACGAACTCGCTTCCGCAATGGCCGAAGAGGCGAGGCGCCAGGAGGAGCACATCGAACTCATCGCCTCGGAGAACTACGCCAGTCCCCGGGTGCTGGAGGCCCAGGGCTCGGTGCTGACCAACAAGTACGCCGAGGGCTACCCGGGCAAGCGCTACTACGGCGGCTGCGAGTACGTGGACATCGCCGAGCGCCTCGCCATAGAGCGCGCGAAGGAGTTGTTCGGCGCGGACTACGCGAACGTGCAGCCCCACTCGGGTTCCCAGGCGAACGCCGCGGTCTATCTCGCGCTGCTGAAGCCCGGCGACGCCATCCTGGGCATGAGCCTCTCCGACGGCGGCCACCTCACCCACGGCGCCGCACCGAACTTCTCCGGCAAGCTGTTCGATGCCCACCAGTACGGCGTGGACGAGACCGGCTACATCGACTACGACCAGGTGGCGGAACTCGCCGAGCGGCACCGGCCGAAGATGATCGTGGCCGGCTTCTCCGCCTATTCCCGGGTGGCGGACTGGCAGAAGTTCCGCGACATCGCCGACGGGGTCGGCGCCTGGCTGCTGGTGGACATGGCCCACATCGCCGGACTGGTGGCCGCCGGCGTGTATCCGAACCCGGTGCCGGTGGCCGACGTGGTCACCACCACCACCCACAAGACCCTGCGCGGCCCCCGGGGCGGGCTGATCCTCGCCCGCGAGAACGACGAGATCACGAAGAAGTTCAATTCGCTGGTCTTCCCGGGCACCCAGGGCGGCCCGCTGATGCACGTGATTGCTGCCAAGGCCGTGGCCTTCCTCGAGGCCATGGCGCCGGAGTTCCGCGACTACCAGCAGCAGGTGATCGACAACGCCCGGGCGATGGCGGACGAGCTCATCTCCCGCGGCCACAGCATCGTCTCCGGCGGCACGGACAACCACCTGTTCCTGCTCGATCTGATCGACAAGGACATCACCGGCAAGGACGCGGACGCGGCGCTGGGTGCGGCGAACATCACCGTCAACAAGAACACGGTGCCGAACGAGCCGCGCTCGCCCTTCGTCACCAGCGGGCTGCGCATCGGCACCCCGGCGGTCACCACCCGGGGCTTCGGCCAGTCGGAATGCCGCCAGCTGTCGAACTGGATCGCCGACGTGCTCGAGGACATCAACGACGAGAACCGTATCGACGGGGTGAGGGCCCACGTGCTCGACATCTGCCGCCGGTTCCCCGTCTACGGCTGATGCGCCGGCCGACGTTCTGAGGGCGTCGCCTTGCACTGCCCCTTCTGCGGACACGCCGAGACCAAGGTCATCGACTCGCGGCTCGCCGCGGAGGGCCGCCAGATCCGGCGCCGGCGCCAGTGCGAGGACTGCCGGGAACGCTTTACCACCTTCGAGACCGCCGAGCTGGTCATGCCGCGCATCATCAAGCGCGACGAGCGCCGCCAGCCCTTCGACGAGGAGAAGCTGCGCGGCAGCCTGGCGCGGGCGCTGGAGAAGCGGCCGGTCAGCGCAGAGTCGCTGGAGCAGGCCATGGGCCATCTCATCCACCGCCTGCGCACCCTCGGCGAGCGGGAGATATCCTCGAGCCTGCTCGGCGAGATGGTCATGGAGGAACTGCGCGAGCTGGACGAGATTGCCTACGTGCGCTTCGCCTCCGTCTACCGCAGCTTCCAGGACGTGACCGAGTTCCAGAACGAGATCCGCAAGCTGCAGGCGCTGTCAGGCGCCAGCCGGGAGCAGATGTCGCTGCTGCCCGACCTCGAGGGCCCCGGCACATCTGCCGGGGACAGACGCGGCGCCGGCAAGGGCGGGAAGGCCGGGAAGGCCCATGACGGCGACTGAGTTCGACGTCCACGACCGGGTGTGCATGGCCCGTGCGCTGCGTCTGGCCGAACGGGGCCGCTATACCACGGCGCCGAACCCCCGGGTGGGCTGCGTGATCGTGCGCGGCGGCGAGGTGGTGGGGGAGGGTTGGCACGAGCGCACCGGCGGCCCCCATGCCGAGGCGGTGGCGCTGGCCGCGGCCGGCGCCGCCGCCCGGGGCGCCACCGCCTACGTCAGCCTGGAGCCCTGCTGCCATCACGGGCGCACCGGCCCGTGCACGGAGGCACTCATCGAAGCCGGCGTGGCCCGTGTGGTCTACGGCGCCGACGACCCGAACCCCCGGGTTGCCGGACAGGGGGCCGCGCGGCTGCGTACGGCCGGCGTCGAGGTGGCGGGCGGGCTGCTCGCCGGGCAGTCGGAACGGCTGAATGCGGGCTTCGTGATGCGCATGCGCCACGGCCACCCGCGCGTGACGCTGAAGACGGCCTCCAGCCTGGACGGCGCCACCGCCATGGCGAGCGGCGAGAGCCGCTGGATCACCGGCGAGGCGGCGCGGCGCGACGTCCAGCGCCTGCGGGCGGCCAGCGGCGCCATCGTCACCGGCGCCGGCACCGTGCTGGCCGACGATCCCCGCCTCACCGTGCGGGGGGAGGAATTCGGTGCCGTGACCCGGCAGCCGTTGCGGGTGGTGCTCGACAGCCGCCTGCGCACGCCGGCCGCTGCGAAGATTCTCGCTGACCAGGGTGCGCTGCTGGTGCATGGCCCGGACGCCGTCCGGCCGCCGGCCCTGCCGCCGGCCGCGGAATGTGTCGCCGTGCCGCGGGGAGGGCCGGGCCTGGACCTGGACGCGGTGCTGACCCTGCTGGCGGAGCGGGAGGTGAATGACGTGCTGGTGGAGGCCGGGCCGGAGCTGGGCGGCGCCTTCCTCGACGCGGGCCTGGTCGACGAGCTTGTGATTTACCTCGCACCCCATATCATGGGCAGCGAGACCCGCCGCCAGTTCGTCACGCCGGGCCGTACCCGGCTGGCCGAGCGCGGCGAGGTCGACGTCATCGACGTCCGGCAACTGGGCCCGGACCTGCGCATCACGGCCCGGCCCCTGGCCTGTCCCCTGGGCCGGACCCGCGCCGCAACCGACACGGAGACCTGACATGTTCACCGGTATCGTGCGCGCCGTCGGCCGCATCGAGCGCATCGAGCAGCGCGGCGGCGACGCCCGTCTCGCCATCGCCACCGGCCCCGACTTCGACTGCAGCGCCTACGGCACGGGCGAGAGCATTGCCGTCTCCGGCGTCTGCCTGACCGCCCTGAACCTCCACGCCGGCGGCTTCGAGGCCGACGTGTCCCG
Organism: uncultured Woeseiaceae bacterium; assembly: GCA_964602525.1. Classification (GTDB taxonomy): domain Bacteria; phylum Pseudomonadota; class Gammaproteobacteria; order Steroidobacterales; family Woeseiaceae; genus Lentisalinibacter. The sequence goes on from CAZRSA010000070.1 coordinate 4,994, forward strand.
GGAGACGCTGGACGTCACCAGCCTCGGCGACAAGGGGGTGGGCAGCCGGGTCAACCTGGAGCCCTCGCTGGCGCTCGGTGACCGGCTGGGCGGCCACCTGGTTACCGGCCACGTGGACTGCCTCGGCCGGCTCGAGAGTCGCAGCGAGGACGCGCGCTCGGTTAGACTCACCTTCTCGCTGCCCCGGGAGTTCGCGCGCTATGTCGCACGCAAGGGCTCGGTGGCCGTCGACGGCGTGAGCCTGACGGTGAACGAGGTCGGGCCGGAGCGCTTCGACGTGAACATCATCCCGCATACGGCGGAGGTCACCACCCTCGGCGAGCTCGCCCCGGGCGCCGCCGTGAACGTGGAGGTGGACCTCATCGCGCGCTACGCCGAGCGGCTGCTGAGCGCCGAGGGCGGCGGCGTGGACCTGGATTTACTGAAGGCGAATGGTTATGCCTGAGACCGCGAAGAAGGACGCCGGCGAGGGGATCCGCTTCTCGCCCATCGACGAGATCGTCGCCGACATCCGTGCCGGGCGCATGGTGATCATGGTGGACGACGAGGACCGTGAGAACGAGGGCGACCTCATCATGGCGGCGAACTGCGTGCGGCCGGAGGACATCAACTACATGGCCCGCTACGGGCGCGGCCTGATCTGCCTGACCCTGACCCGGGAGCGCTGCGAGCAGCTGCGCCTGCCGCTGATGGTGGGCTCCACCAACGCGCTGCACGCCACCAACTTCACCATCTCCATCGAGGCGGCCGAGGGCATCACCACCGGTATCTCGGCCCACGACCGGGCGCGCACCATCCAGGCCGCCGTGGCGCCGGACGCCAAGCCCGAGGACCTCTCCCAGCCGGGGCACATCTTCCCGGTGATGGCCCAGCCCGGCGGCGTGCTGACCCGGGCCGGACACACCGAGGCCGGCTGCGACCTGGCCCGCCTCGCGGGCATGGAGCCGGCAGCGGTGATCGTGGAGATCCTGAACGAGGACGGCAGCATGGCGCGGCGGCCGGATCTGGAGGCCTTCGCCAACCGCCACGGGCTGAAGATCGGCACCATCGCGGACCTCATCCGCTACCGCCTCGAGAAGGAGGTCTCGGTGGAGCGCATCAGCGAGCACGCGGTGCAGACCGGCGAGGGCGAGTTCCGCCTGTTCTGCTTCGAGGACCACGTCAACCGCACGGTGCATCTCGCGCTGGTGCACGGCACCATCGGCCCCGACTCGACGCCGCTGGTGCGGGTGCACATCCAGGACACCCTCGGCGACGTGGTGGGGGTGCGGGACCCGGCCTTCGGCTGGCCGCTGCGCGACGCCATGCGCCGGGTGGCGGCGGAGGACAGCGGGGTGATCGTGATCCTGCGCGACCAGGAGGGGCCGCGGGATTTCATGGAGGCCGTGGCGGCCATGGAGCGCCCGGTGGAGGACCTCGAGCGGCGCCGGGACGGCGCGGCCGTGTTGCGCACCTATGGCGTCGGCGCCCAGATACTGCGCGATCTCGGCGTGCACCGCATGCGGGTGCTCTCCGCGCCGAAGCAGATGCATGCCATCTCCGGTTTCGGACTCGAGATCGTGGACTACGTGCAGGGCGACTGAGGGAGCGAGGGCAGCATGGACAACGTGAAGACCGTGGAAGGCGACCTCGTCCTGCGCGACGCGCGCATCGCCATCGTGGCCGCCCGTTTCAACGATTTCATCGTCGACCGGCTGGCGGGCGGCGCAGTGGATACGCTCCTGCGCCACGGTGCGGCCGAGGCGGACCTGGAGCTGATCCGTGTGCCCGGTGCCTGGGAGCTGCCGCTGGCGGTGGACAAGGCGGCGGGCAGCCGGCGCTTCGAGGCGGTGATCGCACTGGGGGCGGTCATCCGCGGGGCCACGCCCCACTTCGACTACGTGGCCGGCCAGTGCGCGAAGGGCATCGCCGCCGCGGGCGAGCGCCACGGGGTGCCGGTGGCGTTCGGCGTGCTCACCGTCGACACCATCGAGCAGGCCGTCGAGCGGGCGGGCACCAAGGCCGGCAACAAGGGCGCGGAGGCCGCGCTGTCCGCCATCGAGATGGTCAACCTGCTCAGGCGCCTGGACTGAACCGCCCATGAAGAGAGCCCCGGCAGCCTCCCGCCGCGGCCGCGCACGGGAACTCCTGGCCCAGGCCCTCTACCAGGCCCAGCTCACCGGCCAGGAGCACGCGGAACTCGCCCGCCAGTTCGCCGGGCGCGACGAGTACGCGCGGGTGGATCGGGACTGGTTCGGCGAGATCCTGAAAGGCGCCATGGCGCACCGGGCCGAGCACGAGGCGGACATCGCCGAGTTCGCCGACCGCCCGTTCGACCAGCTCGACCCCGTGGAGATCGCCGTGCTGCTGGTGGGGCTCGAGGAGCTCCGCCATCACCCGGAGGTGCCCTTCCGCGTCGTCATCAACGAGGCGGTGTCGGTGGCGCGGCGCTACGGGGCCGAAGAAGGCCACAAGTACGTCAACGCCATCCTGGATGCGGCCGCCGCGCGCTATCGCCAGCCGGAGAAAGCCGTCGCCCGGCGCTAGCGCCGCCAGCCCCTGACCGGACGCCCGGGGATCCCGTGGACGAATTCCAGCTCATCGAGCGCTATTTCCACCGGCCGGCACCGGGCAGCGCCGGCGTGGAGGTGGGCGTGGGCGACGACGGCGCCATCGTGCGCCTGCCGCCGGGCCGCGAGCTCGTGGTGGTGGTCGACACTCTGGTGGCCGGGGTGCACTTCCCCGACGACATGGCGCCGGCCGACGTCGGCTACCGGGCGCTGGCCGTCAACTTGAGCGACATCGCCGCCATGGGCGCCGAGGCGGCCTGGTTCACCCTGGCACTGACGCTGCCCGGACCGGATGCCGACTGGCTGGAGGGCTTCGCCGCCGGCCTGTGGCAGCTCGCCGAGCGCCACGGCGTGGCGCTGATCGGCGGCGACACCACCCGCGGGCCGCTCACCGTGAGCGTGGAGGTGCTGGGCCACCTGCCGGCGGGCACCCGTCTGCTGCGCGGCGGCGCCCGGCCGGGCGACCGCATCTTCGTCAGTGGCACCCCCGGGGAAGCCGCGGCGGGCCTCGGGCTGCCGTCGCCCGAAAGCGAGGCCGAGCGCCGGCTGCGCGCCCGCTTTCTGCGGCCCGAGCCCCGGCTCGCACTCGGCCGCGCACTCGCCTGCGTGGCGGGCCGGACCGGGGCGGCGATCGACATCTCCGACGGGCTGCTGGCCGACCTGGGCCACGTCTGCGCGGCCAGCGGCGCGGGCGCGGTGATCGAGGCGGAGCGCCTGCCGCTGTCGGCGGCGCTGATCGAGGCGGCCGGGCGCGGGCGCGCGGAGGAGCTCGCTCTCACCGGGGGAGACGACTACGAGCTGTGCTTCACGTTGCCGGAGGACGCCGGCGAAGAAGTCGTCGACACCCTGCAAACGGAGGCGGGCGTCGGGATCACCCGCATCGGCATCATGACGGCGGAGCCCGGCATCCGTCTGCGCAGGGAAGGCCGCGAGGTACCCCTGCCGGCCGGCGGCTACCGGCACTTCGGGGACGAGCCGTGAGCCGGCCTTCGGCGCGCACCGTCTTCGGCGACCCGGTTCACTTCCTCGCCTTCGGCGCAGGCGCCGGACTTGCACCGAAGGCGCCGGGTACGGTCGGTTCGCTGTGGGGCGTGGCGCTCGCCTGGCTGACCGCCGGCTGGAGCCTGCCGGTCCAGGCCGCACTGGTTGTGGTCCTGATCGTCGCCGGCTTCCGGATCTGCGGCGAGAGCGCGCGGCGCCTCGGCGAGCACGACCACCCCGGCATCGTCTGGGACGAGATCGCGGGCTGTTACCTGACCCTGCTGGTGGCGGGCCCGGATCCCCTGTGGCTCGCGGCCGGATTCGCCGCCTTCCGGCTGTTCGACATCTGGAAACCCTGGCCGATTCGGGACCTGGATCACAGACTCCGCGGAGGCGCGGGAATTATGCTCGATGACGTTGTGGCGGGGGTTTACGGCGCCCTCGTTCTTGCCGCCCTGAAATGGATCAGCACCGCCTCGTTAAGTTAAATGGGACAGCCAGTCGCCAGCAACGCCTCTTCGTCGGTCCTGCCCGAGAAGATCGGCAAGTACGTCATCATCAACGAGGTGGGCCGGGGCAGTACGGGTAACGTCTACCTCTCCCACGATCCCTACTACCGGCGTGACGTCGCCATCAAGGTCTACAACATCGGCAACGATGAGGACGACCCGGAGCGCACCCGCGTCACGCGCAAGATGTTCTTCAACGAGGCCCACATGGTGGGCATGCTGCAGCACCCGAACATCCTGCCCATCTACGATGCCGGCGAGGAAGACGGCAAGTACTACGTGGTCACCGAGCACGTCCACGGCGCGCGCACGCTGGCGAAGTACTGCAAGCCGGACAATCTGCTGCGCATCGACGACGTGGTCGAGATCGTCTACAAGTGCGCCAAGGCACTGCACTACGCCCACAGCCGGGGCGTCATCCACCGCGACGTCAAGCCGAGCAACATCATGCTCACGACGGACAACGACGTGCGCATCATCGACTTCGGCATCGCGCTGGTGAACGACTCCGACATCTCCCAGATCCAGGGCATCGCCGGCTCGCCGAGCTATATGTCGCCCGAGCAGGTGCAGTCGCATGCGCTGACGAACCGCTCGGATCTCTATTCGCTGGGCGCGGTGATGTACGAGCTGCTCACCGGCTTCCGGCCGTTCCGGGCCAACAACCTGTCGAAGCTGCTGCACCAGATCGTCTATGCCACGCCCCAGCCCATCCACCGCTACCGGGAAGACATCGGCGAGGAACTGGAGAACGTGGTGGCCGTGGCGCTGCAGAAGGACCCCGACAAGCGCCACGGTAACGGTCTCGCGCTGGCCGCCGAGCTGACCCGCGTCTACCAGCAGCTGCGCGAGCGCTACGACAGCCTGGACAACCACGAGCACTTCAATCTGCTGCGCCAGCTCCGGTTCTTCCACGACTTCTCCCACAGCGAGATCTGGGAAGTGCTGCGGGCGAGCGACTGGCGGGAGTACGAGCCCGGCGAGGAGATCGTGCGCGAGGGTGTCATCGACGACCGCTTCTACATCATCGTCGCCGGTCAGGTGTCGGTGTCGAGCCACGGCCGCGAGGTGGGCCGGCTCGGGCCCGGTGAGTGCTTCGGCGAGTCGAGCTACGTCAGCGGTGCGAAGACCCTGGCGTCCATCAGCGCGCGCAAGCCCCTGACGCTGCTCCGCGTGAGCGCCACCCTGATGGAGCAGATGTCGTCATCCTGCCAGCTGCGCTTCAACAAGGTGTTCCTGCGCTCGATGATCCACCGGCTGCAGCTCGCCACCCAGCCGCCGGAGGACACCGCGCCCCACGACGTGCACCAGGCCGGCTAGCGGCCTGAATAGACAAGACCGGTTGACGGACCCCGCGCGAGAGGCCCGCTGACGGCGGCGGTCAGTCCGCCGCCTCGAAGGGGGTGGTTTCCTCGCCGCCGCCGGCCTTCTTCATCAGCACTTCCACCTTCTGCTCGGCGTCGCGCAGGGCGGTCTGACACTCGCGCGTCAGCGTGATGCCGCGCTCGAATTTCTTCATGGCCTCCTCCAGCGGCAGGTCGCCGGATTCCATCTCCTCCACCAGCGACTCGAGCTCGCCGAGCGCCTGTTCCAGATTGATATTCTTGTCTTTCTTGCTGGCCATGGGTGCTCCCCTCAACGGTTGCGGCTACGCTACCGCCACTGTGCGGGCGGGTCAACGCGCCCGCGCGCGCGGGCGCGCGCTTGACAGGCGCAGGGGTGCTTTCTAGACTTTCGATTAACTTTAGACTCAGTCTAAATCCACCGTTCACCAACCCTGCTTAAGGAGCATCGAGATGGAACTGAAAGGCAGCAAGACCGAACAGAATCTGAAGGACGCGTTCTCGGGAGAGTCGCAGGCAAACCGTCGTTATCTGTACTTCGCGTCGAAGGCGGACGTGGAGGGCTACAACGACGTGGCCACCGTGTTCCGGTCCACCGCAGAGGGTGAGACGGGCCACGCCCACGGCCACCTCGAGTATCTCGAGGCCGTCGGTGACCCGGCCACGGGCGAGCCGATCGGTGACACCGCCTCCAACCTTAAGGCCGCCATCGCCGGCGAGACCCACGAGTACACCGACATGTACCCGGGCATGGCCAAGACGGCCCGCGACGAGGGCTTCGACGAGATCGCGGACTGGTTCGAGACACTGGCGAAGGCCGAGCGTTCGCACGCCAACCGTTTCCAGAAGGCCCTGGACACGCTGGACAGCTGATCCGGCTGAAGGGGGCGGCCGGGCCGGCGCGGTCCGGCCGCCCTTTGTCTTTTGTGAGGTCTTTTCTGCGGGAGAACAAGAATGAGCGACGAGCGTCGGGAAGGCAGCCTGGAGGCGCCCACGCGCCATCCCATCGACTGGAAGAACCCGGAATTCTGGGACGAGAAAGCACTGTTCGACGAGATGGAGCGGGTGTTCGACATCTGTCACGGATGCCGCCGCTGCTTCAATCTCTGCCACTCCTTCCCCACGCTGTTCGACGCCGTCGACGAATCCGAGACCATGGAGCTGGACTCGGTGCCGAAGAAGGCCTACTGGGACGTCGTCGACCACTGCTATCTCTGCGACATGTGCTACATGTCGAAGTGCCCCTACGTGCCGCCCCATCCGTTCAACGTGGACTTCCCCCACCTGATGCTGCGGGCGAAGGCGTTCCGCTTCCGCCGCGACGGCGCTTCCACCCGGGACAGGATCCTCTCGTCCACCGACACGGTGGGCAAGCTGGCCGGCATCCCCGTGGTCGTGCAGGCGGTCAATGCCGCCAACCGGAGCAAGACGGGGCGCAAGCTGCTCGCGAAGACGCTGGGCGTGCACCCTGAGGCGCCGCTGCCGCCCTATCACTCGTCCACCGCCCGCAAGCGGCTGAAGGCCCACGCGGCGCGCAGCGGCGAGGGCGCCGAACCCGCCGGCCGCACGCAGGGCCGGGTGGTGCTGTTCACCACCTGCTACGGCAACCGTAATCTGCCCTCCATGGACGAGGACCTGGTCGCCGTGTTCGAGCACAACGGCATTCCGGTGACGCTGGCCGCGAAGGAGCGCTGCTGCGGCATGCCCAAGCTGGAGCTGGGCGATCTGGACGCGGTGGCGGAGGCGAAGGACGTTAACGTGCCGGAGCTGGCCCGCTGGGTAGACGAGGGCTGGGACATCGTCGCGCCGGTGCCCTCCTGCGCGCTGATGTTCAAGCAGGAGCTGCCGCTCCTGTTCCCGGAAGACGAGCAGGTGGCGAAGGTGCGCGACGCCATGTTCGACCCCTTCGAATACCTGGCCATCCGCAACCGGGAAGGCAAGCTGAAGACGGACTTCTCGAGGCCGCTGGGCAAAGTCTCCTACCAGGTGCCCTGCCACCTGCGGGTGCAGAACATCGGCCAGAAGACGCGGGAGGTGCTCTCTCTGGTGCCGGACACCGAGGTGAAGGCCATCGAGCGCTGCTCCGGTCACGACGGCACCTACGCGGTGAAGCAGGAGTTCCACGACACCTCGGTGAAGATCGCCCGGCCGGTGGTCCGCCAGGTGGACAGCGCCGCGCCCGATCACTTCGTCAGCGACTGCCCCATGGCCGCGGAGCAGATCGCTCGCGGTACCGACAAGGTGGAGGCCAATCATCCCATGAGCCTGCTGCGCAGCGCCTACGGTATCTGAGCCGGGCCTCCGTCACGACACGGCCGACAACGGCAACACGGAAACAGGAACAAGGACAAGATGGACAAGCTGACTGCCGACGACCTGATGACGCTGGAGACCTACGCGCGGGAGCGGGCCGGTTTCCGGGCGAAAGTGCTCGAGCACAAGAAGAACCGCCAGATCAACCTGGGCGAGAACGCCACGCTGTACTTCGAGGACCGGCTCACCATGCAGTACCAGGTCCAGGAGATGCTGCGCATCGAGAAGATCTTCGAGCCCGAGGGCATTGCCGAGGAGCTGGACGCCTACAACCCGCTGATCCCGGACGGCAGCAACTGGAAGGCCACCTTCATGGTGGAGTTCCCGGATGAAGAGGAGCGCCGCGAACAGCTGAAGCAGCTGCGCGGCATCGAGGACGCCGTGTGGCTGCAGGTCGAGGGCTGCGAGAAGATCCGCGCCATCTCCGACGAGGACCTGGAGCGTGAGGACGACACCAAGACCTCCGCCGTGCACTTCATGCGCTTCGAGCTCGCGCCGGAGATGGTGAAGGCGCTGAACGGCGGCGCGAAGCTCTCCGCGGGCATCGACCACGACCGCTACAAGGCCGAAGTGGACCCGGTGCCCGACGCCACCCGCGACTCGCTGGCCGCCGACCTCGACTGAGCACACGGGCGGCGTCGCCGCGCGCGAGGAAATGCCCCGGCGCGAACCGGAATCTGCCGGTGTGCGCCGGTTTTTTTCTGTCCTGCGGGAGCGGGCATCCTGCTAGAATCCCGGCCGTGATAGTCGCCCCTACTCGCCGCCCGTTGCGTAACACCGTATGAGCCAGAGATACAGCGCCGCCGACATCGAGGTGTTGAGCGGTCTGGAGCCCGTGCGCCGCCGTCCGGGCATGTACACCGACACCACGCGCCCGAACCACCTCGTGCACGAGGTGGTGGACAACAGCGTGGACGAGGCGCTGGCCGGGCACTGCCGGCTGATCGACGTGACGGTGCACGAGGACGGCTCGGTGGCCGTGAGCGACGACGGCCGCGGCATGCCGGTGGACATCCACCCGAAGGAGAAGATGCCCGGCGTGGAGCTGATCCTCACGCGCCTGCATGCCGGCGGCAAATTCTCCAACAAGAGCTACCGGTTCTCCGGCGGCCTGCACGGCGTGGGCGTCTCGGTGGTGAACGCGCTGTCCAAGAACCTCGAGGTCTGGATCCGCCGGGACGGCAAGGAGTACAACATCTCCTTCGCGGGCGGGAAGAAGCGCAGCAAGCTGGAGGTGGTGGGCAGCGTCGGCAAGCGCAATACCGGCACCACCATCCGCTTCTGGCCGGACCCGCAGTACTTCGATTCGCCGAAGGTGTCGCTCTCGCGGCTGCGCCACGTGCTGAAGGCCAAGGCCGTGCTCTGTCCCGGTCTCACCGTGCGGCTCACGGTCGAGAAGACGAAGGAGACCGAGGAGTGGTGCTACCAGGACGGTCTCGAGCAGTACCTCACCGAGGCCGCGGACGACGTCGAGCACCTGCCGGAGGCGCCTTTCTCCGGCAGCATGAGCGGCAACCAGGAGGCGGTGGACTGGGCGCTGTACTGGCAGGC
>CAZRSA010000071.1:0-14178 GCA_964602525.1 uncultured Woeseiaceae bacterium
ACAACGCCAAGTGCGACGCCTGCCACGAGCAGGTCCAGTTCCACGGCGCGAACCGCAACGGCAACATGGAGATGTGCGTGGTCTGCCATAATGCGGACCTGGCGGTAGCGGAAGACGGTTTCGATGACGGCTTCGCCCTCGGTTACATGATCCACAAGATCCATGTTGCCGATCCCGCGTACTTTGGCGGTGGCTATGCCGACATCACGTATCCGCAGTCCATCGCGAATTGCGATGCCTGCCACGTGGAAGGCGCCTATAACGTCGCACGCGCGGAAGCTCGCTCCGTGAGCATCAGCGTCGGTGGCGGTGACCTGTCGGTCTGGACGGATGATGCGGCCACCACGCCGACATCCGCGGCCTGTGGTACCTGCCATACGTCGGCTGCGGCACTCGGTCACTTCACGTCCAACAACGGTGAAGTGGGTGTAGCGAAGGGCGATATCCTGAAGTTCAACGGCTTGCCGAATGGTCAGGAAGCCTGCGCCGTTTGCCACGGTCCTGGTGCCGAGTTCGATACCGTGATCTATCACAATCCCGGTATTGCCGACTAATTACTAAAAACAATAACTTCGAATTGAGCGCCCGCTTCGGCGGGCGCTTTTTTTTGTCCACAGGAAACGTCCGGGTCGGCCTCGCCGATACCTGCGCGAAGCCGCGGGCGTTTCCGGTACCATCCCCGCCATGATCGAGAGGACGTCTTCCCGGGGTCTGCTCGCGCTGGTGCTGGCGCTGTTCTTCGGCTCCGGCGCACTGGCGCTGGTGTATCAGGTCGTGTGGGCGCGAATGATGACCCACGTATTCGGGTCCACGGCGGTGGCCGTCGGCACCGTGCTGGCCGCCTTCATGGCGGGCATGGCGTTCGGCAGCTGGTACCTGGGCAAGGTCGCGGACCGCAGCGGCGACCGGCTGAAGCTCTACGCCGTGCTCGAGTTCGGCATCGCCGCGGCCGCGCTGCTGTCCCATTTCGCGCTGTCGTACATGGACGCGTTCTACCCGACCCTGTACGGCATCGTCGGCGGTTCCTCCGCGCTGCTCGCGCCGGTGCGTTTCCTGGCGGCCTTCCTGCTGGTTATGGCACCCACCATCCTGATGGGGGCGACCCTGCCGGTGCTGAGCCGCTACCTGGTCAGCGGCCGGGAGCTGGTCGGGGTGCGGCTGAGCACGCTCTACTCGGTCAACACCTTCGGCGCCGTGGTGGGGGCCGGGGTAACCGGCTTCTTCCTGATCGGCAGTTACGGTATCCACGCCCCCGTGATCGGTGCGGCGATCGGCAACGCCCTGATCGGGCTCGTCGCCTGGCTGGCCGCCGGCCGGCACGCCGGCGAGACGGAGGAGGGCGGGACGCCGCCGCCCGAGGACGACAGGTTGCCGGAGGCAGAGGCCGATGCACCCGGTCCGGCCGTGCTGCGCGTGGTCCTGATCGGGCTCGCGATCTCCGGCTTCACCTCCTTCGCCTACGAGATCTACTGGACCCGCTCCCTGGTGTTCGTGCTCGGCAATTCCACTTATGCGCTGAGTACGATGCTGTGCGCGTTCCTCACGGGTATCGCGCTGGGCGGCTACCTGGTGCGCTACGTGATCCGTCATGTGCGCGACCGGGTCGAGGCTTTCGGCTGGCTGCAGCTGGCGCTGGGGCTGGTCTCGGCGCTGGCGCTGCCGCTGCTGTTCGCCGTCAACGACCCGGCATCACTGGAGCGCTACCTGCAGGGCGTCGCCAGCGAGGCGGCGACGCTGGTGCTGGCGAGCTTCGGCGTCGCGTTTCTGGTGATGCTGGTGCCGGCCGCGCTGATCGGCGCCACCTTCCCGCTGGTGGGTCATCTCGCCGTGCGCAGGATCAGCGAGACCGGGGGCTCGGTCGGCCGGGTGTACGCCGTGAATACCCTCGGCAACGTGGTCGGTGCGCTGGCGCCCGGCCTGTTCCTGCTGGACCGGTTCGGCATCCAGGGCGGCATCCTGTTCATGGCCGCACTGAACGTGCTCCTCGGCCTCGTCATCCTGGGCCTGCGCCTGCTCAGGCCGGCGGGCAACCCGGTCTGGTGGGGCGCGCTGCCGGCGCTGCTCATCGCGAGCGTGTTCGTGATGAGTCAGGCCCCGCTGGACTTCCGTTTTCCCTCCCGGGGGGAACAGCCGGACCACCGTACGCTGTTCTACCGGGAAGGGCCACTCGCCACCACCAAGGTCTACGCCGACCCCGGCAGCGGCGAGAAGTACATGAGCGTGGACGGCATCGTCATCGGCGGCACCGGCGACACCCACTTCAAGCAGGTGCTGCTGGCCCACCTGCCGCGGCTGCTGGCGGACGACCTCGCGACCGAGCTCTCGGTGGGCCTCGGCTCCGGCATTCTGGTGGGGGAGAGCGCCCGCCACGAGGAGCTCCGCGCCATCACCGCGGTGGAGATCGAGCCCGGCGTCATCGAGGGCGCCGGCTATTTCCGCGAAGAGCATGGCGGCGTGCTAGGGGACACGCGCCTCGAGATCGTGAACGACGACATCAACAGCTTCCTGCACACGAGCGAGAGGAATTTCGACGTCATCACCGCCGACGAGAAGACCGCGGACGAGTACGCCTCCAACGGCTTCTCCTACTCGCTGGACTACTACCGCCTGTTGCTGGAGCACCTGAAGCCCGGCGGGCTGGTGGTGCAGTGGGTGCCCGGCACGCTGCCGCCGCGCCAGTACCGCATGATCCTGAAGACCTTCGCCCGCGGCTTCCCCCACGTGCAGGTGTGGAGCTTCCTGCCGGCCCACCGGCTCGGCCCGTTCAATACGCTGCTGGTGGGTTCGGCGGAGCCGGTGCCGGTGGAACTCGACGCCATCCGGCGCCGGTTCGCCGACCACGGCGATGCGCTGGCGAGCCTCGTGCCCTACGGCATCACCTCGGCCGAGTCGCTGGTGCCGCACTTCGTCGCCGGCGATGCGGTCATCCGCCGGGCCGTGGCCGACGCGGAGCTGAACATGCTGGCGTATCCCCGCTACGAGTTCTACCACCCCTGGGAGTACGCCGAGGATCGCCTGGGCAAGGCCATCGCCAACCAGGGCTTCCTGCTGGAGTTGAAGCGGCGGGCCCACCCGGACTACTTCCGGGCGCTGGCGGCCGATGCGGACGACCCGGCGCGGTTGAAGCGCACCTTCGAGGCCGAGTTCCGCTTCCTGGAGGCCTTCCGGCGCTTCCTCGGCCGGATACCGCTGGCGGAGACCTACCGCCTGTTCGACGGCGCCCTGGCCACGGCTCCCTGGCACGACAGCCTGCGGGCGCGGATCTACGCCCAGTACCGCTACTTCGCGGCAAGCCAGCGGGACCCGGTACGCCGGGCGCAACTCGCCCGGCGGGCCGAGGCACTCTACCGCGAGTCCCGCGACGTCCCCCGATCGGGGCGGGAACCCTCGGGGCCGCCGTCGCAGCGATAGTGACGGGCGGCGGGTGGCGCCGTCGGGCTAGTCCGTGGCCAGCCCGTGCTGTTTACTGGGTGCCACCCGCTCGGCGTCCTCGTCGCCGGTGAGTTCGGCAAGCACCAGCAGGATGCGGCGCAGCAGGTCGTTCTCGGGTCCCGGCATGTTCTCCTCGGTCGCCACCGACATCTCGGCCGCGTCGTATTCCCAGGAACGCAGGATGCGCAGCTTGTCCTCCCGTGCCAGGTCGTCCCGGGCGGCCACGGCCTCCGGGCCGTCGAACACGGAGGCGGGGTCACGCATCGCGTCTTCCAGCCATTTCTCTCTGTCGTCGGTCATTGGTTTCGCTCCGGTAGTGGATTGCTGCCCGCCTCGCGCCGCCACGGCTGCAGCAGCATACGGTCCAGGCGCAGCTCGCCGGCATCGCGGAACTGCGGGATACCGATGGTCATGCCGTCGTGGCCGTCCCTCGGCTGGGGCCGGTAGGTGCCGAGCAGCCGGTCCCACCAGGGCAGGTTGAAGCCGAAGTTGCTGTTGGTCTCGTCCCGGTGTATCGAGTGGTGCACCCGGTGCATGTCCGGGGTGACGACGAACCAGCGCAGCACCCGGTCGACGCCGCGGGGGATGGCGAGATTGCTATGGTTGAACATCGAGGTGGCGTTCAGCAGCACCTCGAACAGCAGCACGGCGCCCGCCGGTGCGCCCAGGGCCGCGATCACCGCCATCTTCCAGACCATGGAGATCACGATCTCCAGTGGATGGAAACGCAGGCCGGTGGTGACGTCGAAGTCCAGGTCCGCGTGATGCATGCGGTGCAGCCGCCACAGGGCGGGCAGGGCGTGGAACATGACGTGCTGCAGATACACGGCCAGGTCCAGCACGAGTATCGCCACCGGCCAGGCGACCCACCAGGGTGCCGAGAGCGCATTCAGCAGGCCCCAACCGCGTTCCGCGGCGATCAGGGCGACGCCGATGGCGAGCAGCGGAAACGCGAGGCGCAGGACCAGGGTGTTCACGAACACGATGCCCAGGTTCGAGAACCAGCGGGTACGCCGGGGCAGTTGCCGCCGGCGCCGCGGGGCGAGGCCCTCCGCGGCGGCCAGCAGGACGAGGACGCCCAGGAAGAAGCCGCCGCGGATGAGCGCTTCGTTGTTGGCCAGCAGGGGATCCATGGGCGTAATGGTACCGGGCGCACAGGGTCAGGGTGAGGCAGGATGCCACGGACCGTCGACTCCGCCCACCGGTGGAATACCGCAATCTCCGGTGGAGCGCCCCTGATTGCGAATTATTCGTATTTAGGTTGATAATAGCCCGATAGATACAAGAGCATCCCAATGCCGCTGCCATGACCCGGCCGCCGTGCCGGCCGACGCCACAAGTGCGAGATGATTGAAGATGTCCGATGAAGTCCAGGGATTACCCGATCCCGCCCTTTTCCTGAGCCTGCGCAAACACATCCGCATCGCCCATCACATACCCGGCCGTATCCGACTGCGCATCGGCGCGGAAGCGGTGACGGCCGCGCAGGGCGTGGACGACGATCTGCTCGACCGTGTTCTCGCGGCGATCGGCGGTATCGACGATGTACGGGTGAATGCCATGGCCGGGTCGGCCGTCATCAGTTACCAGCCCGAGAAGATCCGCCCCGAATGGTGGCAGACGCTGCTGCACGGCGAGGACGAGGAGTCGGTGGATCTCCTCAGGCGCCTCGCCGAGACGGAGCTGGCGCCGGCGCTGGACGCCGCACGGTCGAATCGGGTCTGATACCGGCTTGATTCTGTGCCTTTGATCACGAGCCTTTGATGACAGGAGGAGCATTCCATGCAGCACCAACACGGTGAGGGAGCCGGCGGTCCGCAGATGTCCGGGCCGGGTGGCCAGGCAGGTGGGCCGGGAGGCGACCAGGGCGGTCCCGGCCCGGGCGGCCCTCACGGCGGGCATGGCGGCCCCGGCGCCGGTATGCACCATGGCGGTCCCGGTCATCCCGGCGGCATGGGCCCGGGACCCGGCTGGGACCCCTGGGCTTACGGCCCCATGCCGCCCCCTTTCCACGGCGCCGGGCCGCAGGGCCCCTATGGCCCGCCGGGCTACGGGCCGCCGCCGCATGCGGGCCCCTGGGGCGCTCCGGGCATGAACCCGGGCGCGAACCCCTGGGGCAATCCCTGGGGCAATCCCTGGGGCAATCCCTGGGGCAATCCCTGGGGTAATCCCCAGGGCAATCCCCAGGATTTCAACGCTGCGCTCGGCGAGATGGCCGACCAGAGCGGCCTGGGAGCACTGAAGGGACTGTTCAACCTGGACGACGGCGATTTCTGGAAGGGCGCCATCGTCGGGGCGGCGGTGGTGCTTCTGCTGAAGGACGAGACGCTGCGCGAGACCCTGCTGGGCAGTGCGGCCAGGACGGCGGACGCGCTGAAGACCGGACTCGGCGGATTCGCCGCCGAAGCCGGCGAGGCGGCGGAGGCGGGCGAGAAGGAGGGGCCCGGCAAGCCGAAATCGACCACGAAGAAAGAGGAGCAATCTGAATGAGCCAGCACTACCCGATGCAGCCCTACCAGGGCTACTACGCACCCATGTACCAGGGCGGCGACGCCCGCTATCTGTTCAATGCGGCGCGCACCGGCGCCATCGTCGGGGCGACCGGCGCCGCCGCCCTCAGTCTGCACGGCATGCGCAGCGGCGGTATGAGCTGGCAGCAGGCCGCCATGAATACCGCCAGAGGCGGGCTCAACGCAGGTCTGGCAACGGCGGCCGCGGCGGCGGTCGGGCGCACCCTCGGCGGCGGCAACTCCGTCGTCTCTCTGGCGGCCGCCCTGGCAACCGGCACAGCAGTGATGTACGTGCTTGCGGACGGCAAGCGGGGAGCCGGCAGTGATGAATAGTGGCTATCCTCCGCACGTGGCCTGGGGCCAGTGGCAGGCGCCTGCCATGGCGCCGCCCGGCGCCTACTGGCCGCAGTGGGGCTATCCCTACAATCCCGCCTGGGGCGCCGGACCCGGCATGACGGCCGCGCCGCCGCCCGCCCAGGGTACTCTTCTCACCAATCCCCGTTTCATCCGCGGCGCGCTTATCGGTGCCGCGGCGGTGTATCTGCTCAGCAACGAGAACGTCCAGCATGCTGCCATCCGCAGCCTCGTGCGGGTGCGCTCGCTGGTGCAGGGCGGGGTGGAGGAGATGAAAGAGCGTTTCCGGGACGCCGAGGCCGAGCTGCATGCGGCCCAGGCACACGACGGGGGCTAGGCTGGCTTGCTTCCTGGTAAGCGTCTGGTAAGCACCGGGTAAGCAATGGACGCCGAGACGCCCAGAGTCGGTCACGCGCGCAACGGTCTGCGGCTCGTGCACGAGACGCCGCACCGTCTGCGCTTCCGTCTGCCGATGATCGGCGACCCGCTGATCGACTTCTCCTGGCTCGAGACCTGGCTGGACTCCGTGCGCGGCGTCGACCACGTGCGGGTGAATCGGCACGCCCGTTCGGTGATCTTCGAGTACGACGGCGCACCGGCCACCCGCACCGAGATCATCGTCCGGCTGAACGAACTCGACCGCCACCGCCTTCCCGCCGGCGAGTCGGAGCCGACGCCGCCGGCCGAACTGGCGCCGGCACTGGTCACCGGCGCGGTGATACTGTCGCTGCCGTTCCTGCCGCCGCCGCTGCGCGCGCTGGTCACCTTTCTGAACATCGGCAAGACCCTGCTGGAAGGGGTCGACACGTTGCTCAGCCGGGGGCTGAAGATCGAGGTGCTGGATGCCGCCGCCGTCGGGCTGTCCGCCGCCCGCGGCGAGTATCTCACTGCCAACGTCACGGACTTCCTGATGCGCCTCGGCGGCTACCTGGAATCCCGGACCGAGCGGCAGTCGAGCCGGATGCTGCGCCGTCTGATCCGCCCCGAGCCGGTACCGGCCTGGGTGGAGCGCGACGGCGGCCTGGTCGAGGTCATGGACGACGCCATCGAGGCCGGCGAGCGGGTGCGGGTGGGCCCCGGCGACAAGATACCCGTGGACGGCCTGGTGCTGGACGGTGCCGCGCTGGTGAATCAGGCGGCGGTAACGGGCGAGTCGGTGCCGGTGCGCAAGGAGATCATGGACCGGGTCATCGCCGGCAGCGTCATCGAGGACGGCCGGCTGCGCATCGAGGCCCGGCACGTCGGCGCCGAGACGACGACGGCGCGCATCGCCCGGTTCATCGACGACTCCCTGGACCAGAGCTCGGAGACCCAGCGCATGGCGGAGCGGCTGGCCGACCGGCGCGTGAAACTCACCCTCGGCACCGGCGGCCTGATCTATCTCCTCACCCGGGACGAGCGCCGGCTCGCGTCCATCTTCCTGGTGGACTACTCCTGCGCGCTGAAGCTGGGTACGCCGCTCGCGTTCCGCTCGGGCATGTACCGGGCCGCGACCGACGGTGTGCTGCTGAAGGGCGGCGAGGCCATCGAGCAGCTGGCCGCCATCGACACGGTGGTGTTCGACAAGACCGGCACCCTGACCCACAGCGACCTCGAGGTGAGCGACGTGGTCGTCCTCGACGAGGAGCGCTGGCCCCGCAACCGGCTGCTGGCGGTCACGGCGTCCATCGAGGAACACGCCACCCACCCGATTGCCGATGCCATCGTGCGCAAGGCGCGGGAGGAGCGGCTGAACCACATCGATCACGGCGAAGTGGACTATCTGGTGGCCCACGGCATGCGCTGTCCGGTCAACGGGGATACGCTGCTGATCGGCAGCCGCCACTACCTGGAGGAACACGAGGGCATCAGCTTCGCACGCTTCGAGCGTCGCATCCGGGCGCTGGAGGCCGACGGCAAGACACTGCTCTACATCGGTACGCACGCCGAGGCCATCGGTCTCATCGCGCTGCGTGACACCCTGCGCGAAGATGCCGCCGGCGTCATCGACGCGCTGAGAGAACTCGGCATCGAGCACTTCGTCATGCTGACCGGCGACCGCCGCACGAGGGCAGAGGCGCTGGCCCGGCAGGTCGGCATCGACGAAGTCTTCGCCGAACAGGTGCCCGAGGACAAGGCCGGCGTGCTCGCCCAGCTCCGGGCGGAGGGCCGCAGGATCGCGTTCGTGGGGGACGGCGTGAACGACGGCCCGGCCATGGTTGCCGCCGACGTCGGCGTGGCCATGTCCCGCGGCGCCGAGCTGGCCCGGGCCACCGCGGATGTGGTCCTGCTGGAAGACCGCCTCGGGCTGCTGGTGGAGGCGGTGGACGTCTCCCAGCGCACCATGCGCCTGATCGCCCGCAACTACCGTGCCGCGATCGGCATCAACACCGGGGTCATGATCGGTGCGGCCATGGGCCGTCTGTCGCCCGTGACTGCGGCCATACTGCACAACGGAACCACCGTGGGTCTGCTGCTCAACGCCCTCAGGGGCATCGGTGGTGAGGGCGGCGACGCCGCCGGGTTGACCCGGGCGAAGAGTTCCATCGAAGAGAGAGACGAAGAAGCAGAAGCGGAGGTTGTCTGATCATGGCTATACATCTGGTTCCGTTCGTAGCGGGCGCGGTCATCGGCGGGCTGACCGCCTATTTCGCCCGAGACAAGAAGTTGCGCCGCGAGATAGGCGAGTCGGCGAGCGAGTTGTCCGGCAAGGTCAGGGAGACCGCCGGCGAGATGGGCGACAGGGTCTCACACGGCCTGGACGACATCCGGGACCGTGTGGGCCGGGTCGCGGGCGGCAAGAGCGGCGCCGCGGAGGCGCCGCGGACGCCGGCGAAGAAGGCGCCGGCAAAGAAGGCGAGCCCGAAGAAGAAGACGAAGAAGAAGACGGCGGGCAAGACGGCGAAGAAGAAGACGGCCGGGAAGAAGGCCGCGAAGAAGAGCGCGAAGAAGAGCGCGAAGAAGAAGAGCGCGGCTTCGACAGGCGAATCCGGGGCCGGCCAGAGCTAGCGAGCAGGCGCGCCCGCCGGCTCGGTGCTGGCGGCCGGCACCGGGCGGACGACTGGCGAGTAGCGATCGGACTACAGGCCAGACTGCAGGCCATACTAGAGGCCAGACTAACGGAGCAGCCTCGCCCGGTAGCGCAGCATGTGCAGACCGGCGAATATCAGGAAGGCGGAGCCGAAGGCGATGTGCGGCTTCTTCTTCCCGGCATAGCCGTAGGCCAGCGACGTGCCCAGGGTGGTGATCATCCCGACCTTGGTGACCCGGTTCAGCTGGGCCTGGAGGTCACGGCGTACCGGCACCGCGTCACGGCCGGCCGTCAGACACACATCCTCCAGCTTCTTCTCCAGTGCCTCGCCGTCTTCCACCGCCGCGTCATAGGTCACCACCAGGCTGCCTGCGGCGGTGTTCACCCTGGCGCTGTTGACGCCGTCGAGGGCCGTGGCCGCCTCGCGCACGGCGGTGGCGATCCGGCGGGACTTGAGCCGTCCGGAGCGGATCCGGATGCGGCCGGGGACGGTGCTGGCTATCACGTTTATCCGGGCCTCTTCATTTTGTTGCGCTGCGCGAATTGCAAATAGTAATGATTCGCATTAGAGTGTCAATCATGGAGGACGCACCGGCGTGATTGGGGCGTCCTCCGGCGGCAGAATTTCCATTGATTGGAGCGGGCCCATGACTGAGTATCTGCACCACGTTCCCGGCCGTCTTCGCCTGCGGGCACGGCTGTTCCGCCACGCCTCTCAGGAGCGCAGCCGGCTCCTGCGCGAACTGAGGACGCGCGAAGGGGTTCGGGATGTGCGGCTGAACGAGAAGGCCGCCAGCGTCACCATCTTCTACGATGCGGGCATGGCCGATGCCGACGACATCATGTCGTTCATCGGCGAGCACTGTGCGGTCACCGCCAGCAGCATCACGCAGCCGTCCGTCACGCGGGTCGCGAAGCCGGCGGCGGCGGCCGCCGCCGCGACGACGCCGCTGGTATCGGAGATCGGCCGTGTGGCGCTCAGCGTGATCGTCAGCAAGGGCGTGAACTATTCGCTGAGTTCGCTGCTGAGAGCGCGTATCTGAGGCAATCCGGGGCGGGCGCCGCATCGGCGCCTGTCAGGGGCTGTCATCACCGGCAGCGCGCCGGCGGCCTTACGCACCCTGCAGCACGGCTTTCAGCGCCGCCGAACGGAAGTGGCGCCGGGCCGTGATGGCATAGAAGTTCTCGTGAACGTCGGGAACCTCGCAGTATTTTCGCAGAACACCCTGCTCCAGCTCGTCCTGCACCACCACCTCCGGCACCAGGGCCACGCTGCCCGAATCCCTGGCCAGCAGCCGCAGCATGGCCATGTCGTCCACCTCCGCCGATATCTTCGGTGCGAGCCCCCGCTCCTGGCACAGCAGGTCGAACTGGCTGCGGATTTCGCTGCTGTGGCCCGGCAGGAGCAGGGCGGTGCGGGCGAGGTCCTCCGGGAAGCGGAAGCGGCGGCGCCCCGGTCGGGGCGGCCCCACCAGGCAGACCGTCTGGCGGGCGATGCGCCGGCAGGCGAGCGGCAGTTGGTCGTCGCTGGTCACCGGCCGGTTCGCCAGGATCAGATCGAGCTTGTGCACCCGCAGCCGTCCGATCAGTTCCTCCAGGCTGGCCGACTCGATGATCAGGTGCAGGTCCTCGTCGCCGATCACCGGGCGCAGCAGGTTCTGCTGGAAGTTGCGTGACAGTGTGGCGACTGCGCCCACGCGCAGCTCCGCCATCTCCTGGCCGTCGCCGCCGCGCACCGTCTCCAGCAGCTCCGCTCCCAGGTTGAAGATGCCCTCCGCGTAGCCGAGCACGAGACTGCCGACCTCCGTCAGACGCAGCTTGCGTCCGTCGCGAACGAACAGCTCGTGGCCCAGCTCCTCCTCGAGCTGGCGGATCTGCGAGGAGATGGCGGACTGGGACACGTGCAACCGTTCCGCCGCCCGCGTCAGGTGTTCCTCCTTCGCGACCGTCCAGAAATAGTGCAGGTGACGGAAGTTCAGCCGTCTGAGGGTCTCTGTTCTCATAAATAGAACGGATGTAGCTATTAAATCTATTTTACGGAAGTTTGATCCGTGCGCAAGATGCGGCTCCGACCGATTGTCTGACCGATTGTCTGACCGATTGTCGGACCGATTGTCGAACCGCTTGGCCGGAGAAGACCCATGGAACTCGTCGTCGAATTTTTCAGCCGCCTGCTTACCCAGTTCCAGTCGCCGGCGCTGGCCTTCCTGATCGGGGGCATGGTCCTCGCCGCCAGCGGCAGCAAGCTGCAGATCCCCGACGCCGTCTATAAATTCTGCGTCTACATGCTGCTGATGCGCATCGGGCTCGAGGGCGGCATGGAGATTCGTGAGGCACGGCTGAGCGAGATGCTACTGCCGGCACTCATCGCCGTGGTAGTGGGCTGTGCCGTCGTCATCGTCGGACGCTACACGCTGGCCGCGCTGCCGGGCGTGAGAACCGAGGACGGCATCGCCACGGCCGGTTTGTTCGGGGCGGTTAGCGCCTCCACGCTGGCCGCCGCGATGGTGATGCTGGAGGAGCAGGAGGTCTTCTACGAGGCCTGGGTGCCGGCCCTGTACCCGTTCATGGACATACCGGCGCTGATCGTGGCTATCGTGCTGGCCAACGTCTACCTGGCCGGGCGCAAGGGCGGCGCGCGCGAAGAGGTACGGATACGGTCCGTCATCGCGGACAGCCTACGGGGCTCGGCGCTCTCGGCCCTGCTGCTCGGCCTGGCGCTGGGGCTGCTGACCCGCCCGCAGCTGGTCTACGAGGGCTTCTACGACCCGCTGTTCCGCGGCTTCCTGTCCATCCTGATGCTGACCATGGGGATGGAGGCGTGGACGCGCCTGAACGAGTTGCGCAGCGTGGCGCACTGGTACGCCGTCTACGGCGCGGTCGCGCCGCTGGCCCATGGACTGATCGCCTTCGGACTGGGCTACGTCGCGCATCTCGCGACCGGCTTCAGCCCGGGCGGAGTGATCCTTCTCGCGGTGATGGCCGGCTCGAGTTCCGACATCTCCGGGCCGCCCACGCTGCGTGCGGCCATCCCGTCGGCGAATCCGTCCTCGTACATCGGTTCCTCGACCAGCGTGGGCACCCCGGTGGCTATCGCCGTCGGCATCCCCTTGTACATCGCGCTGGCCGAGGCCGTGTTCGGGCTGTGACGATGCCCGAACCGGCCTGCGGCGAGCGATAATGACCGCGCACCCGCGCGGGAAGGAGCGAGCAATGGAGCATTACAAGGCGACCAAGGTCGTGATCATCACCGAGAAGCTCATCCTGGAGCCGGTGGCCCGGCTGATCGAGTCCACCGGGGCGAAGGGCTACACGGTGGTGGCCGCCGGAGGCAAGGGCAGCCGGGGCGTCCGGTCGGCCAGCCGCGCGTCGGTGGTGGACGAGTTCGGTAACGTGAAGATCGAGGTGATCACCGGTGACCGGGAGGCGGCGAACCGCATCGCCGAGGAGGTGGCCGAGCGCTTCTTCGACAACTACTCCGGCATCACCTACCTGGAGGAGGTGGAGATCCTCAGACCGCACAAGTTCTGAGCGGCGTTCCGGCGGCGTTCAGCTGACCCGCAGACCCCGGCCGGCGAACTGGTGACAGACCCGGTCCACCAGTGCCTCGTCCGGCACACCGGTCTCAGCGAGCTTGTAGTCCAAGCCGAGCTCGTTCCATTTGTAGGCGCCCATCTGGTGGAAACGGAGCACCTCGACGCGTTCCACGTTCCCCAGCGAGACCAGAAAATCGGCGAGATGCTCGATATCCCCGAAGTCATCCGTGACGCCGGGGACGAGTACGAAGCGCGCCCAGACGCGCGCGCCTTCCCGCGCGAGTCGCTGCGCGAACTGGAGCACGGGCTCGTTCGGCCGCCCGGTCAGCGTCTGGTGGCGCTCGCTGTCGAAGCACTTCAGGTCGAGTAGCCACAAGTCGACGTCTTCCATCAGCTGGCGGGTGACTCTCGCGCCCGCAAACCCGTTGGTATCCAGCGCAACGTGCAGCCCGCGCTCCTTCATCCGTCGAACCAGATTGGAGACGAACGCGTACTGCACCAGGACCTCGCCGCCGGAGAGGGTGACGCCGCCCCGGTACCGGATCAGGAAGTCCGCATAGCGCTCGATCAGCTCCATGAGATCGTCGACCGTCACGCGGATGCCGTGTCGCAGGCTCCAGGTATCGGGGTTGTGGCAGTAGAGGCAGCGGAAGTGACAGCCCGACAGGAAGATGACGGAACGGATGCCGGGTCCGTCCAGAGTCCCGGCCGTCTCGACGGAGTGGATATAGCCGGAGTGAGTCCGGCGGAGCGCCGGGTCCAGCGCCGCCGCGGCATCCGTCTCCAGCGAATGCGACTGCAGGTCGTAGCGGTGACTCGCGAGCCGGGTGATGCCGGGCAGCGCGGCCGGGCGTTCCCGCCTCGGCTTCCGGGACGGTGTCGACGCCATCGCGGCCTCAGGCAGGACCGATGCTCTCGGAGAAGGTGCGCCGCAGCACCTCCTCCTGCTGCTCGCGGGTCAGCTTGATGAAATTGACGGCGTAACCGGAGACGCGCACGGTCAGCTGGGGGTATTTCTCGGGATGCTCCATGGCGTCGCGCAGCGTCGCCCGGTCGAAGACGTTCACGTTGATGTGGTGGCCGCCGTCGTCGGTGAACTTGCCGAGGATCGTCTTCAGGTTGGCGATACGGTCTTCGCGCTGGCGGCCGAGTGCGCCGGGCACGATGGAGAAGGTGTAGGAGATACCGTCCAGGGCGTGCTCGTAGGGCAGTCTGGCGACGGAAGAGATGGAGGCGATGGCGCCCATCCGGTCGCGGCCGTGCATCGGGTTGGCGCCCGGTGCGAACGGCTCTCCGGCCTTGCGGCCGTCCGGCGTCGCGCCGGTCTTCTTGCCGT
>CAZRSA010000072.1:0-14135 GCA_964602525.1 uncultured Woeseiaceae bacterium
CGGTGACCGTCACGCTGTCGCTGTAGGGGAAGCGGCGCAGCAGGTCGAGCAGCAGTGTGAGCTGCCGGTGCAGCGTGGATTCCGCCATGGTCTGGCGGGGGGTGGCCAGCAGGGTGAGGGCGAGCAGGCTGATCGGCGTGACGGCGGCTGCGGCGTTGATCCGCCACATGATGCGGCGCTCGAGATCGCCCACCACCTCGGACAGCCAGGGCGGCCGTTCCCCCTCGACGAGTTCCTCTTGCCGCCAGCCGGGGCGATGCTGATCGAGGAGCGCGGTGAGCTCCAGCGGCTCACCGACGTTGACGTAGACCTCGCCGAAGTAATCGCGCAGAGTCCGCAGCGAGCGGACCGCGCCGACGACGGTCTCCTTCTTCTTCTGCTCGCCGGAGAGCTCGCTGATGAAGGCCTTGCCCTCCACCAGCTTCTCGTAGCCGAAGTACACGGGCACGAAGACCACCGGCCGCCGCGGGTCCTGCAGGAACGCCTCCACCGTCATCACCAGCATGCCGCCCTTGGGCCTCAGCAGCCGCCCGGTGCGGCTGCGGCCGCCCTCCACGAAATACTCGATGCTGAAACCGCGGGTGATCAGCGCCCGCAGATAGGCGTAGAACACCGCGGCATACAGGCGGTTGCCGCGGAAACTGCGGCGCAGGAAGAAGCCGCCGCCGCGGCGCAGGATGGAGCCCACCACGGGCAGGTTGAGATTCACGCCGGCTGCCACGTGGGGCAGCGACAGGCCCTGGTGGTAGAGCACGTAGGAGAGCAGGATGTAGTCCATGTGGCTGCGGTGGCAGGGCACGTAGACGAGTTCCCGCCCCTCGGCCACGGACTGCACCCGCTCGATGCCGCTCAGCCGGATGCCGTCGTAGAGCTGATGCCAGGCCCAGGTGAGTACCTTGTCCAGGAAGCGCACCATGGGATAGGACATGTCGGCGGCGATCTCGCGGGCATAGTCCCGCGCCTTGCGGCGCAGGCGCTCGCGCTTGCGGCCGTCGCCACGCGCCTCCTGGCTGATCACTGCACGGACGCTGGCGCTGCGCACCACCCCGTTCACCAGCGTGCGGCGATGGGAGAGGTCGGGCCCCAGCGTGGCGACGCGGCGCTGGCGGAAATGCACGCGCAGGATGCGGGAGATCTTTCGCGCAGCGAGCCGGGCGCCGACCCCGTCGGTGGCGATGCGGCGCACGGCGAGGGGATCGCTGAAATGCACCAGAGTGGCACGGCCGTAGAGCAAGGTGGTCAGGAACTTCCGCGTGCGCCCGGCGATGTCCCATTGCTCGCTGAACAGCACCTTGAACCAGGAGCGTTCCTTCTCCGGCGCGCGTCCCCAGTACACGGCCACGGGAACCAGCAGCAGCTCGTCCTCGCCGCCGCCGAGCGCCGCGGCCACCAGCCGCTCGAGCCGGGCGGGTATCTGCTTGCGCCGCCGGCGGAAGAGCAACCCGCGCGGGCTGCGCAGCACGATCAGCGCCGTGGATTCCTCCTGGCCCGCGAAGACCAGGCCGTCCCCGGCCAGCGGCAGGCCGTGGCGTTCGCAGGCCTGCT
Organism: uncultured Woeseiaceae bacterium; assembly: GCA_964602525.1. Taxonomy (GTDB): domain Bacteria; phylum Pseudomonadota; class Gammaproteobacteria; order Steroidobacterales; family Woeseiaceae; genus Lentisalinibacter. The sequence goes on from CAZRSA010000072.1 coordinate 1,546, forward strand.
CCAGCGCCAGCCGGTCGGCCAGTCCTCCGTATTCGAGGACGTAGCAGATCCGGGTACCGGCCGGCGCAATCAGCTCGCCGGGCTCGTCGGGCAATACGGCCGGCCTTATCCACAGCCGGCTGATGCGCGCAAGCAGCCAGATCCAGGGCTGACGCAGGAATCTCGGGGCGATCATGCCACGAATTCTACCGAATGCACGCTGCGGGGGTGTTTGCAAACCGGGCCGCGGTGCGCAATGCTCCATCGCCGTGACAACCACAGCTAAGAACCTGAAACCTGCCCCGCCGTTGGGCGACCCCCGCCGCTGGGCGCTGTTCCTGGACGTCGACGGGACGCTGCTCGGCTTCCGCGACGACCCGTCGGAGGTGGCCTCCACGGCCGAGCTCAACGCGCTGCTCTCGCGGCTGATCGAACGCCTGCACGGGGCGCTGGCGCTGATCAGCGGCCGCCCGGTGCAGGACATCGACCGGGTGTTCCACCCGCTGGTGCTGCCCGCCGCGGGTGCACACGGCCTGGAGCTTCGCAAGCATCCCGGGGACGAGGTGGAGTTTCGCGAGGGCGCCCGGCTGCCCGACGCAATCATGGACCGGCTGCAGACCTTCGTTGCCGGGCGGCCCGGCGTTTTGCTGGAGCACAAGCCCCAGGGCGTGGCACTGCATTATCGCCGCGCGCCGGCCGCCGGCGAGGCGGTGCTGGAGACCATGCACGCCCTCGGCGAGGAACTCGGGCCCGCCTTCCGCCTGATGGAAGGCAAGATGGTGTGCGAACTCATGCCCGCCGGCCGCAGCAAGGGCAAGGCGATCGAGGACTTCATGACCGTCGAGCCCTTCGCCAGCCGACTGCCCGTGTTCATCGGCGACGACATCACGGACGAGGCCGGCTTCTCGGTCGTGAACGAACTCGGCGGCCACTCCATCCACGTCCGCGAGCGGGCCCGCGAGACGGGCACGCTGGCACGCTGGTCGCTGCCGGATGTCGAGGCCGTCTACGGATGGCTTGCGGAGCTGGCGGACTCTTGACCCTGCGCGCCCGGCCATCATCATCGGGATCATCGGAATCGTCGGAATCCCAACGATCATCGAAGACGACGACACAAAGGGGTCGTGCATGACGGATCTGAATCTCGGGGTCATCGGCAACTGCCAGATCGCCTCGCTGGTCGACAGCCGCGGAGTGATGGTCTGGGGCTGCCTGCCCCAGTTCGACGGCGATCCGGTTTTCTGCCGGCTGCTGCGCAGCGAAGAGGACCGCGAGCGCCCGGGCTACTACGAGATCGAGCTGCAGGATTTCGAGCGTGCCGAGCAGGAGTATCTGGCGAACACGCCGATACTGCGAACCACGCTCTACGACCGCCACGGGGGCGCCATCGTCATTACCGACTTCGCGCCGCGTTATCCCTACATGGGACGCATGTTCCGGCCAATGATGCTGATACGCGCGGTCGAGCCCGTCGCCGGCAGCCCGCGTATCCGCATCCGGCTGAACCCGGCCCGGGACTACGGCCGCAAGGCCTGCAAGACCCGCAGGGGCAGCAACCACATCCGTTACCTCGGCTCGGGCATGCGCCTGCGCCTCACCACCGATGTCTCCATCACCCGCGTGCTCGACCAGTCGAGCTTCGTGCTCGACCGCCCGGTGCACCTCATCCTCGGCCCCGACGAGTCCATTCCGGAGGCGGTTTCGGACACCTACAGCAATCACCTGGAGGCCACCGAGCGGTTCTGGCGCGGCTGGTCACGGGGGCTGGCCATCCCGTTCGAGTGGCAGGAGGCGGTGATCCGCGCGGCAATCACCCTGAAGCTCTGCACCTTCGAGGATACGGGCGCGGTGATCGCGGCCATGACCACCTCCATCCCGGAGGCCGCCGGCAGCGGACGCAACTGGGACTACCGCTACTGCTGGCTGCGCGACAGCTACTTCGTGGTGAACGTGCTGAACCGCCTCGGCGCCACCAAGACCATGGAGGAGTATCTGCGCTACATCATCGACGTCTCCACCGAGGCCGGCCTTAAGGAGCTGCAACCCGTCTACGCCATCAGCGGCCGCGCCGACCTCACCGAGAGCGTGGTGGAGTCGCTGTCGGGTTACCGGGGCATGGGACCGGTACGGCTGGGCAACCAGGCCTACGAGCAGAACCAGCACGACGTCTACGGTGCCGTCGTCCTCTCCTCCACCCAGATGTTCTTCGACCAGCGCCTGACCCATCCCGGCGGCATGGCCGAGTTCCATCTGCTCGAGCAACTTGGTGCAGTCGCTGTACGGTTGTACGATCAGCCCGACGCCGGACTGTGGGAGTACCGCGGCAGGAAGCGGGTGCACACCTTCTCCTCGCTCATGTGCTGGGCGGCCTGCGACCGGCTGGCGCGCATCGCCACGCGCCTCGGCCTTGCCGACCGCGCGGCCTACTGGGGCCGCCAGGCCGGGCACATCCACAAGGTGATCTGCGAGCAGGCCTGGGACGAGAAACAACAGGCCTTCACCGAGAGCTTCGGCCGCCCGGAGATGGACGCGAGCCTGCTGATGATGCATTACCTCGGCTTCCTGCAGGCCGACGACCCGCGCTTCATCGGCACCGTGAACGCCATCGAGAAGCAGCTCAGGCGCGGCCATCACGTCTTCCGCTACGCCGCCGCCGACGACTTCGGCGAGCCGGAGAACGCCTTCAATATCTGTACCTTCTGGTACATCGATGCACTGGCATCCATCGGACGGCAGACAGAAGCGCGGGAGCTCTACGAGCACATGCTGAGCTGCAGGAACCCCCTCGGGATGCTCTCCGAAGATATCGACCCGCGGGACAATTCGCTGTGGGGCAACTTCCCGCAGACCTACAGCATGGCCGGTATCATCGACGGTGCCATGCGGCTCAGCAAGAGCTGGGCCGAGGCCATCTAGCGCAAGGAGCAGCCAATGAGCGGCAACGGACGTCTGATCACCGTCTCCAACCGGGTGGCGATGCCCAATCCCAACCGGCCCGCGGCGGGCGGCCTGGCCGTGGGTGTACTGGCGGCGCTGGAGGACGAAGGTGGCATGTGGTTCGGCTGGGACGGCAAGCTCACCGCCAGCGACAGCCACGACCCCCAGCACGTCACCCGCGGCAATATCTCCTTCTCCACCATCGACCTGAACGAGCGGGAGTACGAACTCTATTACAACGGCTTCAGCAACCGGGTGCTGTGGCCGCTGTTCCACTACCTCCTGAGCTACATGCTCTACGACCGGCGCGAATTCGAGGCCTACCTGCGGGTGAACGCATTGTTCGCGCGCAAGCTGAAGCCGCTGCTCGAAGCCGACGACATCATCTGGGTGCACGACTACCACCTGATCCCGCTGGCGGCCGAGCTCAGGAACGCGGGCGTCGACCAGCCCATCGGCTTCTTCCTGCACGTGCCGTTCCCCGGCTACGACATCCTGCAGGCGCTCCCGGATCACGAGTACCTGCTGCGCTCGCTGTCCGCCTACGACGTGGTGGGCTTCCAGACCGAGCGCGACCTGGCCTCGTTCCGGGAGGCGATGACCCACCCGGTCATCGGCGGCGAGCTCGCCGAGGGCAACCGCATCGACGTGCCCGGCGGCTCGCTCATCGCCGACGTCTACCCCATCGGGATCGACGTGGACGGCATCGTCGGCCTGTCGGAAACCAACAAGGACCGCGAGAGCGTGCGGCGCATGCGAGACAGCCTGGGCGGGCGGGAACTCCTGATCGGCGTGGACCGGCTGGACTACTCGAAGGGCCTGCGCCGCCGCTTCCTCGCCTACGAGCGGCTGCTGGAGCGCTACCCCTCCAACCAGGGCAACCTGGTCTTCATGCAGATCGCGCCGCCCACCCGCGTCGGCATCCGCGCCTACGAGGAGATCCGCGCCGAACTCGAGCGCACCGCAGGCCAGATCAACGGCCGCTTCGCCGACATGGACTGGGTACCCATCCGCTATCTGAACAAGGGCTTCGACCGTCCGACGCTGATGGGCATGCTGCGGGCGGCACGGGTGGGGCTCGTGACGCCAATCCGCGACGGCATGAACCTGGTGGCCAAGGAGTATCTGGCCTCTCAGGACGCCGAGGACCCCGGCGTGCTGGTCCTGTCCAAGCTCGCCGGCGCGGCGCACGAACTCACCGAGGCGGTGCTGGTGAACCCCTACGACACCGAGGACGTGGCCGACGGCATCAACCGCTCACTGCACATGCCGCTGGAGGAACGCCGCGAGCGCCATGCGGCGATGCTGGAGACGCTGCGGCGCAACGACATCACCGCCTGGCGCACCCGCTTCGTCGCCGACCTGAGGAAGAAGCGCCAGTGAGCACCGCCGCTACCGAACGCTGGCTGATCGCCGATATCGGCGGCACCAACAGCCGGGTGGGCTGCTGGACGCGCGGCCGCCCCCACGACCAGATCGAAGAGCTCGAGCTGATGCGGAACGAGCGCTATGACGGCATCGAGGACCTCCTGCACGCCTACCTGGGCCGCCTGCAGGGCGAACCGCCACGGGCCGCAGGCCTCGCCATCGCGGCGCCGATCACCGGCAACCGGGTGGACATGCTGAACATCGACTGGTGCTTCGAGCAGGACCGGCTGGCGGAGCGCTTCGGTTTCGAGGAGCTCTACGTCATCAACGACTTCGAGGCCATCGCCTGCGCGCTGCCGTCACTGCGCGGCGAGGACTGCCTGGAGATCGGCGGCGGCGCGGGCCTGCCCGGGCGCAGCCTGGCCGTGCTCGGCCCCGGCACCGGCCTGGGCGTGGCCGGTCTCGTCATCAGCGACGCCGGCTACATCCCGGTCAGCGGCGAGGGCGGACACATGACCCTGCCCGCCGTCAACGACGAGGAGATGCTGATCGTCAGCCGGGTGCGGGACGAACTGGGCCACTGCTCCGCCGAGCGCATCCTGTCCGGCGAGGGCATCGCCCGCCTGCATCAGGGTATCCACGGCGGCGGGCGGCCGAAGGCGCGAGACGTCAGCGAAGCCGCCCGTAACGGCGACGAGGCGGCGATGCGCACGTTCAACCTGTTCTTCGATTTTCTGGGCACCGTCGCCTCGGACGTGGCGCTGGTGTTCGGTGCCCTGAGCGGCGTTTACATCGCCGGCGGTATCGTCCCCGCGAACCTGGGCCTGTTCCGCCGTTCGGGCTTCACCGAACGCTTCGTGGACAAGGGCCGCTATCGGGATTACCTGGCGGGCATCCCGCTGAGGCTGATCACCGCGGCCACGCCGGGTCTCACCGGCATGGCGGCGTTCTGCGATCCCGACTCGAGGATCCGTACCCAGCGGACGCGGTGAGCCAGGGCCGGGAGCAAGGCTCGGCGCCACTCAGCCTCCCTGCAGCGACCGCAGGGTCTCCTCGTACAGCGCCGCGCCCGAGTCGCTGAACAACACGAACCGGACGTGCTGCACGGCGGCGAGCTTCGGCAACGCCTGCAGGACCGTGCCGAGCGCAATGCGCGCCGCCGGTTCCGCCGGGAAACCGAAATTCCCGGTGGAGAGCGCCGGGAAACCGACGGACCCGAGGGAATGTTCCTCCGCCAGCGAGAGCGCCTCGCGATAACAGGAGGCCAGCAGTTCGTCGGACGGCTCGTCGCGACCGTAGACGGGCCCCAGGCAGTGAATGACGCAGCGGTTCGGCAGGTCGTGGGCGCCCGTCATCACCGCCTCGCCGGGCCGGATGGGCGCGTGCTTCCTACCCTCCTCGGCAAGGCCGGGACCTGCGGCGTGGTGGATGGCGCCGGCCACGCCGCCCCCGGTCTGCAGCTGCGCATTCGCCGCGTTGACGACGGCGTCCATGCCGGGCTGGTCGGCGATGTCGCCGCGGACGATCTCTATCGTGACGTCATCGATGGTCGTCTTGCTCATGGGACCAGTCTAGGGCGACGGCATTGCGGCAACAACGGGCGGCAGCGGGGTCAGTGCCCGAGGACCGCCTCCGCGAGCCGCGCCTCGATCTCTCCCATGAGTTCGCTGCCGGGCTCGGTGAACCCGATATCGGTGTTCACCTGGAACGCGATCGTCACGCCGTGATCGGCGTAATGGCGCAGGCTGGACGTGTAACCGGGGATCCAGCCCGCGTGGCCGTAAACGACGCCGAAACGTCCGCCGCGGAACACCGCGATGCCGAGGCCGTAACGGGCGGCGGGCCGCGCCGGGTCGATCGGCGCCGAGGCGAGCAGCACCGGCAGGTAGTCTCGCGGCATCGCCTCGCCGCCGAAGAGCGCGGCGCCCCAGCGCGCCAGATCCCGGGAGTTGCTGACGAAACCGCCGGCGGTCCATTCGAGTGCCGGGTGGAAAACCAGCAGACCGTCCTCCGTGAGCGTCTTTTCCGGCAGCCCGAGCAGGTTGTCGGCAGCCAGATGGCCGGGCACCAGCCCGGCCAGGTCGCGGCGATCCGACGGCGTGGTCTGTGCCAGACTGATCGGCTCCAGGAAGCGCCGGGCGACGCCGTGGTAGTAGCTCTCGCCCGTCGCCTTCTCGATGACCAGTCCGAGCAGGACGTAGCCCGTATCCGTGTACGCGAACCCCTCGCCGGGCGGGGACAGGGGTTCCTCGTCGAGGACGTAGCCGATCAGTTCCCGCGGCGTGAACGAGCGGCCGGTCGCGAGCCGCCGCGCGAACTCCGCGCCGAAGGCCTCGTCGTAAACGTGGTCGGGCAGGCCCGATCGATGCCGGAGCAGGTGGCGCAGCGTGATCGCGTCGTGGTTGGGCAGCCGGTCGTACCAGGGCTCCTCCCCCAGCCACTCGGCCAGAGGGTCGTCAAGCGCGAGTCTGCCCTCGCGCGAGAGCGCGACCATCATGGCGCCCGTGAAGGTCTTGCCGATACTGGCCGCCAGCATCCGGTCGTCCGGCCGCATCGGTGCGCCGGCCTCCACGTCGGCGAGTCCCGCCGCCGCGCTCGACACCGAGCCGTCGGGCAGCGCACAGGCGGCCGTCGCGCCGGGGAATCCGTGTTCGGCCTGCAGCGCCTCCAGCGCGTCCCGGAAGGCGGCCGCCGGATCGGCCCCGGCCTGGGGAGTGAGGGCAATGGCGGCCGCGAGACCGAGCGCGGCCGCGTCCAGTCGTCTCATCCCAGTCACAGGGCTAGGCATAGCGGTTCGTGACGACGCCGATCGCGGCGCCCTGGCCGCTGAACATCGCCTCCCGGTTCAGCCAGACCACCACCACTGCCGCCGCGCAGAAGAGATACATGTCCCACGGCTGGGCGTCCGGCCACAGCGGGTTGTTCAGCCAGAAGTGGAAGAACAGGGGCAGCAGGATGCTGCCGCGTGAGGCGTTGAACAGCGCGGTAACGATGAGCGCGGCGCCCACGGAACCCAGAAAGAAGGGCATGAACGACCACGCGCCCTGGGGCGTGCCGCTCAGCAGGAAGGCCGGCAGGTGCCACACGGCCCACACGATGCCCACCGCGAGACCGGCCCAGAAGGGGACGAGCCGGCGCTGGGCCAGCGGCAGGGCGAGCCCGCGCCAGCCGAATTCCTCGACGGGCCCCTGGAACAGCATCACGAGGAGCGCCATGACCAGCGCGCCCGCCGTCCCCGACCACCCGGACCACTCGTCGAGGTCGCCCTTCAGTGCGGCGCCGGCAACGAACAACAGCGGGATGCCGAGGATCACGAAGGCGTACCAGGCGGGCGAACAGCGCCACAGCCCGAGCCGGCGCAGGTAGCCGCCGAGCCCGCGCAGGCCGGCGTGCCGCAACACGAGCACGAAGGCGGCGATGCCGGGCGCCCAGACCGCCAGGAAGAACAGCGGGTTGCGGCCGCTGATCTCGCCGAACACGGCCGTCACGGCATCGGGAGCGAAGATGAACAGGCAGAACAGGCCCCAGGTGATGCCGAAGGTGATCAGGACGAACGGGACGAGTGCGGCGACCGGCACGGCGTCGACGTTCTGCGCGATCGGAGTGCCTGCCATGACGGTATCCTCGAGACTGACCCGACCCCATTGTCAGGGCGGCGTAGCACGGCGTCCACTGGTGCTTCGCGCAGGGACTGCCGGTAGCATCAGGGGCCAGGTTCGCCGGATCAATCAGCAGGAGACTCGATATGACGCGGATACTCGTTCTCTACTACAGCATGTACGGCCACACCGAGACCATGGCCAAGGCGGCTGCCGAAGGCGCTGCCGGCGTCGAGGGCACGAAGGTCACGCTGAAGCAGGTGCCGGAACTCGTACCCGAGAAGGTGCTCGAGGAATCCGCCGCCAAGACGGACCAGGAGGCGCCGGTGGCCGAACCCGGCGAACTGGCCGACTACGACGCCGTCATCTTCGGCACCCCGACCCGCTTCGGCAACATGTGCGCACAGATGCGCAATTTCCTGGACCAGACCGGCGCCCTGTGGATGAACGGCAAGCTGGTCGGCAAGGTCGGCAGCGTCTTCACCTCCACCGCCTCGCAGCACGGCGGCCAGGAGACGACCATCACGTCGTTTCACAACACGCTGCTCCACCACGGCATGGTCGTGGTGGGCGTGCCCTACACCTGCGATGCGCTGACGACGATGGACGAGGTGATGGGCGGCAGCGCTTACGGCGCAGCGACGATGGCGGACGCGGACGGCAGCCGCATGCCATCGGAGAAGGAACTCACGATCGCCCGCTTCCAGGGCGAGCACGTGGCGAAGATCGTGCAGAAACTCGCCGCCTAGATCGGGGCGGACCGGTCTTCGCTACGCGGGCTGCAGGACGCTGAGCACGGTGATCCCGGCGATGAGCACCCAGAGGACGACGAGAATGGTGGTCGCCCGCCGGTAGCCCCGCCGCAGCCGGTCTTCCAGCGCCTGGTCGCTGCCGTGCGCGCCGATCTCCTGCCACACCGCGAAATACCGGACCAGCGCCAGCCGGATGCCGACACCGCAGACGATGACGCCGGCGTAGAGGATCATCTTCCAGGCGAGCCAGTGCGGTGCGCCGAGGAGTCCGGTCAGCGACAGCGCGCCGGCAACGAGCAGCGCGAGCATCACGGCGTGCCGCAGGGCGTGGTCGGCCAGTGCCAGGAGGGTGCCGGCGCTGGTCTTGCGCCGCCGATGAGTGAGCTCCACCAGCGCCAGCCAGCCGGCGGCGAAGAGCCCGGCGGCGGCGGCGAGTGCGGTGCCGCCCGGCAGATAGCCGTAGCGCGCCGCCAGCACCGTGCCCAGGCCGGCCTGCAGGATCAGCGCATAGCGCACGTGCTGATCCACGTCCATGACGTGATCCAGCAGCCGGTCGCGCTCGGCGAATGGCAACGCTTTCGCATGCGAGACGTAGCGGAAGGTGGAGTTGATGACCAGCTCCGAGCCCAGCCAGTAGCCGAGCACGACGATGTGGGCGACGGCGAGCGCGTTCAGCAGCATGGCCGTCAGCCGGTCAGGCTCACGAGCTGGTAGAGATAGTCCTTCGGCTCGCCCACATGGGCCTTGACGATCAGGCGGTCGTCGTCGGCGGTGGTCCAAACGTGATAGGGCGGGTGGTACTCGACCACCGTGCCGCCGAACAGGAACTCGAAATGGTGCGCCTCGATGGCGCCGGCCGGCACCTCCACCGTCTCCCGGCCGCGGTAACGCAGGCCGTAGCTGATGCGGTGCAGCCGCGGGCCCGTCGAACCGTTGAATGCCAGCGAACTGATCAGGCTGCCCTCCACCCACTGGTCCTCGCCCTCGCGGGAGAAGTCGAACGCGGTGGTCATCCAGGCGTCGCTGGCGATGGCGTGGCTGCCGAAGGTCTGCAGCGGCGCAGCGGCATCGAGCACCTGGCTGAGCCGGCCGTCCTCGACGTTGAACGACTCGCAGGCGCCGCCGTCCTCGTCGAACACGTACCAGCCGGTGCCGACGAAGCGGTCCTCCACCGTGAGGCGCACGAATGCGTCCAGCGGCCGCCAGTCGGCGTCGACCGCGCACAGTACGTCGCGCAGCACCTCGCCCTCGTCGATCTCGCTGCGCGCGCGCAGGATGCGTCGCCCGTCGGTATGCACGGTGACGGCGAAATACTCGCGACCGCGTTCACCTGCCGGGCCGACGTAGGCCAGCCGGCCTTCACGGGTGCGATGGCGCATGCTCAGTCCCCGCCCTGCGATCCGGCCTCCTCCAGTGCCTCGTCCATGGCCTTCTTGCGGTCCTTGCCGATGTCTTCGATCTCCTTCGCCCGATCGATGGTATCGGTCATCGGGTCGAAGACGGTCTCGCGGTCCTCGTAGGCGTCTGCCTGCCCGGTTGGTTCTTCCTCCGCGCCGCCGCAGGCGGCGAGCACCAGGCAGGCGCCGGTCAATATCAGCTTGTGCATCTCACGCTCCCCCGTTCGCCATGACGCGCCCGATGAACAGGCGCAGCAATTCGTTAATGGTATCGATGTTCTCCGTGAGCCGGTGATCGCCGTCGACCACGTGCAGCGAAGCCAGCGCCTCGCGCGCGAAACGGATGCTGTTCTCCACCGGCACCACGTCGTCGCGCCAGCCGTGCACGATCTCCAGCGGGCAGTCCGGCGGCGGCGGCGTGAGTTCCTCGTAGCCCGGCATGTAGTAGGCGGGTGCCAGCACGAAGACGCCGTCCACCGGCTGCACAGCGCTTGCGGCGGTGGCGACGTGACCGCCCATGCTGGAGCCAACCAGTATTGTCGATCGTCCGGTCGATCGATCGGGCCGGGCAATGCCGCCCAGCACGCCCACGAGCTTCTGCACCCGCTGGGTGGGATCGGCGATGCCCTGGTAGTCGACGGAATCGGCGCCGGCGCCCAGCTCGCGCACCATGGCCGCCATGGCGGTGATCTTGCTACCCCAGGGGCCGCTCTCCTGGCCGTGTGAGAAGATGACGTCGAGATCGGCGTAAGCGTTCGTCACTGGGTTTCCTCCCTGCTCGCATCGGCGGCCGGCGCCGCCTTCCAGATGAGTTCGTCGAAATCCGGCTGCCAGCCGAACCGGGCCATGGAGATGCGCCCGCGCACGACCGTGACGCCCTCCTCGCGCAGACGGTCGCGCTGGCGCCGATAGCCCTCGCTGCCGGCCGGCAGCGAGATTCGGCCGGCGGCGTTCACCACCCGGTGCCAGGGCACGTCTGTGCCGGCCGGCAGCGTCGCCATCACCCGCCCCACCAGCCGGGCGCCGCGGGGCAGCCCCACCAGCCGGCCGATCTGGCCGTAGCTCGCCACACAGCCCGGCGGGATGGAGCAAACCATCGCACGGATCCGCTCCCTGCGTTTGCGCGCCAGCGCGTCGGGCTCGCTCCGGCGCCCGGCGAGCCTCATTGCGCCGCCCGCAACCGCTGGCGGATCTCCTCGCGGGCCTCGCGCAGGATCGTGTCCCGGTCGAGGCTCGCCAGGATCTCGGCAACCACCCGCTTGGGCCCGCCCTCGCCCCAGGACTTGCCCTGGGCGAGATACTGATCGGCGACCCGGCCGACCACGTAGGTGCTGTAGTACGCAATCGCGCCCTGGGCGCCGGCGGTGACCAGCGTGGACAGCCCGCCGGTACCCACCTTCAGCGCGCTGGAGACGAAGTGCACGGCCCAGACGGTGCCCATCAGCGCCGCCGCCTCGGTCATGATGACCCGCACCAGCGAGCCGGCCTCCCGGCGGGCGATGGGCAGGTCGTAGATGCGCGAGAGATGCAGCACCATGCCGACGTCGACGAAGGCGGCGGCGAACAGATCGGCCACCGGCACCGGGTTCAGCGCCACGGTGGCGCCCTTGGCGATGCAGTAGGTGCGCACCACCCGCTCGGCCACCTGCCGGCGCGCCTCGACGATGCGCCGGCCCACCTTGTCGGTGAGATCGGCCGCGAAGATGGAGGCGTTCAGGGCCGCCAGCGTCTTGCCCTCCCGGTCCAGGATGTCCCAGAGCCGCAGCCGCAGCGTCTCCACATCCGCGGGCGGACGACGGCGGGTCTCGCGCTCGGCGCCGTCCCCGCTGCGGGTGACGACCGTACGCGGCGCCGGATCCGCGGCCGCCGGGATGACGTTGCGTGCATCGATCAGGCCCTCGACGCGGGTGCGCAGTGCCGCCAGCAGCGCGTCGCGCTCGGCGTCGTCGTAACGGTCGGCCTTGTTCAGCACCAGCACCACGGGACGGCCGAGCCGGACCATCGTGCTGAGGGCATCGAATTCCGTCGCCGTGATGTCACCGTCGACCACGAACATCACAAGGTCGGCGCGGGCGGCGACTTCCCGCGCCAGCGCCTCTCGCTCCTCGCCGCCGGCCTCGTCGATGCCGGGCGTATCGATCACGAATACCCCGCCCGCCTCTTCCTCGCGGAGCGCATGCATGGCGCTCTCGCGGGTCTCGCCGTGCAGCGGACTGACGGTGAAGCGGGTCTCGCCGATAAGGGCATTCAGCAGCGACGACTTGCCGGTGCTCACCCGACCGAAGGCCGCGATGTGGAGGTGGCCGTGCTCGAGCTTGTCCAGCATCGCCTGGACCTGGCGGTAGTCGTCGGCCAGCGCCTCGCGCACGCCGCCGGGCAGGCGCCGGTCGCCGAGCAACTCGCGCAGGCTCTCGCGGGCCAGATCGAGATGATCGCCGCTCGGGTCGGCCCCGGAATAGGCAACAGGGTCGCCGATCCCGCCGGCCCTACTCGTCCCGCCGTCTCGCCTGTTCCCGGAGGGCGATCTGCGCCACGCGCCGAACACCCGTTTCCAGATA
>CAZRSA010000073.1:0-13972 GCA_964602525.1 uncultured Woeseiaceae bacterium
GGACCTCCGGCGCCATGGACCCGCGCTGCGAGATCTTCATCTTCATGGGCAAGACGAACGCGGATGCAGACCGCCACTCCCAGCAGTCGATGATTCTCGTACCCCGCGACACGCCGGGAGTCACCATCGTGCGGCCGCTGACCGTCTACGGCTACGACGACGCGCCCCACGGCCACGCGGAGGTGGCATTCGAGGACGTCCGCGTGCCGGTCTCGAACCTGCTGCTGGGCGAGGGCCGCGGCTTCGAGATCGCCCAGGGTCGGCTGGGCCCGGGCCGCATCCATCACTGCATGCGCTGCATCGGCGCGGCCGAGCGGGCGCTCGAGGCCATGTGCAGGCGGGCTGACGAACGGGTCGCATTCGGCCGTCCGCTGGCCAACCAGGGCGTGGTCCGGGAGGCGATCGCGAACTCCCGCATCGAGATCGATCAGGCCCGGCTCCTGACGCTGAAGGCGGCCGACATGATGGACAAGGTGGGCAACAAGGTAGCCCGGGCCGAGATCGCGATGATCAAGGTCGTGGCCCCTGCGATGGCGCTGAACGTGCTCGACCGCGCCATCCAGGTGCACGGCGGCGGCGGTGTCTGCCAGGATTTCAGCCTGGCCCGCAGCTGGGCCAATCTGCGAACGCTGCGCATGGCGGACGGGCCCGACGAAGTGCATCGGAACAGCCTGGCGAAGCTCGAACTCGGCAGGCAGCGCAGCCTGCGGGGTGCATGACGCCGCGTCCCGGAGCGGGACTGGCACGCCGGTTACCGTATGTTATCCTTCGCGCCAGTGTGTCCCCCCGTAAGGCCGGGACGCCCGGCGCGTGTGGGCTCCGGCCGCTCGCGCCGGCGGCGGGGATGCGGATGCCGGTTCGCGACCGGCGGCCTATACAACGGCAGCAGGGGAGAGTGCTGCAGGCATCAGCAGGGCGGGCCGCTTGCGGCAGGGTTCTGCTGCGTTTATGCACTCCTCCCTTTCTGTAGTATGGTGTATGGCCGGTGGTGGCGGGGCCGTGATGTTGCCGGCCGGGTGCCGGCTTGCTTGAGCGAGTGAGCGAGCGCATACGGCCACACAGAACCGTCACGAATAATTACTAGAATTGTTGTCCGGACTTAACCAAGGAGCGTTCATGAAACCGTGGAATTCGGGAGCACGGCATCTTGCCGTAGCGATCGTGTCGACAGCGTTGATCGCCGGGGGCGGGGTCGCTGTCGCGCAGACCGTCGATTCCGTTCTGCGCGCCGAGCAGCAGCGGCTCGCCCAGAACCGCGAGGCTCAGCAACGGATCGACCGGGTGGTACAGCAGACACGCAGCCTGGTGGACGACTACAAGGCGGTCACCAAGGAGATCGACGGCCTGAAGATCTACAACCGGCTGATGGAGGCTCAGACAGAGAAGCAGCAGTCCCGGCTGGACGAGATCAACGAGTCGCTGGACAAGGCGAACGTGATCAACCGCCAGATCTACCCGCTGATGGAGCGCATGATCGAGGGTCTGGAGCAGTTCGTGCAGCTGGATATCCCGTTTCTGATGGAAGAGCGCACCGGGCGCATTCAGACGCTGCAGGACCTGATGGACGAGCCCAACGTGACGGTCGCGGAGAAGTTCCGCAAGGTCATGGAGGCCTTCCAGATCGAGAACGAGTACGGCCGCACCATCGAGGCCTACACGGACACCATCGAGATCGACGGCGGCGTACGCGAGGTGGAGTTCCTGCGCATCGGCCGCGTCGCTCTCCTGTTCCAGAGCGCCGACGGCAGCATGACCGGCGTCTGGAACGAAGAGACGAACTCCTGGGACATGTCTGACGATTATCGTAACGAGGTCAAGAAGGGCCTGCGCGTCGCCAACGAGCTGATCGCGCCCGAGCTGCTGCTTCTGCCCGTGCCCGCACCAGAGGAGGCCGGCTCATGAAGAAGATCGTAACCATAGCCGCCACCGGCCTGCTCGCCTTCGGGCTCGGCAGCACCGGCGCCGTGGCCCAGGAAGCAGCCTCGCTGGACGAGCTCCTGGACATGGTGAAGCAGGGGCAGGCGCGGGAAGCGCGCGAGAACGAGCAGCGGCTGGCGGAGTTCCGCCGGCGTCAGGCCGAGCAGCAGGCGCTGCTGAACCAGGCGAGGAACGAACGCGCCTCGCTGGAACAGCGTGGCGAGCAGCTCGAGGCCCTGTTCGAGGAGAACAACCGCAAGCTTGCCACGGCAGCGGCGGAACTCGATGAGCGCCTCGGCTCCCTGAAGGAACTGTTCGGTGTGCTGCAGCAGGTGGCCGGTGATACCCAGAGCGTATTCCAGAACTCCCTGATCAGCGCCCAGTACCCGGACCGCGAGGCCTTCCTGGTCGAGCTCGGCGCCACGATGGCGAGCACCACCCGCCTTGCGTCCATCGAGGACATCGAGCGGCTCTGGTTCGAGATGCAGCGCCAGATGACGGAGAGCGGCAAGGTGGTCACTTTCGAGCGCAGCGTCATCCGGGCGAACGGCGAGGAGACCACCATCCCGATCGTGCGCGTGGGTGCGTTCAATCTCGTGGGCGACGGTTACTACCTGAACTACACGGCGGAGACCGGCAACGTGGTCGAGCTGCAGCGCCAGCCCGAGCAGGCGCGATACACGGATTCCACGGCGGCACTGTTCGATGCCGAGCAGGGGCCGGTGACCTTCGGTCTCGACCCCACCCGCGGCGGCATCCTGGCCCAGCTGGTGGACCGTCCCACGCTGCGTGAGCGCGTGGACCAGGGCGGTGTCGTCGGCTACAGCATCATCGGCCTGGGTCTCCTCGGCCTGCTGATCGCGCTGGTGTCGCTGTTCAGCCTGGTGATCGCCGACCGCAAGGTCAGCTCACAGCTGAAGTCGGATAAACCGAACAGCAACAACCCGCTCGGCCGCGTGCTCGGCGCCTACGAGGACAACAAGAACGTGGACACCGAGACCCTGGAACTGAAGCTGAGCGAGGCGGTGCTCAAGGAGGCGCCGAAACTCAGCCGCGGCCTGCTGTTCGTGAAGGTGATCTCGGTCGTGGCGCCGCTGGCCGGCCTGCTCGGTACGGTGACGGGCATGATCAAAACCTTCCAGGTCATCACGCTCTACGGCGCCGGCGATCCGAAGCTCATGGCAGGCGGTATCTCCCAGGCGCTGGTCACGACCGTGCTCGGCCTGGTGGTCGCCATCCCGATGGTACTACTGCACACGTTCCTGCAGGGCCGCAGCAAGCGGATCCTGAACATCCTGCAGGAGCAGAGCGCGGGCATCATCGCCGAGCACTCCGAAGCCGAAAACAAGTCGGCAAGCTAGGGGAGGCAGCACATGGTCTGGCTCGAAGACGCACTGCTCGCCGTACGGGACTTCATGGAGCTCGGCGGGCCCGTGCTGAACCTGATCGCGGTGACGATCTTCGTCATGTGGCTGCTGATCGTAGAGCGCCTGATCTTCTTCCGCGGCAATCTGCGGGCGCTGTCCCGCCAGGTGCTGGAAGACTGGGAGGCCCGGCCGGAGCGCCAGTCCTGGAACGCCCATCAGATCCGGGACGCGATGATCTCCCGAGTTTCGATGGCGGCGAACCAGGGGCTCGGCTTCATCAAGACCCTGGTGGCGCTGTGTCCGCTGCTCGGCCTGCTGGGCACCGTGACGGGCATGATCGAGGTCTTCGAGGTCATGGCGTTTGCCGGCAGTGGCAACGTACGATCGATGGCAGCCGGCGTCTCGAAGGCCACCATCCCCACGATGGCGGGCATGGTCGGCGCACTTTCCGGCGTCCTGCTTGTCACAATACTATCGAGACGTGCCGAGCATGAGGTCATCATGCTCGAAGACTCGCTGACCATGGATCACTAGAGTTCACCAGAGGACCGAATTATGCGCAGACCGATTGGCGCCATGGGCGGCGCAGAAGAGGAAGAAAACGAGATCAACCTGACACCCATGCTCGACGTGGTGTTCATCATGCTGATCTTCTTCATCGTGACGGCCTCGTTCATCAAGGAGGCCGGCATCGACGTGAACCGGCCTGATGCGCCGACCGCGGAGCGGAAGGAGAACGCGAATATCCTGATCGCGATCAGCGACAACAACGAGATCTGGATCGACCGCCGGCGGGTCGACCCGCGCGCGGTGCGGGCGAACATCGAGCGGCTGCACGCCGAGAACCCGAAGGGCTCGGTGGTGATCCAGGCGGACAAGAAGTCCTACAACGAGACGCTGGTCGAGGTCATGGACGCGGCGCGGCAGGCGGGCGTGTACAACGTATCCATCGCCGCCAACGAGGACTGAGGACGGAGCGATTTGCCAGCGCATGCAAGCACGGGCACCCGTCCAGTGACAGGGGTTCCGGTTGCCGGAACGGAGGCTAGAGTATGATCGTTCGCTATGTCATCTCCATCGTCAGCGGCGTCGCCGTCACCTTCGGACTGCTGTTTCTCATGCAGTTCCTGATCGACACCGGCGAAAGCGCGCTCACGGATCCGAAGAAACGCTATTTCCTGGACTTCGTCCGCGTGAAGAAACAGGAGATCGTGAACGTCGAGGAGCCCAAGCCGGAGAAACCGCCTAAGCCGCAGCAGCCGCCGCCGGATACGCCGCCGCCGTCGCAGGACGACGTCGACCCGAATGCGCCCGCGGTCAACGTGCGGCCGCCGTCCACCTCCACCGACGTCAGCATCTCCGGTCCTGGCGCGCTGTCCTATCAGGACGGGGAATACCTGCCCATCGTGCGGGTGGCGCCCATCTACCCGAGCCGTGCGCTCTCCCGTGGCATCGAGGGCTACGTGGACCTTGAGTTTACGGTGACTACCGCCGGCACGGTGAAGGACCCCGTGGTGATCGAGTCGACGAGCAGCCTGTTCAACCGGGCGGCCATCAGGGCCGTGCTGAAGTTCAAGTACAAGCCCCGCGTCGTGGACGGGCAGCCGGTGGAGGTGCCGGGCGTGAAGACGCGTATCCGCTTCGAGCTGGAGGACTGAGCGCTTCCTGGACAGCCACTAACGGGATCAACAGATGATGACGAGATTGTTCACACGCAACCTTCGCACGGGGCTGCTGGCGGCCCTGATCGCCGTCTGCCTGGTGCCGCTGGCTCCGCCCGCCGTCGCCCAGGAAGAGGAGGGCGACCAGCAGAAGACGCGCAAGGCGGAGGCGCTCAGCAAGGCTGTCTACGAGAAGCTGACCGAAGCCCAGGAACTGGCCGACAACCAGCAGTTTGGTGAGGCCATCCGCGTGCTCGACTCGCTGGCCCGCGACGAGGGGCTGAGCGACTACGAGCGCGCCAACATGCTGAACTTCTACGGCTTCATCTACTACAATCAGGGCAACACTGCGAAGGCCGTGGAGTCCTACGAACGGCTGCTCTCCATCCCGGATCTGGAACCCCAGTTGCGTACCCAGACGCTATATACGCTCGCGCAGCTGTATGCGGTGCAGGAGCGGTTCCCGAAGACCATCGAACTGCTGAAGGAGTGGTTCCAGATTGCCAATAACCCGGGTCCCCAGGCCTACGTACTGCTCGGTCAGTCGTATGCCCAGACGGAGCAGTACGATCTGATGATCCCCCAGATCGAGAAGGCCATCGAGGTTGCCGGGGAACGCGATACCGAGGTCCGGGAGGAGTGGTGGAATCTGCTGTACTACGGCTACTACCAGCAGAACGACTTCCCCAAGGTAAAGGAGATCCTGAAGACCCTGCTGGCGAACTGGCCGAAGAAGAGCTACTGGACCGCGCTCGCCGGCGTTTATTCGGAGCTCGGTGAGGAGCAGAATATGCTGGCCGCCTACGAGGCCGCCTATACTCAGGATCTATTGTCCTCCGAGAGCGAACTCGTGACTCTGGCCCAGCTCTACCTGCAGGGCGAGATCCCCTACAAGGCCGCCCAGGTCCTTTCCGCGGGCATGGAGAACGGCAACATCGAGGAGAACGGCAAGAACTACCGCCTGCTGTCCCAGGCATGGCAGCTGGCCCAGGAGCCGCAGCAGGCGGTGCCGGCGCTGCAGCAGGCGGCACGGCTCAGCGACGACGGCGAGCTGAACGCCCGGCTGGCGGTAGCCTACCTGAACCTCGACCGCTACGAGGACTGCATCCAGGCGGGACGCCAGGCGCTCGACAAGGGCGGCGTGCGCGAACCCAACGACGTTCGCATCACCATCGGTATGTGCCAGTACAACCTGGACCGCTACCAGGATGCCCGCCAGACCTTCATGGTCGTGCGGCGGGACGATGACTACAAGAAGCTCGGCAGCCAGTGGGTCAGCGTGATCGACGGCGAAATCGAGCGGCTGGAGCAACTGCGCCAGGCCATCGCCCAGAACGAGTAATCGAGCAGGGACCGGCGTGCGCCGGTCCCCTCATAGCCCAGTGGAATTCGGCGCGTTGCCATCGGACGCGCCTTTTTTGTGAGAGTGGATAATGCCCAGGATTACCTACGTTAGCACGGACGGAGAGCGCCACGACGTCGAAGTGGATACCGGTTACACGGTCATGGAAGGTGCCATGGACAACGACATCGAGGGCATCGTTGCCGAGTGCGGCGGCGCCTGCGCCTGTGCCACCTGCCACGCGTATATCGACGAGGCGTGGCTGGACAAGCTGCCCGACATGGACGACATGGAGGACAGCATGCTGGACGCCGCCTACGAGCGGCGCCCCACCAGCCGGCTCACCTGCCAGATAGAGGTCACCGACGAGCTGGACGGCCTGGTCGTCTACGTCGCCGAGAACGAACTCTGAGCGAGGCGCCGCCGCGCCGTCAGCGCAGTCCTGTCTCCTGCCGCGCGATGACCATTCGCTGCACCTCGCTGGTGCCCTCGTAGATTTCCGTAATCTTCGCGTCGCGGAAATAGCGCTCCACCGGCAACTCCTTGCTGTAGCCCATGCCGCCGTGGATCTGCACGGCCTGGTGGGTGATGTACATCGCCGCCTCGGAGGCGTATAGCTTGGCCATGCTGCCGTTCAGCGTGTTGCGCGCGCCGGTCCTCTTCGCCTCGCCCTTCGCCCACGCCGCGCGCAGGGTCAGCAGGCGTGCGGCCTCGAGCCGCGTCTTCATGTCGGCGATCTTCGCCTGGATCATCTGAAAGCCGCCGATGGGTGAGCCGAACGCCTCGCGTTCCCGGCTGTAGTCCACCGCCGCCTCGTAGGCGGCACGGGCGATACCGACGGCCTGGGCGGCGATGCCGATGCGCCCGGCGTCGAGCACGGTCATCGCGATACGGAAGCCCTGGCCTTCCTCGCCGAGGCGGTTTTCCACCGGGCAGCGATAGTCCGTGAGCTCCACCTCGCAGGTGGCGGATGCGCGAATACCGAGCTTGGGCTCCGTCTTGCCGCGGCTGAAGCCCTCGTTCTCCGTGTCGATGAGAAACGCGCTGACGCCGCCGGCGCCCTGGTCCGGGTCGGTCATGGCGAACAACACCAGGTAACGGGCGACCGGCCCCGAGGTGATCCAGGACTTCTTGGCATTGATCACGTAGTGGCTGCCGTCGTCCGAGAGCACGGCCCGGGAGCGCATGTTGCCGGCGTCGGAGCCGGACTGGGGCTCGGTGAGGGCGTAGGCGCCGATGGCCTCGCCGGAGGCCACGGGCGTCACGAAGGCCTGCTTCTGCTCCTCGCTGCCGAACAGCAGGATGCCGTTGCAGTACAGAGAGTTGTTCACCGACACGATGGTGCTGTGGGCCGCGTCCGCTGCGGCGATCTCCTCCATCATCAAGACGTAGCCGACAGCGTCCAGGCCCGCGCCGCCGTACTCCTCGGGCACTTCGATGCCCATGAAGCCGAGCTCGCCGGCCTTGCGGATGGTCTCCTCGGGAAACTTGCCGCTCTCGTCGAAGGCGGCAGCGACCGGCGCGATCTCGTTCTGTGCGAACTCGCGTGCCGCCGCCTGGATCATCTGCTGGTCTTCGGTCAGTGAGAAATCCATGGTCAGCTCCTTGTTTCCGTGCCCGATTATACGGTGTATGCGGCCTCGATTGTGCATTGCAGCGCGACGCCGACGGGCAGCCGTTGCGCTGTGGAGGCCCTGTCCAGAAGCCTCCGGCGCAGGGACTCAGGTGCGGATGAGTTCGACCAGTTCCCCGGCGGCACCGGTGGTGAGGACGCTCCGCGCGCCGTGGTAGGGCGGCGCGGCGAAGCGGGCCGCGGGGAGATCCCCGGGCAGGTCGTCGGCGGCGAAGCTCACCATCGCGATGGCCGGGGGCAGGCCGCCCGGCGGGCATTCGCGGGGAGTCGTCGCCGCGGGGTAGTCGTCGACCTCGATCAGCGATTGCCCGGCCAGCGGCATCGCCGCGATCGGGTGCAGTGTATCCGCCGGCAGTTCGAGCGCCCGCGAGAGGACCGAGATGCGTGCCTCCATGACCGGGGCTTCGGGAACCCCGAAACTGCCCCGGTAGAAGCGCTGCATCGCCGGCATGTCCGTTCCGCCGACGATGACGATGAAGGTCCGGTCCACCGGGCACGCCGGCTGCGGCAGGTCGAACTCCGGCAGCGCTTCCTTGACCATGGTGAGATACAGCACCTCTTCGGCCGGACCGATCACCTGCATGGCCCGGATGGCGTCGGAGAAGGACAGGTCCTCCGGCGGCCCGACGATGCGAAACGGCGAGCCCTCCAGCTGGGCGGCCAGACCGTCGACGTCCTGCACGATGAGCTCGGCGGCGTTCCAGCCCCAGGTCGTCAGCGGACGGTAGGCGGGGGGCAGGCTCTGGCTGATGAAGCGGAAGCAGAAATCGCCGCCGCCTGCCGGCCGGAGCAACGCGGTCGCGGCGCCGGCCAGGGCCGGGGCGCCCAGGTAATCCGCCTGGGCCGTGGGCAGGCGCTCGTCGTGAAAGGGCTCATAGCCCAGGTAGCGCTGGTACGTGTCCACCGCGTGGTCCAGGTCGGGGACGGTGACCGTGACGCAGCGTATCGGCCCGATCATGGAAGGCGCCTCAGGCCGGGCGGCGGGCAGCGGCCAGGTGACCGAGCGCGGCTTGCAGGGACACCACCTCGGCATACTTCGCCTGCAGGTCGAAGAGATTGGCTTCGTGGGGGCCCGGGTCGCGGTCGCCGACGGCCTCTCGCACCACGAATGGCATGAAACCGTGCTGGGTCGCGTCCACGGCGGAGGCCCGGATGCAGCCGCTGGTGGTGAGTCCGGCAATGAATACGGTGTCGATGCCGAGGGCGGTCAGCGTCGAGGCGAGAGAGGTGCCGAAGAATGCGCTGGCGTACTGCTTCGTGACGACGGGCTCGTCTTCCCGGGGCTCAAGCCCTGCGGCAAACTCGCCGTAGGGGGAATCGCGATGGAGGTAACGCAACGCCGCCACCTTGCGGTAGAAGACGCCGCCGTCGACGCCGCCGGGCGTGAAGGCGACGTTGGTGTGCAGCACAGGGATGCCGGCCTGCCTGGCGGCGCCCAGCAGTTCGCTGCAGCGGGCGAGGGCCTCCTCCACGCCCGCGTACAGCGGGCAATCCGGCTCCAGGTAGGCGCGCACGAAGTCGACGATCAGCAGGGCCGGCCGGGCACCCGGCTGCAGGCCCTGGCCGAAACCGGCCTGCCGGTAGTCTTCCTCGAGACGGTCGGCCACCTCAGATCACCCCGTTCGCGTGCAGTTCCTGCAGCCGGTCGGAGTCGTAGCCGGGCAGCCTGGCCAGGATCTCGTCGGTGTGTGCGCCGAGCGCCGGGCCGGGGCTGCGAACGGCCCCGGGAGTGGCGGAGAGCTTCGGTGCCACGTTCTGCATCTTCAGCGTACCGAGTTCCGGGTGCATCGTCTCGATGATCGCCTGGCGCGCCTGGAAGTGCGCGTCCTCCAGCATCTCGGGGGCGCGGTAGATGCCGCCCGCCGGGATGCCGTGCTCCTCCATCAGGTCGATGAGTTCCTTCTGGTCCTTGGTGCTGGTCCACTCGGCCACCAGTTCGTCCAGTTCCTGCTGGTGCGCACCCCGGGCAGAGTGATTGTGATAGCGATCGTCCTCGGCCAGTTCCGGATGCCCCATGGCGCTGACGAGGCGGCGGAAGACCGTGTCCTGGTTGGCGGCGATCAGCAGCAGCTTGCCGTCCCTGGTGGGGTAGACGTTGGAGGGGGCCACGCCGGGGAGGATGGAGCCCTGGCGTTCGCGGATGTAGCCGGCCTTGTCGTACTCCGTGATGAGTGACTCCATCATGTTCAGCACCGCTTCATAGATGGCGGAATCCACCACCTGGCCCTCGCCGGTGCGTTCCCGGTGGTGCAGGGCAGCGAGGGCGCCAACGGTGGCGAAGGTGGCCGCCAGGGAGTCGCCGATGCTGATGCCCACACGACTGGGCGGAGCCGAAGGGTCGCCGCAGACATAGCGCAGCCCGCCCATGGACTCGCCGACGGCACCGAAGCCGGCCCGCTTCGCGTAGGGGCCCGACTGGCCGAAGCCGGAAACCCGGATCATGATCAGGCCGGGATTGATCTTCTTCAGCTCCTCATAGGAGAGATTCCAGCGCTCCATGGTGCCGGGGCGGAAGTTCTCCAGCAGGAAGTCGGCCTCGCGCACGAGGTCGCGGATGATCTGCTGGCCTTCCTCCACCCGCAGGTTGACCGTCACGGATTTCTTGTTGCGCGCGATCACCGGCCACCAGAGGGACTTGCCGTGGGCCTTCTCCTGACCCCAGTCGCGCATGGGGTCGCCCTGGCCGGGCGGCTCGATCTTGACGACTTCGGCGCCGAAATCGCCCATGAGCTGGCCGCAGAAAGGGCCCGCCAGCAGGGTGCCCATCTCGATCACCCGCAGGTCGGACAGCGGCCCCCTGTTGCTTTGAGTGGTATCCCGATTCCCGCCCTGGTTCCCCGATTCGCTCGCCATGGTGCTCCCTCTGAATGCCTGCGGCGACGCACCGGGCGCCGCCCCGTCGTATCCCGCTAGTGTATACAATTTTGCCGTATCCGGGTTGGCCCTTTCAGGATTCCCTTGTCTGCATTGGTCACTTGTATACAATAGATGCGGTTTCCGGGGCGCATACAAGATTCATATGACTCGACGCATCGCCATCATCGAAGTCGGGCCCCGCGACGGCCTGCAGTCCGAGCCCGAGGTCCTGTCCGTCGGGACCAGGGTGGAGTTCATCCGCCGGGCCGTGGACGCGGGCATCCGGCGGCTCGAGGTCACGAGCTTCGTCAACCCGAAGCGAGTACCGCAGATGGCCGGCGCCGAGGAATTGGTGGCGGCTCTCCCGCGCCGCGACGACGTAACTTTCATGGGCCTGGTCCTGAACCAGAAAGGGTTCGAGCGGGCCCGCGACTGCGGCATCGACGAGGTGGGTATGGTGGTGGTGGCGAGCGATACCTACAACCGCCGCAACCAGGGAGTCGGCAGCGAGGAGTCCGTCGAGGCCTGGCTCAAGATTGCCGCGCAGGCCAAGGCGGCCGGCATCCGCGCCAATGTCATGATCTCCTCGGCATTCGGCTGTCCGTTCGAGGGCGAGGTGGCTCCGGCGCGCGTGCTGGAACTCGTCCGCCGGGTCGCCGAGGCGGAGCCGGTGGAACTCGCGCTGGCCGACAGCATCGGCGTCGCGGTGCCATCCCAGGTGGGCGATTTGCTGGGGCGCGTGGCGGAGGCCGTCCCGGGCATGCCCCTGCGCTGTCATCTGCACAATACGCGCAATACGGGATTGGCCAACGCTCAGGCGGCGGTGGATGCGGGCGTGACTTCGCTCGATGCCAGCATCGGCGGTATCGGCGGCTGCCCGTTCGCCCCGGCGGCGACCGGCAACATACCCACCGACGACCTCGTGTACATGCTGGAGCGTTCCGGCATCGAGACCGGGGTATCGCTGCCGAACATCATCGAGACCAGCCTGTGGCTGGAGGGGCAGCTGGGCCGGGGCGTGCCCGCGATGCTGCCCAAGGCGGGTATCTTCCCCGACATCGCGGCCGAGCGTGCCGCGGCCGGGGAATGAGGGTGCGGTTGCCAGCCATGCCCAAAGCCGCGAGACTCCGGGTATCCTGTCCGGGCCCGGAGGAGAGAACGAAACGACCGTGGTACGCAGGACGCGGCGTACCGGTGGATATGAACCAAAGCCATTAAGGGGAAGCCATGGCCTACCGACTCGGCGTGGACGTGGGTGGCACGTTCACAGATCTCTTGCTCGTGGACGAGAAGAACGGCGACACGTGGACCGCGAAAGTCCCGAGTACACCCGCCGACTCCTCCATCGGGGTGTTGAACGGTATCGCGAAGATCTGCGACGTGGCGGGCATCAATCCGAAGAAGATCACCCATGTGATGCACGGCACCACCGTGGCCACGAACACGATCCTCGAGGGCAAGGGCGCTACCGTCGGGCTGATCACCACCCGCGGTTACCGGCAGGTGCTGCAGATCGCCCGTTCCTTCGTGCCCGGCGGCCTGGGCGGCTGGGTGATCTATAACAAGAGCGCCCCGCTGGCGCCGCTGGCTCTTACGGTAGAGGCCGAGGAGCGTGTGGGGGCGGACGGCAAGGTCGTGACCCCGCTCAGGAAGAGCCAGCTGGAGAAGGAGCTGAAGCGGCTGAAGGGACGCGGCGTCGAGGCGCTGACGGTGTCGCTGATCAACTCCTACGCCAACGCTGCCAACGAGAAGGAAGTGGCGAAGGTGGCGAAAAAGGTCTTCCCCAAGACGCCGGTGTCGCTCTCCTCGGAGGTGGTACCGGAGATGCAGGAATACGAGCGCACGGTCACCACGGTCGCGAATTCCTACGTGCGCCCCAAGGTGGACTCCTACATCAACAACCTGCGCCGTAACCTGCGCAAGGACCTGAACAAGGAGGTGCAGCTGCACGTGCTGCGTTCCGACGGCGGACTGGCGTCGGCGACCCAGGCCAGGAACTACCCGGTAAATCTCCTCATGAGCGGTCCGGCGGGCGGTGTCTCCGGCGCCATCTGGGTGGCGAGGCAGGCGGGCTACCAGAACCTGCTCACCTTCGACATGGGCGGTACCTCCACCGACGTGGCGCTGGTGGAGAACGGCTACGCGCAGCTGCGCCGCGAGACCAGCGTCGGTGACGTCACCGTGCGCGCCTCCTCGGTGGACGTTCGCACCGTCGGGGCCGGGGGCGGCTCCATCGCCCATGTGCCAGAACTCACCGGCGCGCTCCGGGTCGGCCCGGAGAGTGCCGGCGCCGATCCCGGTCCCGCCGCCTACAACAAGGGCGGCGAGGCCCCCACCGTCACCGACGCCAACGTGGTGCTGGGCTACCTGCCGACGGACGCGCGCCTCGGCGGCGACATGGAGATCCGGCGCGACCTGGCGGAAACGGCGGTCAAGCAGGTGGCCGACGCGCTCGGCCTGCCGCTGAAACGCGCCGCCGAGGGCATCATCAAGCTGGTCAACGAGAACATGTTCGGCGCCCTGCGCCTGGTCTCGGTGGAGAAGGGCTACGATCCGCGGGACTTCGCCCTCATCGCCTTCGGCGGTGCCGGTCCGCTGCACGCGAACGCCCTCGGCCGGCTGATGAACTCCTGGCCCGTGATCATCCCGCCTGGCCCGGGTGTACTCTGCGCCTACGGCGATGCCACCACGCGCATGCGCAACGAGGCAGCACGCACCTATATCAAGCGCTTTTCGAATACGACTCCGACCGGCCTCGAGAAGATCTTCACCCAGCTCGCCGCGAAAGCCTCGAAGACGCTCGACAAGGAGGGCGTGGCGAAGAAGGACCAGACCATCTCCTACCAGGCGGACCTGCGCTACCACGGCCAGGGTCTGACCCTCACCGTGGACGTGGACCTGGGCGAGATCAGGAAGAAGGGCCTGGACGCCATCGGCGACCAGTTCGACGAGATGCATCGCCAGCTCTTCACCTTCGCCCTCGACGAGGAGAAGGAACTGGTGAACCTGCGCGCGGTGGTGAACGGCAAGGCCACCACGGTGAAACCGGCGGTGATCGAGAAGGGCGGCAAGAGCGCGAAGGATGCCGTGATCGCGGAGCACAAGGTCTACGTGGACGGCAAGGACCGCGACGCCAAGCTGTATCACCGCTCGAAACTGAAGGCGGGTAACGAGATCCCGGGTCCGGCCATCGTGC
>CAZRSA010000074.1:0-13748 GCA_964602525.1 uncultured Woeseiaceae bacterium
TCGCCCTCCTCCGTGCTGCCGTCCAGCAGGATGCCCCGCTTCTTCAGCTCGTCGACGGGCTCGCCGTGACCGGGCACGCGCTCCTCGAGCATCTCGTAGTAGGTCTCCGGCGGCGCGGTCATGAACGGCATGCCGCGCTCCTTCAGCGCATCCCAGCTGGCCAGGATGTCGTCGGTGGCGAGCGCGATGTGCTGGATGCCCTCGCCGTTGTAGGCCATCAGGAACTCCTCGATCTGGCCGGTGCCCTCGGAGGCCTCCTCGTTCAGCGGGATGCGGACCTTGCCGTCCGGCGCCGTCATGGCGCGGCTGTGCAGGCCCGTGTACTCGCCCTTGATGTCGAAGTAGCGGATCTCGCGGAAGTTGAAGAGCTTCTCGTAGTACTTCGCCCAGAAGTCCATGCGGCCGCGGTAGACGTTGTGGGTGAGGTGGTCGATCACCTTGAAGCCGCAGCCGGCCGGATGCCGGTCGACGCCCTCGAAGAACTCGAAGTCGATGTCGTAGATGGAACTCTCGTCGTCACCATAGCGGTCGATGAGGTACAGCGGCGCGCCGCCGATGCCTTTGATGGCCGGCAGGCGCAGCTCCATCGGCCCGGTCGGGATGTCCATGGGCTGGGCACCGAGCTCCAGCGCGCGGGCATAGGCCTTGTGCGCGTCGCGCACCCGGAACGCCATGCCGCAGGCAGACGGCCCGTGCTCCTCGGCGAAGTACCAAGCCGGGTGGTTCTTCTCGTTGTTGATGATGAAGTTGATGTCGCCCTGACGATAGAGCGTCACATCCTTCGACCGGTGCTTCGCAACGGCCGTGAAGCCGAGCGTCTCGAATACGGGCTCCAGCACGCCGGGCTCCGGCGAGGCGAATTCCACGAACTCGAACCCGTCCAGGCCCATCGGATTTTCGAACAGGTCTGCCATTGCGTCTCTCCCTGCGCGGTCCTCCCGCGCCCTGAGCGAAAACGACCATTTTAGTTACAGATGAAACCACATTCAAGGACGGTCCACGACAGGAGGGCGTTCAGGCCCGACCGCTCCAGACCCCAACCCTTCTTTCCTGGCCGCCCTGCGGGGGCATCCGTCTTGCTCCCGACCAAAGGTCGCGGCGACGGATACCCCCGCGTGACGGCCACGCCTACAGCGGCTGAAAGGAACTGCCAGTCAGTAGCGCCTGCTGATTGGTGCCAGCCATTTCGGCTACGGGCCCGTCAGCGGGTGGACACCGGTTGCGGGGTCGTCCGGGCCGACTGGAGCCATGACGGCGGGAAGGAGGTCTGGCCGAAGCGAGGGAGGACAGGACGTCCGACCGAGCGTCCCCGCGACCGGTGTCCACCCGATGGCGGGCCTACGCCGAAAGAAAGCCGGGTCGGGCCTGAAGGCCCTCCTGCATCAGCCTTCCACGTTGCGGCCCGCGTCGAGCACCCGGCGGAGCAGCGCGGCGCGCTCTTCCGCGGCAGCGGCGGCGGCGTCGCCGGCGGGCTCCCAGTTCTCCAGCGCCTCCCGGTCGATCACGCCGTTTTCGACCAGCAGCGCCTCCAGCGCGGCCACTCTCTCTCGCAGCACCCAGTGCTCGCCCAGGAAGGCGGTCAGCATCGCCAGCAGCCGGTCCGCCGCCGGGTCCTCGAAGAAGGCCTTGCGCCCGCCCTTGACCTCCCGGGTCAGTGCCTCGTCCGCCACGGCTCAGCGCCTCGCTCCGAAGGCGTACCACATGATGACGTCCGACAACCGGCCGGTCTCCTCGTCGAATGCGGCGTCGGCGGAGATGGCCGCGGCGAAGGTATCCTCGTCCACGTAGCCGTGGCGGGGCATGACCGCCTCGAAGAACGCGTCCTCCGCGAAGCCGGCGCCGGCGCAGAGCGCCCGGTAGTCCTGGTCGCGGAAGCCCTTGTAGTAAGGCTCGTTGTTGTAATAGCTGTCCCAGTCCAGGTAGAAGCCGTCGTAGGGCGACGTCGACGAGTTCGGCGGCAGCTCCATGTTGATAAGCACGCCGCCGGGCCGCAGCACCCGGTGCGCCTCGGCCAGGAAAGCCCGGATGGATTTCTGCGGCAGCTCGTGCAGGAACATCGAGGAGAAGACCACGTCGACGCTCGCGTCCGGGAACGCGAGCGACTCGGCCGCCTGCTGATGGAAATGCACCGTCTCCCCCAGCGCCTGGGCGCGGGCATGGGCATAGCGCAGGCAGGGTGCAGCGATGTCGACGCCGTGCACCTCGGCCGTCGGGAAGGTGCGCTTCCAGGGCACGGTGTTGTGGCCGATGGTGCAGCCAACGTCCAGGATCTTCTCGGGCCCGAGGTCCGGGAAGCGCAGGCGCACGAAGTTGGCCATGGACAGGCCGATGTCGTCCAGATGCTCGCCCATGACGCCGAAGGCGAAGACGTTCAGGCCGTTGTCGTAGATGGCGCCGGCAACGGCATCGTCGTCGCCCCGGGAGGTGTGGTAGTTGCCGGGCATCAGATGCACGTCGACGGCGGTGGCGGAACGCGGCAGCGCGAGCTCCGGGTCGAGCGCCAGCGTGCCCTCCGCCCGGGAGCGGTCGGCGGCGATCTCCGCGCAGCGCCGGTTGAAGGCCTCCACGTCGCCGTCCAGCTCGTCGATGACGGCGTTCCACACCGCCTCCTGGGCCGTGCAGCGCAGGCTCGAGTAGAAACGAAACTGCGGATGGGGCTTCAGCGCGGCGTGCACCTCCTCGGCGTTGGCCGGATCACGGTCGTGCTCGGCCCGGAAGGCGGGCAGCACGTCGTTCTCCCAGGCCTGCTTCATGGACTCCGCCACGTCGGTGAGCACGTGGGCCCGAAGCGAGGAGACGAAGCGCTCGCGGGCGCGCTCGTCCCGGGATTTGGGAACGTCGAGGCCGTGGCCGAGACGGGTATCGATCATGTTCGCTCCCCATGGATGGACGGTATGGATGGACGATATGGATGGACGATCGTGCAACGCGGCCGATGCTATCACAGCGTCCCGTACCGCCTGCTGCGACGCGGCGGCGGTTGCCGGCTGTCCTCTCATCGGGTCTGAGGGGCCTGCTACAGCGGCGGCGGTCGGCGGCTGTCCTCGTACATGCGGATGAAGAAGCCGCGAATGGCGTTCTCGGCCTCGGTGCGGGTCATGAGCCGCTTCTCCTCCATCAGTTTCGCCATGTCGCCGATGGTGCGCCGGCCGTCGATCATGCTCATGATGAACGCGTGCACCCGCGTCGAGACGGCCTGCACCCGGAAGTCCTCCAGCGCCGGCACCGGCTCGGAGCCGGTGACCAGCCAGTCGGGCAGCGCCTTGTGCCGGGGCGGGCGCGGCGCATCGGCGGTCTTCTCCGCCACCACGGTGACCACCCGCTCCCGGCGGCCGTGGCGGCTGGCCGGCGAGTCCATGTAGGGGATCTCGCGCTCAGCGAGCGACGGTTCCCCGAAGCCCGCCTGCGCGATGATCTCCAGCGCCTCTTCGAGGCTGTAGTTCTCCGCCGGCGACGGGGTGCGGAAGGCGGCCGAACCGAACCACACCCAGCGCCCGCCCTCTGCGAGCAGGCGGTTCCAGCGCGCCGCCTGCACGGCCAGGTCCTCGGGCAGCACGTCCACCAGCCAGGGCGTCACCAGCGTGTCGAAGGCGCCTTCCCGGAACGGCGGCCTGAGGGCGCTGGCGAGCACGTGGTGCAGGCCGGGCCGGGCCGCTGCCGGGGCGGCGAGCTGCCGGGCAACCGCCACATCCGCGGCGGTGCGCGGAGCGATGGGGAACTCGTGCAGGGGCACCGTCAAGCCGGCACAGAGCCTGGCGGCGGCCAGCACCGGCAGCGGGTTGAAGTCCAGGGCCACGGTGAGCTCGGCCTGCAGGGACTGATGCAGGTCGTAGGCCAGCCGGCCCGCGCCCGCACCCGGCACCAGCAGCCGGCCGGGCGTCTCGCCGGCCAGCGCCTCGCTCACCGCCTCCAGCGACCGGCGGTTCTCCTCGTCGCCCCAGGCCCAGTCCCGGTGGATGTTGGAATAGTA
The DNA here is from genome assembly GCA_964602525.1 of uncultured Woeseiaceae bacterium. Classification (GTDB taxonomy): domain Bacteria; phylum Pseudomonadota; class Gammaproteobacteria; order Steroidobacterales; family Woeseiaceae; genus Lentisalinibacter. The sequence goes on from CAZRSA010000074.1 coordinate 3,971, forward strand.
GGCGGTGAGACCCGCCTCCGTCGGCAGGCGCGTGCGCAGCGCCAGGTAGGTCTCGTAGGTCGCCTCGGAGGCACCCGCGCCGAGCGGCGCGAGCAGCGTCTTCAGCTCCTCCGCGTGGGCGCGCCAGGCCTCGACCTGCCGGCGCAAACGTCGTTCCGTGGAGGCGAGCAGTCCGCCCTGCTCCAGCGCGGCCGCCGCAGCCTGCTCGTCCCGGGCGATGTCCGCCAGCGCGAAGTCGAAGCGCTGGCGCCATTCGGCCAGGGCCGTGTCCGGGTCGGCGAACAGCCAGGGCAAACCGTCGAGCAGCGGGAAAACCGTGCGGCATCCGGGACAACCGGGCGCCTCGCCGTCTTCCTTCAGCGGCTGGTCGCAGCGCGGGCAGGCCAGCAGCGGCAACAGTGCCGGTTCCAACGCCATGGTCAGCCCCCCTCTGCGACGATGCGCTCGGCCAGCAGCCGGCCGTTGCGCACGCAGTCGTTCATGGCGATGCCCCGGTAGGCATTGCTGTTGAGATACAGGCCCCGGTGGCTGGCCAGCCGCTCGAAGACGGCATCGACCCGCGCGATGTGTCCCGGCGCGTAGCTGGGTATACCCCGTGGCCAGCGCTTCACGTAGCTGACGTCCGGCTCGGCGGTCACGCCCATGGTGGCGCGAACACCCTCGAGCGCGGTGCGGACGAGACCGTCTTCGTCCTGATCCACGAGTTCCGGGTTGCGCTGGCCGCCGATTATCAGGCGCAGGATCCGGCCGCCTGCCGGCGCGCGGTCGGGGAATATGCTGGTGTCCCACAGCACGCCGAGCACCGGCAGCTTTGCACCGGTGGTCGTCAGCAGGCCGAAGCCGGCGAGATCCCGCTCGAGTCGGCGGTAGCCGAGCCCGACGACGGCCACCGGCGAATAGTCGATGGCGCCGAGGCGCTTGCCGAGCCCGGCGTCGAGGTCCCTCACCATGTCCGCCGCCGCGTACGCCGGCGAGGCGATCACCACCCGGTCGAAGTCCGGCGTGCCGGAGCGGGTGCGGACCACGTAGCGGCGGCCCTCACGCAGGACGCCGGTGACCGGCTCGCCCAGGCGCCATTCCGCGTCGATGACGCCGTGCAGGTGTTCGATCAGCGCACTGACGCCGCCCTCGAAGCTCATCAGGATACCGCCGGGGCCGGCCTCCTTCTTCCGTCTTGCGAGCATCCCGCGGAAGAGCCCGCCGTGCTCGCGCTCCAGCGCCACCACCAGCGGGAAAGCCGCCTCCACCGAGATCTTGTCCGGGGTGGTGGCATAGATGCCGGCCACCATCGCGTCCAGGAAGACGTCCGTGAAGCCCTTGCCGAGACGGCGGTAGCCGAAGTGCTGCAGCGTCTCGGGCGTGATCTTCCTGCGCCGGGGAACCAGCGGCTCCATGGCCACCCGCAGCTTGGCCCGCCAGCCGATCAGCTTCGTCTTCAGGAAGGCCGGCGGCGATTCCGGCAGCGGATACAGGCCGTCGGTGTAGACAAACCGTCGCCGCGCGTCGTCGGAACTCTGCAGCAGCAGGTGCCCGGCGCCCGCGTCGTCCACCAGCTGCTTGCTGTCCGGCTTGTTGGAGAGAAACCCGTTCCCGCCGGCCTCGAAGCGGAAACCTTCCACGTCCGCCGTGTACATGGTGCCGCCGGGGACGGACTCGGCGTCGAATATCGTGAGTGCCCAGTCCGGCCGGGCACGCTTGAGGTAAAAGGCGGTGGTCAGGCCGCTGATGCCGGCCCCGACGATGGCGATCTTCATGGTCAGGGAGTTTCCCCGAGGGCGAGCCGGGACACAAGCAAGCCGGTCGCGCTCAGCGCCCCTCCGCCAACGGCTTCATCGCCGCGCGAAACGCCTGGTAGTCCGCCAGGCCGAACGGCTCCGCGATCGCCTCCGCCCAGGCTGCGGCGAGCTCCGCTTCGATGGCTGCAGTCAGCTCGCGCTCGTGGGCGCCGGTCTCGCCCCGCCGCACCTTGGCCGAGTCGCTGCCCGGCGGCAGACCGACACGGCGCTCGCTCAGCTCCCGCATCAGGCGGTCGTCGTAGCGGTGCCGGTTGGCCAGCATGTAAGCCATCGAAGAGCGTTCCAGCGTCAGTTCGAGCAGCGCCTCGTCGAGTTCGACGCCAATGAACTCCGCGATACGCCGCACGGTGCCGGCCCGGTCCTCGCGCATATGTTCGTAGCAGAGCAGCAGCACGTCGTCGTCGTGGCGCCGCGGCCACCAGGAGGCCAGGTGATGCCAGTAGTCGCGACCCTGTGCGCGGGGCAGGAACTTGCCCCGGGCGAAGGCCTCCATGTCGATACTGCCGGACTCGAAGAACCAGCCCTCCATGAAGTGATACATGGAGACCAGCGCATCGCCGGGATTGCGTACGCTCACGATGTAGCGGGCGCCGGCGGGCACCCGGTCGGCAGGCAGGTGGCTCTTGAACGCCCGGGGCGCACCGCGCTGGGGCGCATCCAGGTCGAGACCGAGGTCGTGGGCGGTCTCGATCCAGGGCACCACCGCGGAGATGTCGTCGAAGTCCTCGTCGCCGCCGGTGCGCAGCGTATGCACCATCTGCTGCAGCCAGGTAGTGCCGGACTTGGCGAAGGGGGTGATGATCACGTCGCCGGCCCGCGGCCGGAAGGCCATGCCCCGGGCGACGCTCTCGTCGCTGACCAGCGCCTCCAGCGCGGCGGAGAATTCCGCGAAGGTGCGCGCCCGCCGGCCGCGGGGCGGCGGCGTCACCGGCGGCTCCCGTCAGGCATAGCCGATCTCGTCCAGGTGATCGTCGTCGATGCCGAAGTAATGGGCGATCTCGTGCAGCAGGGTCTTCCTGATCTCCATCAGCAGCTCGTCCCGGGGCAGACCCATGTCCAGGTGGGGGTTGCGGAAGATGTAGATAATGTCCGGCAGCTCGGCCACGTCCTCGACGCTGCGCTCGGTGAGCGGGATGCCGACGTACAGCCCGAGCAGCCCGCCGCCCTCCGGGTCCAGCTCCTCGTCGGCGTCGTCCAGCACCATCACGTCGATGTTGTGCAGGGCCTCGCGCACCCAGTCCGGCAGGCCGTCGATGGCCTCGCGGACCACACTCTCGAACTCGTTGCGCTTCATGTAAAGACCCTTCGTCGCGGTCATGCCCCGGCCCTGCATGCTACCGGAAAGAGGAGCACCGACGCGCTATGCGGGTGGCCCTGTCACTCAGTCGGCGGCCGGAATCTTGCGGACGAGCACCTTGAGGCACTCGGTGCGCATCTCGATGTCCTCTTCCAGCAGCGCGATCTCGTTCAGTATCTCCTGGGCGATGCCCTCCTTCCTGGTCTTGGCTTCCAGGATGCTCTGCAGTTCCTCCAGCGCCGCTCGCAGTTTCGGATGGGTCTTCATGAAGACCGACGACTCCTGCCTGCCCCCGGAGGGCGCGCTGTCCTGTACCCTCGGAAACTTGTACGTCCGGCTGGACGGCAGAATGGAGCCTTTCGGTCGCTCGTAAGTGACCCTCAGAACGTCGACGAGATTCAGGCTCGAAATATGGTACCCGGCGATCTGCTTCGGGCTCTCCACGCCCATCTCGGCGAGAGTCGGATATGCGCTCGTACTGTTCTTCGTCATCTTTTGTGCACCCCCCATGTGGCCTGCGCCGACGGAATGGGCCTGATAGTCGCAAAAAATGACAGCGCTGTCTGCAGCCCTGCCGCCCCGTGCCACTGATTCATGCGACATTCCTGCAACGTCGCGCGAGGCGACCACTGACAGGCCTCGCCCGGTCGGGCTAGTATCGCCGCTTTGCTATCCCGGAAATCGGCGGATGAATTCAGCCTGGCCCAGCGCAGCCCTCGCGAGTGCGAGTGCCGTCCTCGTGGTGAGCGCGGTGGCGTTGCCCGTTGCCGCGGTGGCCGATGCCGCCGGCCCCCGGGGACAGCCCGCCTCCGGGCCCATCGAGGAGATCGTGGTCACCGCACGGCGGCGCACCGAGAACCTGCAGCAGGTGCCGATCTCGGTCACGGCGCTGAGCGGCACCGAGCTCGCGGCGCGCCAGGTGGATGCCATGGACCAGCTCGGCGCCGTCGTGCCGAACCTCCAGTTCGACAAGGCGGCGCCCTCCTCGGGTTCCAGCTCCGTCGGCCAGATCTTCATCCGCGGCATCGGCCAGTCCGATTACACCCCGGTCACCGACCCCGGCGTCGCGCTGTACGTGGACGGTATTTACATCGGCCGCTCGCCGGGCAACGTGCTGGACCTGCTCGATATAGAGCGCATCGAGGTCCTGCGCGGACCCCAGGGGACGCTGTTCGGCCGCAATTCCATCGGCGGCGCCATCAAGGTGCACAGCCGCCAGCCCGGCTTCACCGCTGCGGAGACCAGCGTCGAGCTGCGGCTCGGCAACGACGACCTGCGTGGGCTGAACTTCCGCTGGAACCGGCCCCTGTCAGACACGCTGGCCGCGAGCTTCGCGGTCGGCCGGCTGGAGCGCGACGGCTACGTGGAGCGCCCGTTCGACGGCATCCGCACCGGCGACCGGGACCGCTGGTCGGCGCGCGGCGCCGTGCGCTGGGAGCCCACCGATTACCTGGCCGCCTCGCTGGTGGTCGACTACACGGCCATCGACGAGAACGGTGCCCCGGTGGTGTCCGGCGGCGTCAACGACCGCCAGCCGTTCGCGGCCTTCGGCAACGCCGTCCTCGAGAGCTGCGACGCCGTGGTCGTCAATCCGGCCTTCGACGGCACGCCGGCGAGCGGACCCCCCACCTTCCCGCCGCCGGGCACGCCCACGGGCGGCGCCCCGGGCTGCTACGGCGCCGGCTCGGTGCCCGGCGCGTTCGTTTCCGAAGGCAGCTTCCCGGTCGTCTCGGAACTCGACAGCGGCGGCGCGGCCCTGACGGTCGACTGGACGCTCGGCGAGCGCTGGGGCGTGAAGTCCATCACCGGCTATCGCGAGATGGACATGCTCTCGTCCCGGGACGGCGACAACACCCCCGCCAATATCTTCGCCACCCGGGACGAATTCGAGCACGAACAGTTCAGCCAGGAGTTGCAGCTGCGCTTCGCGGGCGACGACGGCAGTCGGTCGGCGGTGCTCGGGCTCTTCTACTACGATGAGTCGGGCTTCAATCTGGTAGACGTTACCGTGCCGGCCGGCGCCATCCAGAGCGGCGGCCTCTACGACAACCGGTCCTGGGCGGCCTACGCCCACGGTACGGTCGATCTCGGCGAGCGGCTGGCGCTCTCGCTCGGCGCGCGGCACACGGAGGACCGCAAGACCTACCTGCCGGACCAGCTCGTCCTCGGCGACGCTTCGGCCGGCCCGGCGGCCGGCTTGTTCCCGCCGACGTGGCCGGAGCTCGCCGGCTTCTACCTGGCACCCACCGGCCCGCTGGCGGCCGGCGAGCGCATCCTGGACTACCGCGAGAGCGAACTCGCGTTCGACGCCACCGACATCACCGTCGACCTGAGTTACCGCCTGGCGGACAACGCGCTGGCCTACGCCACCTTCTCCACCGGCTACAAGAGCGGCGGCTTCGACCAGCGCTTCGTCGGACCCACCCCCGACCGCGCGCCCAGCTCGTACCGACCGGAGTCCGTCGACAGCCTGGAGATCGGCCTGAAGACCTCGTCGTTCGGCGGCCGTCTGCGCGCGAACGTCTCCCTGTTCGATGCCGATTACGAGGACCTGCAGATCATCGTCCGCGAGTCGTTCAATCCACTCACGGTCAATGCCGGCGACGCCCGTGTGCGGGGCGGCGAGCTCGAGCTGGAATGGTTCGCCACGGACGACTGGGAGATCGGCCTGTCGGCGGGCTATCTCGATACCGGTTACCGGCACCTGAACCAGCCGGCGCAGGATTCCGGGGTGCGGCTCGACAATCGGCTCGCCAACGCACCGGCGTGGAGCCTGGCCGCCGGCACTGCGTGGCGGCTATCGCTCGGCGGCCTGGGCGAGATGACCGCCCGCATCGACTGGTCGTGGCAGGACACCGTGTACCATGACGCCGTGAACAGCCCGCAGATCCGCCAGGCGCCGCTGCACCTCGTCAATGCCTCGCTCGCCTTCGCGCCGCAGGCGGGCCGCTGGCAGCTCACGGTGGCGACCCGGAATCTGCTCGACGAGACCTGGCTTGTCACCGGCAACTCCGCCTTCGACACGCCCGCCGCCTACGTGGAGCAGGTGTACGGCCGACCGCGGGAGCTGCTGGCTTCCCTGCGCTACGAGTTCTGAGCGGCCGGCGCATGAGCACGGGATCCAACGGTTCGACCGGCGCCGGTACGACCGCCGCCTCACCCGGCATCTGGCTGCTCGGCATGCGCCCGCGCACGCTGACCATGGCAGCGGTGCCGGTGACCGTCGGGGCGGCGCTCGCGTGGGCCGAGGGCGCGAGTCCCGACTGGGTCACGTTCTTGGTGACGCTCGCCTGCGCGGTGCTGATCCAGATCGGTACCAACCTGTTCAACGACGCCCGGGACGGGGAGCGGGGCGCCGACGGGCCGGACCGCATCGGGCCGGTGCGCATCACCGGTTCCGGCCTGGCGCAGCCCCGGCAGGTGCGCCGCGCGGCCGTCGCCTGCTTCGTCGCCGCGCTGGTCGCCGGCCTCTACCTGATCGTCGTCGGCGGCCTGCCGATACTCGCGATCGGCATCGCCTCGCTGGTGGCCGGCTATGCGTACTCCTCGGGCCCCCGCCCGCTGTCCCACGGGCCGTTCAGCGAGGTCTATGTGATCGTCTTCTTCGGACTGATCGCCGTGGCGGGCAGCCACTACCTGCAGAGCGGCGTGATGCCGGATGCCGCCGTCCTGCTGACCGGCATCGCCGTCGGCAGTTACGCCGCCGCCGTGCTGCTGGTGAACAACCTCCGCGACACGGCCGCGGATCTGAGGGCGGGACGCAGGACGCTGGCCGGCCGGCTGGGGACGACGGGCGCGAAATGGCTGTACGGCTTCCTGCTGCTCGCACCCTTCCCCCTGCTCGCGGCAGCGTGGGGCTGGCGGGCGCTCGGCATCGTCTGGCTCGCCCTGCCCGTGTGCGTGTGGCTGGCGGCGCTGTTCGCGCGCATGCCGGTGGGCCCGGGCATGAATGCGCAACTCGGCAGGACCGCCATGATGCAGGTGCTCGTCGGCGCCCTGCTGATCGGGGAGCTGCTGACGTGAACCCGGTGCTCTCGACGCTGTTGCCCGCGGGCCTCGCCTTCATCATGTTCGCGCTCGGGCTGAAGCTGAGTGTGGCGGACTTCCGCCGCGTGCTCACCTATCCCACCGCTGTGGGCCTCGGACTGGCGGCGCAGACGCTGCTGCTGCCGCTGACCGCCTTCGCTATCACCGCACTGTTCGACCTGTCGCCGGAGGCAGCGGTGGGGCTGATGATCCTCGCGGCCTGCCCGGGCGGTGTGACGGCCGCGATGATCACGAACCTGGCCCGCGGGGACACCGCCCTGTCCATCACGCTCACAGCCTGCACCAGCCTGCTTTCCTTCGTCACGGTGCCGGTCATCGTCGGCCTCTCGCTGCAGTATTTCCTGGGCGAGGCGGCGCCCGTCGACTATCCGCTGGGCCAGGCCATAGGCAGCCTGTTCCTGATCACGCTGCTGCCGGTGGCCGTGGGCCTCGCCTTCAACGAGCGCGGCTGGCTCGCGCCGGGCGCAGCGGAGGCGATCGGCAAACTCGCCACCGCCGTGTTCCTCGTGATCGTGTTTGCCACCTTCTATACCGAATGGCCCAGCATTACGGAACACTTCGCGAAGGTGGGCCCGGCCATCCTGCTGCTCAACGTCGCGACCATGGCCACCGGCGCCCTGCTCGGCCTGGTCGGACGCCTGCCGACCGCCGGCCGGATCGCGCTGGCCGTGGAATGCGGAATCCAGAACAGCGCGCTGGGCATTACCGTGGCCGTCAGCCTGCTGAGCGTTTCGGGCCTGGCGGTGCCGAGCGTGATTTATGCGTTTCTGATGAACATCACCGCGCTGGGGCTGATCGTCGTGCGGCAGGTGCAGGTGGGGAGGGCCGAGGGGTCGGCTTACTAGACGCCCGGACGCTGGACGGGCGTGCAGCGGGCTGGCATCGGCCGGATATCCGTACCGACGGCCCCAGCGTGGAGGGGGTGGGATTGATTCGCGCCTTCGGCGCTCACCCTGCGGGCGGCGGCGCTGTGCGCCGCGGTCTGTCGCGCGGCTGCGCCGCGCTCGGCTCGAACCCGGTGGGTTCGTCCACAACACCCCCTCGAAAAACCAAAAAGGGGCCGCGAGGGCCCCTTTTGGTTTTTGGCGGAGGGGGTGGGATTCGAACCCACGGTACGCTTACGCGCACACCTGATTTCGAGTCAGGCCCGTTCGACCACTCCGGCACCCCTCCGGGCTTGAAAAGCGGCTCAGCGACCTAATTGTATCAACAGGTTAGGTGCCGTGCCGTCCGGTGAGCCATGCCCCGGACCGGACACGCCCTGCGGCCGCTTCGTCGGAAACGGGCTGCGGATCATGGTCACGTGTGAGACAGCTGTCAAGCCGGCGGTACGCGTGGCGCCTATAATGGCGATACGGCCGGGGACACGGCGACGCGTCCGCCGCCGCCAGGAGCGATAACGAGAAGGCGGTCGGGCGACGAAGGAGAAGGATGATCTTCAGAATCCTCATCTATCTGGCGATCGCGGCACTCCTCGGCACTTGCCGGGAACTCCCGCCGCAGCTCGCGCAGGTGAAGACCCTGGGCGAGCTGCGGGTGGTCACGCGCAACAGTCCCACTGCGTATTACATCGGCGTAAACGGCCCCGTCGGTCCGGAGTACGACCTGGTGAAGGGCTTCGCCGACAGCCTCGGAGTCGAGCTGAAGATCACGGCCGTAGACAGTTTCGACCAGATCATCCCGACTATCGCCGCCGGCGAGGCGCACATGGCCGCGGCGGGGCTCTCGGCGACCGAGTCCCGCAAGGAACGCGTGCAGTTCAGCATTCCCTATCACGAGGTGACCCAGCACCTGATCTACCGGCTCGGCACCGGCAAGCCGCGCAGCGTCGAGGAGCTGACCGACGGCCGTATCGCGGTGATGGCGGGCAGCAGCCACGTGGAGACGCTGGAATCCCTGCAGCGCGACGTGCCGGCGCTCGGCTGGACCGAGAAGACGAACGTGGAGGTGGCGGACCTGCTGATGAGCGTGGCGGCCGACGAGATCGACTACACGGTGGCGGACTCCACTGATTTCAACATCATCCGCAACTACCACCCCGAGCTGCGCGTGGCACTGGACCTGGAGATGTCCGACCCCATCGCCTGGGCCTTCCCGGCGGATGCGGACGACAGCCTGGTGGAGGCCGCCAACCGGTACCTGCGGCGGACGGAGAACGGCGGCCGCCTCGCCCGCATCCTGGAGCGCTACTACGGCCACACCGACAAGTTCGACTACGTGGGCACGCGCACCTTCATGCGCGACTACGAGCGGCGCCTGCCGCGCTATCGGGACATGTTCGAAGAGGCCGCCGCCCGGAACGACATCGACTGGCGGCTGCTGGCGGCAATGGGTTACCAGGAGTCCCACTGGCGGCCCGGCGCCGTCTCACCCACCGGTGTGCGCGGCATCATGATGCTGACGGAGGCCACGGCGGACTACCTCGGCATCGAGGACCGCGTGGATCCCGAATCCAGCATCTTCGGCGGGGCGCGCTTTCTGCGCCGCCTGAAGCGCCGCCTGCCGGACTCCATCAAGGACCCGGACCGCACCTGGATGTCGCTGGCCGCCTACAACGTGGGTTACGGCCACCTCATGGACGCCCGGCGCATCGTCGAGATCCAGGGCGGCAACCCGGACGCCTGGATCGACGTCAGCG
>CAZRSA010000075.1:0-13287 GCA_964602525.1 uncultured Woeseiaceae bacterium
TGTCTCTGCCCGTGCGGGACCTGGAGGCGTCCCTGCGCTGGTACGCAGAGCATCTCGGCTTGGAGTTGCTCTACCGGCTGGACGAGCTGGGCTGGTGCGAGATGACCTCACCGGTCGAGAAGGTGAACGTCGGCCTGAGCGTCGTCGAGAAGCCGCAGCCCGGCGGCATGACGCCGACCTTCGGGGTTCACGACATCGAGGCCGCGAAGGCGTTCCTGGCCGAGCGGGGTATCCCCATCGACGGAGACATCGTCACCATCGAAGGCATGGTGCGGCTGCTGACCTTCTACGACCCGGACGACAACGCGCTGATGTTCTACCAGACGATCGGCGAGATGCCGTCTGCCTGACGCGGATCCGGCGGCGGGCGTCATGCGACGAATCCCTTCCAGCGGGACATGTAGGTGACGAACGCCTCGCCTAGGCCCTCGGCGCGGAGATGATCGGCGCTGACCGGCGGGCGTATCGGCGCGAAACCGGCATCGTCGCGCATGCGCGCGGGGAAATCGTGGTGCAAGATCGCCGCCCGTCCGAGCAGCACGAAGTCGGTGCCCGCATCCAGGCAGGCCTGCACGTCGGCGGGGGTGCGCAGCCTGCCGGCGGCGCCCAGCCGCACCTCGCCCCGGTCGAGCCCGGTGAACAGCGACAGCAGGGTCCGGCCCCGGAACTCCGGGTCCTCCGGTTCCTTGCATGTGTCCCACAGGGACAGGTCGATGAAATCCACGGCGCCGTCGCGCATCAGCCGTGCTGCGAGGTCGCGGATTTCGGGCAGACGGACGTCGAAGCGCTCCGGCGAGAGCCGGATGCCGAGCAGAAAGTCCGGCCGGCAGCGCTCGCGTATGCCGTGGATGATCTCCAGGACGATGCGCGCCCGGTTCTCCGGCGAGCCGCCGTAGCGGTCCGCGCGCCGATTGATGACCGGGGACAGGAACTGGCACAGGATGTAGCCGTGGGCGCCGTGGAGCTCCACGCCGTCGAAGCCGGCCCGCTCGGCCCGTTCGGCCGCGGCCACGAAGTCTTCCGCCAGCCGTTCGACCTCCGCCGTGGTCAGCGCCCGGGCACCGGTCTCCTCGTCTGCCGAGGGGCAGACCGGCTGCCCGCCGATGAGATCGGGGGGCGACCGCATGCCGGCATGATGCAGTTGCACCACCGCCAGGCTGTCGTGTGCCCGGATGCCGGCCGCAAGCCGGGTCAGGCCCGGCAGCTGATCGTCCGAGAAGCACCCGAGCTGGCCGGAGAAGCCCTTGCCGGTCGACTGCACGTGCGCCGCGCAGGTCATCGTAAGGCCGAAGCCGCCTTCGGCGCGCATCGTCAGCCAGCGGTATTCGTCGTCGGAGAGACGGCCGTCCTCGCGGCTCTGCATGTTCGTGAGCGGCGCCAGGGCCAGGCGGTTCTTCATGCGCGCGCCGCTCCTGAAGTTCAGGGGCCGGAATGGATCCGTCATGGTGTCTCCGTGTGTCGTTGCCAGGTGAGCCGGTGCCAGGCTCCGCTCAGTCCGCGGTGGGAGCCTGCAGCCAGGCACAGCTGTGCGCGGGCAGCGTCAGCGCCTGACCGGTCAGGCGCAGGTCGTCGGCGCTGGAAAAGGCGACCTCCACCGCGCCGGCAACCCGCGGCACGCTGAACCTGGCCGCGGTGTCCCCGCCGTTCAGCAGCAGTGCCGCGGCGCCGCTGCGGATACCCTCCCGCTCTTCCAGGATCAGCAGCAAGAAGGCAGGCAGCCGATGCCAGTCGTCGCTGGTCATCGGCTCGCCCGACGGCCGGCGCCATTCGATGCGCACCTCGCGGCCGTCGATGGCGAGGTGGCCGTGGACGTATTCCGGCAGGTGCAGCAGGGGGCTCGCCTTCCTCAGGCCGATCAGCCGCCGGACGGCCGCCTGGAACTCCGGATCCTCCGCCAGGCCGGTCCAGTCGAGCCAGCCGGTCGGGTTGTCCTGCGCGTAGGCGTTGTTGTTGCCGTGCTGCGAGTTGCCGAACTCGTCGCCGGCCAGCAGCAGCGGCGTGCCCTGGGAGAACAGCAGCGTCGTCAGCATGTTCAGGCGCTGGCGGCGGCGAACCGCGGCGATGGCGGGGTCGTTCGTCGGGCCCTCGACGCCGTGGTTGTGGCTGAAGTTGTGCGCGTGGCCGTCCCGGTTGTCTTCACCGTTGGGCTCGTTGTGCCGCTGCTCATAGGAGACGACGTCGGCCAGGGCGAACCCGTCGTGGCTGGTCACCAGGTTGACGCTGGCCACCGGTCTGCGCCCCGAGGCCTCGAAGATCTCGGCGGAGCCGCGGAGGCTGCGGGCGAGATCCGCGCTGGCGCCGTGGTCGCCCCGCCAGTAGCGCCGCACGGCGTCGCGGTACTGGTCGTTCCATTCCGCCCAGCGCGGTGGGAAAGCCCCCAGCTGGTAGCCACCCGGTCCCGGGTCCCAGGGTTCGGCGACGAGCTTCGCGCCCGCCAGTTCGGGGTGCTCGCCGATCGCCGTCAGCACGGGATGGCCGCCGGAGAAGCCATGGCCGTGCCGCCCGAGCACGGGCGCGAGGTCGAAGCGGAAGCCGTCCACCCCCATGGTCCGGTGCCAGTAACGCAGGCTGTCCAGCACGAGCCGGTGCACCGCGGGGTGGTCCGCGTTGAGCGTGTTGCCGCAGCCGGTGTCGTTGATATAGGCGGACGGGTCGTCCGGCTCGGTGCGGTAGTAGGCCAGGTTGTCGATGCCGCGGAAGCCCAGCGTCGGCCCCAGTGCATCGCCCTCACCGGTGTGGTTGTAGACCACGTCCAGGATGACTTCGAGGCCCGCCTCGTGCAGGGCATTCACCATATCCCGGAATTCGGTGATCGGGTCGTGCCGGGCGTAGCGGCTCTCTGGTGCGAAGAAGGCCACCGTGTTGTAACCCCAGAAGTTCCTGCGCCCGCGCTGCACCAGGTGGCCCTCGTCGATGAAGGCGTGCACCGGCATGAGTTCGACGGAGGTGACACCGAGGGCCCTGAGGTAGGCCAGTATTTCGGCATGGCGCAGCCCGGAGAACCGGCCGCGCACGCTCTCGTCCAGCGCCGGGTGGCGCATGGTGTAGCCGCGCACGTTGAGTTCGTAGAAGACCGTTTCCGCCCAGGGGATGGCCGGGCCCGCGGCCGGCGGTTGCGTATCGTCGCGCACGATACTCACAGGGACGAAGCCTGCGCTGTCCGCGTCGCTCTGCCGCCCCGGATGACCGGGGACGTGGCCGAAGACCGCAGGGTGCCACTGCATCTGTCCGCTTATCTGGCGGGCATAGGGGTCCAGCAGCAGCTTGTGCGGGTTGCAGCGCAGGCCCTGCTCCGGTTCCCAGCCGCCGTGCACCCGGTAGGCGTAACGCTGGCCCGCACGCGCACCCGGCAGATAACCGTGCCAGACGTCGCCCTCGCGTTCCGGCAGGTACCAGGAGGCCGTCGTCCGCCCGCTCGCATCCAGCAGGCAGAGCTCCACGGCGGAGGCCACCGAGCTGAACAGTGCGAAGTTGACGCCGTCCGCATCGGCGGTGGCGCCGAGCGGATCGGCGGTACCGGGCCGTATCATTGCGGATCGAGGCGGATCGGGTCGAGCTTCCAGATCTCGTCGTTGTAGTCGCGCATGGTCCGGTCCGTGGAGAAGCGCCCGGAGCTCGCGGTATTCAGGATGGACATCCGGGTCCATCGGGGCGCATCCCGGTAGGCGGCTTCCGCTGCCGCGTGGGTATCGACGAAGCCGCGGAAATCCGCCGCGGTGAACCAGGGGTCCGAGGGTTCGCGGATGGAGGCGATCACGGCGTCGAGTACGCCCGGCTCGAAGCGACTGAAATGCCCGCTGTCGAACAGATGCATGATCCGGCGGAAGTCCTCGTCGGCGGCGATCGTGGCCTGTGGATCGTAGTGCGGACGCAGCTCGCGGATCTCGTCAACGGTATGACCGAACAGAAAGAAATTGTCCTTGCCCACCGCCTCGCGGATCTCGACGTTCGCCCCGTCGAGCGTGCCGATGGTGATCGCGCCGTTCATCATGAATTTCATGTTGCCCGTGCCGGAGGCCTCCTTGCCCGCGGTCGATATCTGCTCCGAGAGTTCGGCCGCCGGGCAGATCAGCTCCATCGCCGAGACGTTGTAGTCCGGGTAGAACACCAGGCGCAGGCGGCCCTCCATTGCCGGATCACTGTTGATGACCTGCGCGACGTTGTTGATGCACTTGATGATGTTCTTGGCCATCACGTAGCCCGGCGCTGCCTTGCCGCCGATGATGATTGCCCGGGGCAGCAGGTCGTCGGCGTCGCCCCGGCGGATACGGTCGTATAGGTGCACGGCATGCAGCACGTTCAGCAGCTGGCGCTTGTACTCGTGGATGCGCTTGACCTGCACGTCGAACAGCATCTCTGTGCCGATCGAGAGCCCGGTCTTCGCCGCGATGTCGTTGGCAAGGCGGACCTTGTTGCCTAGCTTCACCCGGCGCCAGTCGGACTGGAAGTCCGCATCGTCGGCGAATTCCGCGAGCTTCGAAAGCTGCTCGAGGTCCGTCACCCAGCCGGCGCCGATACGCTCGCTGATGAGGGTCGCCAGGTCCGGGTTGCAGGCGGCGAGCCAGCGCCGCTGGGTCACGCCGTTGGTCTTGTTGTTGAAACGGGTCGGCCAGAGTTCGGCGAAGTCGCGGAACAGGCCGTTCTTCAGCAGCCGCGAATGCAGTTCCGCTACTCCGTTCACGGAGTAGCTGCCGACGATGGCGAGATAAGCCATGCGCACCATGGGCTCGCCGCCTTCGCGGATCAGCGACATGCGAGCGATGCGGTCGTTTTCGCCGGGCCAGCGGCGGCTGACCTCGGTGATGAAGCGTGCGTTGATCTCGTAGATGATATCCAGCAGCCGGGGGAGTAACCGGCGAAACATCGACACCGGCCACATCTCCAGGGCCTCCGGCAGCAGCGTGTGGTTGGTGTAGGCCATAGTCCGCCGCGTGATGGCCCAGGCCTCGTCCCAGTCCAGGTCGAACTCGTCCAGCAGGAGGCGCATCAGTTCGGCCACGGCGACGGCAGGATGCGTGTCGTTCAGCTGCACGCAGTTCTTCGCCGCGAACTCGCTCACGTCGTTGCCGTGATGGTAGGTGTGATAGCGCAGCATGTCCTGCAGGCTCGCCGAGGCCAGCAGGTACTGCTGGCGCAGTCTGAGCTCCTGGCCGTTCTCCGATTCCGCGTTCGGATAGAGCACCATCGTAATGTTCTCGGCCTCGTTCTTCGTGGCGACGGCGCTGGTGTAGCTGCCGGCGTTGAATTCCTCCAGATCGAATTCGTCGGTGGCCGCGGCGGACCAGAGCCGCAGCGTATTGACGATCTCGTTGCGGTAACCGGGCACCGGCACGTCGAAGGGGATCGCGAGCACGTCGTGGGTGTCCACCCAGCGGTAGTGTGTCCGGCCGCCGGCGTCGGTCCAGGCCTCGGTGCGGCCGCCGAACTTCACGGTCTGCGCGAACTCGAAGCGCTCGACCTCCCAGGGGAACCCGGGCCTTAGCCAGGGATCCGGCTCCTCCACCTGAAAGCCGTTTTCGATGTGCTGGTGGAACATGCCGTATTGGTAGCGGATGCCGTAACCGACGACGGGCAGCGCCAGCGTGGCGCAGCTGTCCATGAAACAGGCCGCCAGCCGGCCGAGACCGCCGTTGCCGAGCCCCGCGTCGAGCTCGCGCTCGTACACGTCCTCGAGGTCGAGGCCGATGCGGTTCAGCGCCTCGGCGGTCTCCTTCTCGATGCCCAGGTTCAGGAGCGCGTTGCGCAACAGCCGGCCCATCAGGAACTCCAGCGACAAGTAGCTGCAGCGCCGTACGTGGTCCCGCTCCATCGCCATCCGCGTCCGGCCCCAGCGCTCCATCAGCCGGTCGCGGGTCGCATAGACCACGGCCTGGTAGAGATACGGCGCCCGCGTGCGTATCGTGCGCCGGCCGAACGTGCGGCCGAAGTAGTGCGTGAGGTCTTTGAGGATCGCATCGGGCGTCATCGCCAGTTCGGGCGTCTGCAACAGCTCGATCTCACCGATGCCGACCGATTCGTCGGAACGTGCGGACATCATGAATCTCCGTCAGGATTCCCGGGTGACAGGCGCGAGTATAAGGGTTGCGAGTGCGGGCAGCGTCAACGAGAGGCTGTCGTCGCGGCCGTGGCTCGCAACGGCTTCGCTCTCCTGCACGGGATTATGTAAGCCCGAGCCGCCGTAGCGTGCGGCATCGGTATTGAGGAGCTCCGCGTAGCGGCCGGGGGCCGGGACCCCGATGCGGTAGTTCGGCCGGACCACGGGCGTCATGTTGGCCACGCAGATGACGCAGCGGCCGGCGAGGTCGCGCCGGATCCACGAGTAGGTGCTGTTGGCGCGGTCGTCCCAGGCGATCCATTCGAAGCCGGTGGGATCGAAGTCGATCTCGTACAGGGCGGGCGTTGCCCGATACAGTCCGTTCAGGTCCCGGACCAGGGTCTGCACGCCGCGGTGCACGGGGTAATCGAGCAGATGCCAGTCCAGCGAGCGATCGTGATCCCACTCGGCGTAGGGGGCGATCTCGCTGCTCATGAACAGCAGTTTCTTGCCCGGATGCGCGTACATGGTGGCGTAGTAGGCCCGCAGGTTCGCAAAGCGCTGCCACTCGTCGCCCGGCATACGGCCGAGCAGAGACCGCTTGCCGTGCACGACCTCGTCGTGGGAGAGAGGCAGCACGAAATTCTCGTTGAAGGCGTAGACCAGTCCGAAGGTCATCTTGTCGTGGTGGTGGCGGCGGTGCACCGGGTCCTCTGACATGTAGGCCAGCGTGTCGTTCATCCAGCCCATGTTCCACTTGTAGGTGAACCCCAGCCCGCCGGCTTCGACGGGCCGCGAGACTCCCGGCCAGGCCGTCGACTCCTCGGCGAAGGATACGGCGCCGTGGGCGTGCACCTCGGTGTTGAGCCGGCGCAGGAAGTCCACGGCCTCCAGGTTCTCGTTGCCGCCGCGCTCGTTCGGCACCCACTCGCCGGCCTCGCGGGAGTAATCCAGATAGAGCATGGAGGCGACCGCATCCACGCGGATGCCGTCGATGTGAAATTCGTCGATCCAGTACAGCGCGCTGCCGATGAGGTAGTTCACCACCTCGCGCCGGCCGAAATTGAAGATCAGCGTTCCCCAGTCGGCATGCTCGCCCTTGCGGGGGTCTTCGTGCTCGTAGAGCGCCGAGCCGTCGAAGCGGCGCAGCCCGTGCTCGTCCTTGGGGAAATGGGCAGGCACCCAGTCGACGATGACGCCGATGCCGGCGGCATGGCAGCGGTCCACCACATAGCGGAAGTCGTCCGGTTCCCCGAAGCGCTGGGTGGGTGCGTACAAACCGATGGGCTGATAACCCCACGAACCGTCGAAGGGGTGCTCGGTGAGCGGCAGGAACTCGATGTGGGTGTAGCCCATGTCGGCGACGTAGTCCACCAGTTCGTCGGCCAGTTCCCGGTAACTGAGGTAGCGGTTGCCCTGGTCGGCCTTCCGGCGCCACGAACCCGCGTGCACCTCGTAGATGGAGAGCGGCTTCGCCAGGTCCGGCGTCATGGAGCGCGCGGCGGTCCAGTCGCCGTCCTGCCAGTCGTAACAACTCCGGTAGACGATGCCCGCGTTGCCGGGCGGCGGCTCGTGGTAGCGCGCGAACGGGTCGCTCTTGAAGGGCAGCGGTCGGCCGTCCCGGTCGAGCAGTTCGTACTTGTAGCGCGCACCCTCGCCCACGCCCGGAATGAAGATCTCCCAGATGCCGTTGGCGGGATGCAGCCGCATCATGTGCTGACGGCCGTCCCAGCCGTTGAAGTCGCCGATCACACTCACCCGGGAGGCGTTCGGCGCCCAGACGGCGAACCTCGTGCCGGGAACACCGTCGATTTCGCGCAGTTGCGCCCCCAGCTTCCGGTAGATCTGTCTGTCGGAGCCCTCCCCCAGCAGGTAGAGGTCCAGCTCGCCCAGGGTGGTCGGGAAGCGGTACGGGTCCTCGATCTCGTGGCTCGCGTCGTCGTGGGTCGTGACGCGCAGCCGGTAGCGGCGGCGACGCGGCGGCAGCGGCGCCGTGAACAGGCCGGCCGGATGGACGCGTTCCATGGGCGCGAGATAACTGCCCGAGCCGTCGACCAGCTCGACGTCCCGGGCATGCGGCTGCAACGTCCGGACGACACGCAGGTTGCCCACCCGGTGCACGCCGAGCAGCGCGAAGGGATCGTGAGAGCGGCCCTCGACCAGCGCCGAGATGGCGGCTCTCAATCTGCCTGTTTCAGTTCCCGTTTTCATACAGCTCGGCAATGGTGGCGCGTGCGGAGGCGGCCCAGTCGAAGCGCTCGCAGGCCGCGCGGATACACAGATTCTGCCATTCCTCGTAGTCCCGGGTGCGCATGGTGAGCGCCCTTTCCACCGTAGCGACGAATGCGGCGGCCTGGGCCCGGGGCGTCTCGCCGTCGAACAGGAAGCCGGTGCGGCCGTCGTCGACCGTGTCGCACAGCCCGCCTGTCGCGTGCGCAACCACCGGCTGGGCTGCGCGCATCGCGAGCATCTGGCTGATGCCGCAGGGCTCGAAACTCGAGGGCATCAGGAACAGGTTGCCACCCCGGTAAAGGGCCTCGGCGAGACGCTCGGAGTAACCGCGCAGGAACAGCAGCCGGTCGCAGCGCTCCGCGATGGTGCTGACCCGGCGTTCGTATTCCGCTTCGCCGGTTCCCAGCATGATCAGGACGCCCTCCGGTCCCAGCCCGGCGACGATATGCTCCAGTGCGGTGCGGCCGTCGTCGAGCTCCTGCAGGAACAGGCTGACCTTCTGGCGTACCAGCCGGCCGATGCTGACCAGGACGTGGCGGGGCCTTGCGCCCGGCAGCGCGCGGAGTCGATCCCGAGCACTCGCGTGAGCGGGGTCATCCGGCGCATCGTCGTGCCACAGATCAACCTGCCGTGCCGCAAGGCCGGTGAGCCGCTCCCAGTCGGGCCGCTGTCCCGACTCGCCGCCGTAGTCGCAGCCGTTCAGGATGCCGACGAGCCGTCCTGCCCGTGCCGCAATCCCGAGTTGGTGCTCCAGCCCCTCGCCGCCAACGAAGCCGTGTGCCGGGTCGCTGGGGAGCAGGATCTCGCGCGCATAGGTCGGCGATACGGTGCTGATGCGGTCGCAGGTCCGGATGGCGAGCGCCATCGGGTTGATGCAGTCCGGGCTGTGCGGGTCGCCCACGAGGCCGGGGTCGACGTCGAGGTCGGGAAACCACGCCGCGAG
Source organism: uncultured Woeseiaceae bacterium (assembly GCA_964602525.1). Lineage (GTDB taxonomy): Bacteria > Pseudomonadota > Gammaproteobacteria > Steroidobacterales > Woeseiaceae > Lentisalinibacter. The sequence continues at coordinate 9,210 of CAZRSA010000075.1, forward strand.
AGACGACTCGTGACCGTCGAGCGGGCGGGTGCCCTGGTAGGACAGATTATGGATGGTGAAGACCGTGCGGATGGCCGCGAGCCGCGCATGCCCGAGCGCGAAACTGCGGAACAGGCAGTACAGGGCCGCATGCCAGTCGTGCAGATGGACGACGTCGGGCCGTGACTCGAGAGCGCGAATCCACTGCGCCGCGGCGGCGCCGAGCAGCGCGAACCGGGTCGCGTCGGTCGCGAAAGGCCCCTCGTCCTCGCGGCTGGCATAGATCCGGCCGACGCCGCCGTTCGCGAAAAGAGGATGTTCGAACACCACCTGGCGCACGCCGCCCTCGGCCGGCGCGGCTTCGTGGACCTCCACGGGCTCCCTGCGGCCGGCGAAAGCCACGTCCAGCGAGCCGATGCGCCGCGACCCGGGCAGGGTCGAGAAGACCCCGTAGGACGGCGTCAGGACGGTCGCCTGCCAGCCGAGCCTCGCCAGCGCCGCCGGCAGGTCGCGGACGACGTCGCCCACGCCGCCGACCTTGCCGCCCGGCAGTGCGCCGTTCTCGGCCGCGAGAAAGATGACATGCTTCGTGCCTATGCCGGATGACCCTGTCTGCTGCTAGCGCGTGAAGTGCAGGTATTGTCCCAGCATGTCCGGCGTGACCAGTGTGATACCCGTCTCGGTTACACGGAATCCCCGGGCCCGGTCCGCCGCGGGATCCTCCCCGATGACCGTGCCCTCCGGGACCCTCGCGCCACGGTCGATGATGGCGCGGTGAATACGGCAGTTCTCGCCGATCTCCACCTGCGGCAGCACCACGGACTCGGTGAGCCGGCTGTAGGAATGGACCCTGACGTCCGAGAACAGCAGCGAATCGGCCACGTGGGCGCCCGAGATGATGCAGCCGCCCGAGACCATGGAGTCGATGGCTTCGCCCCGGCGGCCGACATCGTTGAACACGAACTTGGCGGGCGGCAACTGGACCTGGTGTGTCAGTACCGGCCAGGTCTCGTCGTAGAGGTTCAGCTGCGGCGAGACGGAGACCAGCTCCATATTGGCCTCCCAGAAGGCCTGCAGGGTGCCGACGTCGCGCCAGTACGCCTGCTCGCCGGTCTCCGGGTCGCGAAAGGCGAAGGCGTAGACACGGTAATCCTCGATCACCGCAGGGATGATGTTGCGCCCGAAGTCGTGCGCCGAGGATCCGGTGTCGGCATCCTTGATGACCTGTTCGTAGAGAAAACTCGTGTTGAAGACGTAATTGCCCATCGACGCAAGGCAGAAACCGGGTTTGCCGGGGATCGGGTTGGGATGCTCCGGCTTCTCGTCGAATGCGATAATGCGCCCGGTCTCGTCCACCGTCATCACGCCGAACTGGCCGGCGGCTTCCTCGATGGGCACCTCCAGGCAGCAGATGGTCATGTCCGCGCCGAATTCGTCGTGCGCGGCGAGAAAGCTGCCGTAGTCCATTTTGTAGATGTGATCCCCGGCCAGGACGAGCACGAGTCGGGGCTCGTGGGTGCGGATGATGTCGAGATTCTGGTACACGGCGTCGGCCGTGCCCTTGTACCACTCGCCGCCCACACGCTGGGAAGCGGGCAGGATCTCCACGAACTCCTGGCTGGCCGCGCCGGCGTTGAGCCAGGACCATCCCTGGACCAGGTGACGGATCAGGGAATGGGCCTTGTACTGGGTCAGCACGCCGATGCGGCGGATCCCGGAGTTCAGGCAGTTGGACAGCGGGAAGTCGACGATGCGGTACTTGCCGCCGAAGTGCAGCGCGGGTTTGGCGCGCCAGTTCGTCAGTTCGTGCAGCCGGGATCCCCGGCCGCCGGCCAGGACCAGCGCGAGCGTCTCCCGCGTGAGGCGGCTGACGAAGCGCGCCTCGTCGTAAATCTGCATGTCGGCCACGTCAGGCACCTTCCGTTGGTGAATCCGGGTGCTAGTTTGCCAGAACGGTCTGACGATTTCGGGACAGTCGTCGGAATCGCTCCCGCTATCGGCGCGGGGCGCGCCCCGCGGCATCGACCATGGCGCCCACGCGGTCGCAGACGGCATCGGTGACGGACGCGGGGTTCAGCCGCCAGCGCCAGTTGTTCCAGGTGGTGCCGGGGGTGTTGAGCCGCGTCTCCGAGCCCAGGCCGAGATAGTCCTGCATCGGTGCGACCGCGAGCCTCGCCAGGGTCGCGAACGCGGCCCGCGTCAGATCGTCGTGGATCGTCTCGGGGGTGCCCCCGGTGATCTCCAGCGCCGCCCGACGTGTCCGCTCTATCTCCTCCGGCGGGCGGAGGTCGTTCGGGCTGCCGGCGAACCAGCCGCGGGTCGTGTCGTTGTCGTGGGTGCCGGTATAGCAGGCGCAGTACTCCGGCACGCCGGCCAGATGAAAACCCGGGTCCGCCACGGCGAACTGCAGCACCATCATCCCCGGCAGGCCGTGGCGGGCACGCAGTGCCTCCACTTCAGGGGTGATGACGCCGAGGTTCTCGGCGACGACGGGCAGCCTCCCCAGCGAGTTCTCCAGAGCGGCGAACAGCGCGTCGCCGGGTCCGGGTACCCACGTGCCGTCCCGCGCCGTCTCCGCCCCGGCGGGTATCGACCAGTAGGCCTCGAAGCCGCGGAAGTGATCGATACGCACCAGGTCTGCCAGGTCGACGGAGGCCTGCAGACGCTCCACCCACCAGCGGTAGTCCGCAGCGGCATGCCGGTCCCAGGCATACAGCGGATTGCCCCAGAGCTGGCCGTCGGCGCTGAAGTAGTCGGGCGGGACGCCGGCCACGCGCTCCGGCCGCCCGTTTCCGTCCAGCTGCAGCAGGTCCGGGTTGGCCCAGGCATCGGCGCTGTCCAGCGGGATATAGATCGGCATATCGCCGAACAGCCTCACCCCCTGCTCGTGCGCATACGCGCGCAACCGCCGCCACTGGTGGCGGAACAGGAACTGGATCGTGCGGATCATGTCTATTGCTGCGCCGGCCTCGGCCTCGAGTTCCGCGAGTGCCTCGGGCTGGCGATGGACATAGCGCTCCTCCCATTCGGGCCAGGGCCGCTCGCCATGGCGGGACTTAAGGATGCGATAACGCGCGTAGTCGTGCAGCCAGGCCGCGTCGTGCTCCTCGCAGAAATCGTCCCGGGCAGATTTCATGGCGCTGTCGGCGACCCGGTCGAAACGGGCGGCCGCCACTTGCAGCAGGGCCGTCTTCAGCGGGATCAGCGCGGCGTAATCGACGCGATCCCGCGGCAGCTCCTCGAGTGCGGCGGTCTCCGCCGGGCGCAGCAGTCCCGCCTCCACCAGGTCCCCCGTGGCGATAAGCATCTCGTTGCCTGCGAAGGTGGAGAGCAGCTGGTAGGGCGAGTCGCCGTACGCGGTGGGTCCCGTGGGCAGGAACTGCCAGACCCCGAGTTGCATGCGCCGCAACGTGTCGACGAACGCGAGCGCATCGCGGCCGATCTCGCCGATGCCCCGGCGGCCGGGCAGCGAGGTGATGTGCAGGCACACGCCTGCCTGCCGGCCTGGCGGCAGGCTGTCCGAGTCGACTGGTTCGGTCATGTTGCTTCCTGCAATCCGGCGTCCTTGCGCGGCGGCGCGTCTCCACGGTGGAATCTAACAGCGCAGGGGGTTGCAGGACAGTAGGCCGCCGTAGTCGGGCAGCGCGGCGATGCTGACGGGGCTTCGTCATGCCGCCTACAACGGACCGCTGAAGGCCACCCTCCTGCGCGCCGCCGGCTTCTTCGTCTTGGCCAGCGCCTACTGGGCGCTGCTGCCCCTGGTCGCGCGGGGAATGCCGGGCGGTGGGGCGGAACTCTACGGCTTCCTGCTCGCGGCCATCGGCGCGGGCGCCGTGACGTGCGCATTGATCCTGCCTGAACATCTCGGCGCAGACGGCATTGCCGAACTGGGTGCGGGCGCGGGGTCTCGCCGTCTTCATGATGGTGTTCTTCGGCTCGATGGCGGCGGGCTCCGCCCTCTGGGGCCAGGTCGCGACGGCGTTGTCGGTAGACGCGGCACTCCTGATCGCCGCTGCCGGCGCCCTCGCGGCCGTCCCGCTGACATGGCGTGCGCGCCTCGGCCAGGGCGAGGACCTGGACCTGTCGCCTTCGGCTTACT
>CAZRSA010000076.1:0-13260 GCA_964602525.1 uncultured Woeseiaceae bacterium
ATGGATCGCCGGCTCAGTCGCTCTCGTTCGCTCATGTCGGGACTCCCTGGTGCGAGCTTCTGTTATGGTCGAAGCCTACACCAACCGGCCCGGCGTCAGCGGCCGAATCCGGCGGAGGACGAATGGCGGTAACACACGGGCGACTCGGAAAACATGGTGTCCTGGTCAGTAACCTCTGCCTGGGCACGATGAATTTCGGCTGGCACACTTCCGAGGAGGACAGCTTCCGCATCATGGACCGGGCGCTGGCGCTCGGCATCAACTTCTTCGATACGGCAGATGTCTACGGCTGGGCCGTGGAACACGGCCACACGGAGGAGATCATCGGCCGCTGGCTGGCCCAGGGCGGCGGGCGGCGGGACGCGATCGTGCTGGCCACCAAGGTCTACAACCCGGTAGACCGCAAGGCCAATCTGCCGGAGGTGAACAGCGACGGCTCCAGCCTCAGCGCCTACAAGATCCGCAAGCACTGCGAGGGCAGCCTGCGTCGCCTGCAGACAGAACGCATCGACCTCTATCAGATGCACCACATCGACCGCGCCTGCCCGTGGGACGAGATCTGGCAGAGCTTCGACGCACTGGTGGGACAGGGCAAGGTGGTCTACGTCGGCTCGAGCAACTTCGCCGGCTGGGATATCGCCACCGCCTGCCAGGAAGCCGCGAAGAGAGGCTTCGCGGGCCTCGCCAGCGAGCAGAGCATCTACCATCTCGACAACCGCCTGGTGGAGCTCGAGGTCATTCCCGCCTGCCGCCACTACGGTCTGGGGCTGATACCCTGGAGCCCCCTGGGCGGCGGGCTGCTCGGCGGCGCGCTGGAGAAGCACGACGCCGGCAGGCGCACCGACGCGGACTTTGCGAAGTACATCGAGAAGAAGCGCGGCCAGCTGGAACAGTACGAGGGGCTCTGCCGCGACATCGGGCATCCGCCCGGCGAAGTCGCGATCGCCTGGCTGCTGCACAACCCGGTCGTCACTGCACCCATCATCGGGCCGAGGACCATGGAGCAGCTGGAGAGCGCCGTGCGGGCGGCGGCCATCCAGCTGGACCGGGAGACGCTGGACAGGCTGGACGAGATCTTCCCCGGCCCGGGCGGCGAGGCGCCGGTGGCCTATGCCTGGTAGCGGCGGCGGACCGTTTCAGCCGGCGGGCCTCGGTGCCGCCGCCCGGCGCAGCCGGTCGTTGATGGCCTCGCCCAGGCCTTCCTCGGGTATCGGCATCACGGCAATGGTGTCCGCGCCGGCACTATCGAGTTCCCGCAGCATGTGGTAGAGGTTCGCGGCCGCCTCCACGGTGTCCCCCGACGGGGAGAGATTGAGCGTGTCCGGTGGCGCTTCCGGCCCGAAACCCAGCACCACCTCGCCCGCCCGGCCCCGGGTCGCCTCCAGCCGGATGGCGGCTCTCGGTGCATAGTGGGAGGCCAGCTGGCCGGGTGCGGTGACCGTTTCCTCTGCAGGCTCAGCCAGGGGTCCCGCAATCGCCTCGATTCGCTCCCGCTCGACCGCGCCCGGACGCAACAGCCGCGGCGGCTCGCCCGGCAGCAGCGAGACGATGGTGGATTCGATGCCGGCGGCACAAGGTCCGCCATCCAGCACCAGCGCGACTCCGTCGCCGAGTTCGCGGGCGACGTCCTCCGGCCGGGTCGGGCTCAGCTTGCCGGACGGGTTCGCCGAAGGTGCGGAAACCGGTCCGCCGAAGGCCTCCAGCAGTGCCCGCGCCACCGGATGGGTCGGCACGCGCAGCGCAATGGTGCCGAGGCCGGCGCGGGCGAGATCGCAGGTGCGCCCGGTCGCGGCAGCCGGCACCACCAGCGTCAGCGGGCCGGGCCAGCACGCCTCCGCAAGGACGCTCGCCCGTTCGTCCAGCACACCTTCCCCTTCGGCCAGCTGCAGGGACGCCACGTGGGAGATCAGCGGATTGAAGCGGGGTCTGCCCTTGGCGGCGAAGATGCGGGCGACCGCGTCGGCGTTGGCCGCGTCACCGGCGAGGCCGTAGACGGTCTCAGTCGGCATGCCCACCAGCCGGCCTTCGCGCAGGATTGCCGCTGCGCGTTCGATTGCGGCGGGGCCTCGGAGCAGGGGCACGGGATCGTTCATCGGGGGCGGGCAGTCTCACGCGAGGCGTCGGGCCATTCTATCCTGCGGGTAACTCCTGCTGCTCCGTCAGTGCCACCCCGAACTCGACGACGACCCGGTTGCGAACGAACTCCGGCACCGCGAACTCGCCCCTGCCAACGTCGAAACGCCGGCAGTCGACTCCTGCGTCGCCGCTCATGATGAACTGCCCACGGGCGGCCAGCAGCCACAGCAGAAGCATTGCGCAGCGAGCTGGTTCCAGAACAGCACCATCCTCTTCACCACGTCGTCGCGCAGCAGAAAATGATGGCGGAGCGCGGCACCGGCATGCAGTGCCGTCACCGGCAGCAGCAGCCTGACCGGGAATTCGTGAACATCGCGGAACCCGGCCTCGAGTTTCTCGCTCGCCGGCACGATGTCCGGGACGTCGATCAGACTCAAGAACTCCGCGCCGTAGTCGCCCGCCGCGATGCGGGTCAGGGCGGACGCGCCGCTGGCACGCGCCTTCCGGGCGGAGGCGGGGGTTGCTACCCTCAGCGGCCTGTACCGCGACGGAGCCGAACGACCATGTCGGACGACGATAGCTACACCCCACCCCGGGTCTGGAGATGGGACGAGGAGAGCGGCGGCCGGTTCGCGAAGATCAACCGCCCCGTAGCCGGCTCCACCCACGACAGGGAGCTGCCGGTGGGAGAGCATCCGCTACAGCTCTACTCTCTGGCGACGCCGAACGGCGTGAAGGTCACCGTCATGCTCGAGGAGCTGCTCGCGGCCGGCCACGGCGGCGCCGAGTACGATGCCTGGCTGATCCGGATCGACGAGGGCGAGCAATTCGCGAGCGGCTTCGTGGCCGTGAATCCCAACTCGAAGATCCCTGCGATGCTGGACCGGACCACCTCACCGCCGACGCGCATTTTCGAGTCCGGCGCCATCCTGATGTATCTGGCCGAAAAGTTCGGCGCCTTCCTGCCGATGGAGCCCGGGGACCGGGCCGAATGTCTGAGCTGGCTGTTCTGGCAGGTGGGCAGCGCCCCCTATCTCGGCGGGGGCTTCGGCCACTTCTACGCCTACGCGCCGGAGAAGTACGAGTATCCCATCAACCGGTTCACGATGGAGGTGAAGCGCCAGATGGACGTGCTCGATCGGCGATTGGCGGACAACCGCTACCTGTGCGGCGACGACTACACCATCGCCGACATGGCGGTGTGGCCCTGGTACGGCGCGCTGGCGGCCGGCAAGCTCTACGAGGCGGGCGAGTTCCTGGACGTGCAGTCCTACGAGCACGTGCAGCGCTGGACGCAGGAGATCTACGCCCGCGAGCCGGTTCGGCGGGGCCGCATGGTCAACCGTGCCTGGGGCGACCCGGCCAGTCAGCTACACGAGCGGCACAGCGCCGGGGACTTCGAGACCCGCACCCAGGACAAGATCGGGGAATTGTGAGAACGTCGGCGCCCCCGGCTCTCACCGGGGGCGCTCGACAGGTGCCGTCTGCGGGCGGGCCCGCAAGTCTGTCAGCGGCAGTCGGTCCGCCTTACCACGACACGGCGGTTGGCCGCGCGGCCTTCCTCAGTGTCGTTGTCTGCCACCGGGCGGCTCTCGCCGTAGCCCGCGTAGTTCAGCTGATCGTCACTTATACCGGCGTCGAGCAGGTATTGGTGCACGGTTTCGGCCCGGCGCTCGGATAGCTGCTGGTTGTAGGCTTCGGGCCCGCGGCTGTCCGTGTGGCCTTCCACTACGCCTCGAAGATACGGCAGGCGCCTGAGGTCCTCGATGAGACCGTCGAGCAGCCGGCGATCTTCGGCAGTCAGCTCGTCGGAATCGAAACCGAAGGCGAGCGACACCGTGTAATCACAGCGGCAGCCCCGGCTGTCGACGGTCCGGCCGGAGGGGGTGCCGGCGCACAGATCGTCGGCGTCGGGAACGCCGTCGCCGTCCGTATCGGCAGGGGGTGCCGGCGGCGGTGGCGGCGGCGGTTCCGGCTCCTCCGCGGCGAGCGGCGGGGGCGGCGCCGCGGCGGCAGCCACCGGAGCGGCGTCCCGGGCACGGCCGAAGCGGTAGCCCACGTGTATGCCGTAAATCCAGGGGTCGACCTCGACGGTGCCGAGGTCGCTGCCGCTCAGGGCAGCGTCGAAATCGATGTCGATCCAGCGCACGACGCCATTGATGAACCACCTGTCGGTGAGCTGGAAATCGGCGCCGATCTGTGCGGCCAGGCCGAAAGAGCTGTCCAGGTCCACCGGCGGCGGTTCGTCACCCAGCACTATCGTGTAGTTCAGGCCGGCGCCGACGTAGGGCCGAAAGCGGGCATCGGGCAGGAAGTGGTACTGCAGGCTCAGCGTCGGCGGCAGGTGCTCGACCGAGCCGCCCAGCACGCGGTTGCCCGACGGATCCTCGACATAGAAACCGTGATCCCATTCGTTGGATGCAAGCAGTTCCACGCCCCAGTGTTTCCTGAACATGTACGTAATGTCGAAGGTGAACTGTTCGTCGTCGTCAACCTGCAGCACCGTGCCGGGTGCCAGCGTCAGGTTGTCGTCCTTCGGTGCAACCCGGCTCCAGCCCGCGCGGAACAGCCAGTCGCCTTCCTCGGCGACGGCGAACTGCGGGGCAACGAAGCACATCAGTGCCACGGCCAGAAGGCCCGTGTGTAGCCGCCTCATTGAAAATCTCCTTTTCATTGTTCCGTTGTTCCGGCCACCCGGTCGCGACCGTTCGAGAGAACACGTCGCCTCCCTGTGGCTCGCGTGACCTGTTTAACGTGTTTCTGTACCGTGTGGTATAGGTACTTGGCGCGGGATCGTACCTTCTGCCGGATCGCGGGGGCAGAGTGGCTCAGCGGCAGGCAACTCGGCGCTTGCGCACGGTGTGGTGGCGGGGTTCCAGCTGGCGGGCGCTTACTGCTGCGCGCTCAGCGTCACCTCGAACTCCACCACGACCTCGTTGCGTACGAACTCGGGGTCTGCGAACTCGCCGGTGCCGACGTCGAAACGCTGTCGGTCGATGCGGGTACCCCCGGCCATCGTGAAGCGGCCCCGGGCGATGATGGCCTCGCCGTCGGGGGTTAGTTCGTAGCGTATCGACTGTGGCGCTGTGATGCCTTTCAGCGAGAGTTCGCCGTCGGCGACGTAGCCATCGCCATCACGGCGCACGCCGGTGCTTTGCCAGACCGCCGTCGGATGCCGTTCCACAGCGAAGAACTGGGGGCCCTTCAGCGTCTCGTCCCGGTCCCGGTTGTCACTGTCGGCAGAAGCGAGACTGACCGTCACGCGGATCTCGTGGCCCTGCGCTTCCTTGCCGGCCAGGCAGTAGCGTACCGAGAACTCCCCGAAGCGGCCGGCGAAGCCGGTGTCCTCGACGGCGCCGGAGAACGTGAGTTCACCGCTGCCGGCGCCGCCGGCATAGCATAGCGGCTCCCCCTCGCCAGCCGCGGGTGTTGCGGCGGCGACCAGCAGCCACAGCAGCGGCATTGCGCGGCCTGCTAATTCCAAAACGGCACCATCCTCTTCAGGACGTCGTCGCGCAGCAGGAAATGGTGGCGCAGCGCTGCGCCGGCATGCAGTGCCGTCACCGCCAGCAGCAGCCTGACCAGGAACTCGTGAGTGTCGCGGAACCTGGCCTCGAGTTCCTCGCTGGCCGGCACGAAGTCCGGGATATCGATCAGACTAAAGAACTCCGCGCCGTAGCCGGCCGCAGACGTGTAGGCCCAGCCGCTCAGCGGTATCGCGAAAATGAGCGCATACAGCGTCCAGTGGGAGACGGCCGCCGCAGTCCGCTCCCATCCGGCCATCACCGCCGGTGAGGACGGCTGGCGGCTGAAAAGCCGCCAAAGCAGCCGCAGGGCCGCAAGCGCCAGTATGGTCATGCCGATGGACTTGTGCTGATTGACCAGCGCGAACTCCTGGCGCACGGACTCGGTCTCGTCGATGCGCCACGCCCAGACGAACTGCAGCAGTATGGCGGCGACCACCAGCCAGTGCAGGAGCTGGGCCACCACGCCCCAGGTCGTCGCGGTGTTGCGCAGGGGAATGGGCATCTGATTCCGATTACTGGCTCAGGCCACAACTCTACCGCAGGCCGCGATCGCCTGGTACAGCCACCTTCGGTTAACGCAGGACCAGACAAAGCGTATTCATCGACCCGGGCGGCGGAGAGGGGTGCCCGCTAGGCCGCATATTCCCGGATCCACTGGGAGAACAGCCACTTCTCGCCCGAGGTCGGCGGCAGCCCGGCGTGCCGGGTGGCCGGATCGGGCCGGCCGTTCGCGTCCACGTTCGCGAACAGGATCGCGTCGCCCTGGCCGCCGCGGTAGGAATAGTCGATCTCGGGGAAGTGGGTCTCGCCACCCTCGAAGTCCTCGTTCAGATAGATGAGGAAGGTCTCGGCGCGCTGGCCCCGCCGGGCCAGTTCTAGCAGGTAGGCCGGTTCGTCCGGGTCCAGCCAGTCGTAGTGGTCGGCGAAGGTCTGGCCGGGCGCGTAATGGAGGACCTTCGGGACCTCCATCGCCCGGTCGGAGCGGGCGGTGGCGGCGGCAATGCGCGCCCGGAGCACGAACGTCAGTACGCCCGAGATCTCGATATCCAGGTCGCACTGGGAGTTGGTGCGGCGATCGTCCTCGGTGGTGCCGCCGGTGGTGCTGTCGTAGATGGTCGCCCGCGAGAGTCGCTCGCGTACCCGCCCGATGAGCCAGTCACAGACCGCCGGCGGCACGAAGCCCTCGATGGTGCGGATGCGCGGGGCCTCGCGGACGAGGCTGCCGGCGGGGGGCGCCAGCCAGGCGTCCAGATCGATGCCGGCGCGCACGGCAACCGGCTCGTCGGCCGGCGGTTCGCAGCCCGCAGGACCGCCGGCGAGTATGCGGAGCGACGTCCATGCCGGCTCGAAGCCGCCTTCCGCCGCCCGCTGCAGCCGGTCGAGTGCGATGTCCCAGTTCCGCGCCCGCCAGAGGTCCGAGGCGGCGAGGGTCGCCGCCAGGTAGTTCGCCTCCGGGTCGCCGGCCTCGGCCGCCTGCTCGATCAGGATGACGCCCCGAGAGGGGTCGGCCGGACTCGCACGGGCGGTGAGATGCTCCAGGCCCTGACGGGTCATGGCCCTGGCGTCATCCGGGCCGGCAGTCGTCTTCTTGACTTCGCTTTCGGGCATCGTCTCTCGGTGTTGTCCGCGAGTGGCTAGGCGCGGAAGGAAATCATACGCCAGCGCCGGAACTGGGCGAAGAGACGGACGAGGAAGGTGTCCGGCATCGGGCCTAGCGCGCTCCGCAGACGCGAGAAGACGACATCCGCGGTCGCCTCGCCGTCCATGGCGCCGCCCAGCAGAACGTCCAGCACCCGCACGACCGTCTCGTCCTGCAGCCCGAAGGCGTGCGGCCCCCACGGCGTCTGCACCTCGAAGATCGCCGCGACGGCGTCGCCGCGGCGCTGCACCGCCTTCGGCCGGGTGAGGAAATACGGGTGCAACTGGCCCAATGAGCGGTACTCCGGCCGTTTCGTGACGACAGCACCGTCGAAGACGCAGGCATCCAGATCGGTGAGCAGCAGGCACCAGAGGGCGTCCTCCGGCGTCTCCACGATGGGTTCGCCCATGACATTGAAAGAGGTGTTCAGGAGCACCGGCACGCCGGTGCTCTCGCCGAAGCGGCGCACCAGTTCGTAATAACTGCCATTCGCGTCCCGGGTGACGCTCTGCACCCGGCCCGTGCCGTCGACATGTACCACCGCCGGCACCTGATCCCGCTTGTCCTCGCGAAACTCCATCACCCGCAGCATGAAGGGGCTGGCCGGATCCGCGCCGTCCAGTTCGAACCAGCCGCCGACCTCCTCGAGGGGCAGGACGGGTGCGAAGGGGCGGAACGCCTCCCTGTGCTTCACCCGGGCATTGAGTTTCTCCTTGGCGTCCGGACGGCGGGGGTCGCACAGAATGCTGCGCTGGCCGAGCGCGCGGGGGCCGAGCTCCGAGGGACCGGTGAACCAGCCGATGATGCTGCCGGCGGCGAGCAGGTCCACCGCCTCTTCCACCGCATCGCTCGTCTCGCGCTGGATGATCGCGGGAGTGCCCTGGATGGCACGCGCCACCTCGTGGGCGCCGTAGACCGCGCCGAAACCGTCCCGCTCCAGCGCCCGAGGCGTGTACTCGCCGGTGAGATGCCAGAGGCCGTGATAGGCGGCGCCGATGGCCGGCCCGGAGTCCTCCGCCGCCGGCATGACGTAGACCCGCTCGAAGCCGCTCTCGCGGATGATGCGTTCGTTGGCGACGCTGTTCAGTGCGACGCCGCCGGAGTAGACCAGGTTGCGGCTGCCGCAGCACTCGCGCGCCCGGCCGGCGAGGTGCAGCAGTGCCTCTTCCAGCGCGTTCTGCACCGAGGCGGCCAGATTTGCGTAGTCCCCCCGGTGTGCCGGCCAGCGTTCGCCGCGGGTGTAGCGTCGAGGGACTTCGTCGGAGAAATGAAAGCGTCCCTCCCGGATTTCGAAGAACTCGCCGGCCGGTATGACGGGCCTGCCGTAGGGGGCGAGCCCCATGACCTTGCCGGCTTCCATCGGGTCGCCGAAGATCTGCTGCGCCGCCGCCGAGAAGATACCGCCGAGACTCGCGAAACCGGGCATGGAGGAGCCGGGCGGCGCGGGCTTCAGCCACCGCCCGCCTTCGGCCAGGTGTTTCTCCACCGCGGTCAGCGCCGTGCCCTCGGAACGGTAGATGGAACTCGTCTCGCCGCCGCTCACCCCGGTGTCAACGATGGCGGCGCGCTCGCCCTCGGAGAGATCGCTGTCCGGCGAGCCCATGCCGTCGACCACCAGGTTGGCGGCGTCCCCGAAGCCGGAGGTGGCGAAGGCGCTGACCGCATGGCCGGCGTGGTGGGAGAGCGTCAGCACCGGCGTGCCCCGGGTCTGCACGGCCAGGTCCGGGTTGGCGCTGACGTCGTTCTCTGCCAGTCGGGTATCGCTCTGGGCGCAGAGGACGACCAGGTCGAGGTCCGCCGCGGTGATGCCGCCCTGGACGAGGCAATAGCGAACAGCGAGCGAAGGCCGCGCGCCCTGCAGGCGGGCACGCTTCTTGCCGGCAAGCCGCTCCTCCTGCATGGCCGCCAAGATGCGGTGGCCGTGCAGCAGGCAGGCGGCGCCGTTGTGGGAGGCGCTGAGCCCCAGCACCCAGGGTGCGTCGGCTTTGCGGCGCTCCGGCATCGCCCGCGTCACCCGTGTCCTTTGCCGGCCTTTTGCAGCCGTTCCCGCCAGAATTTTGCGCCGCGGATGCCGAGTTTCTCGGGGTCGAAGGTATAGCGCTCGACCCCGGCGCGGCGCTGGCGTTCGTAATCCCACAGGGCAGTCATGGCCGGGTGCGCCCGGAAAAACAGGATCAGGATCGCGACGATGTTAAGCCATGCCATCAGCCCCACGCCGATCTCGCCGAGCCCCCAGGCCAGGCTCGCGGTGCGCACGGCGCCATAGAACACCGAGGCCATGAGCGCGAGCTTCAGAATGGTGAGTTCGTAGGGGATGCGGAAGAAGCGCCGGAGGTAGGCGACGTTGGTCTCGGCGATGTAGTAGTAGGCCAGCAGCGTCGTGAAGGCAAAGAAGAACAGCGCGACGGCCACGAAGGGCTCGCCGAAGCCGGGTAATGCGCTCTCCACCGCCAGCTGGGTAAAGGTGGGCGTGTTCGGGTCGATGCCGGCGTCTACGAAGTGGAAGCCGGCCAGCGGGGTACCGTTGCCGTCGACCACGTTGTACGAATGGGTAATGAGGATCATGAACGCGGTGGCGGTGCAGACGAACAGCGTGTCCACGTACACCGAGAATGCCTGCACCAGGCCCTGCTGGGCGGGATGATCCACCTCGGAGGCCGCCGCTGCATGAGGGCCGGTCCCTTGCCCCGCCTCGTTGGAGAAGATGCCGCGTTTCACGCCCCAAAACACCGCGCCTCCGGTGAACGCCTCGATGGTGAAGGCGTTTTCGACGATGAGCCCGACGATGCCGGGCAGCGCCGGGGCGTTCATCAGCACGATGCCGACGGCCGTGACGATGTAGCCGAGCGCCATAAAGGGCACCACCACCTGGGTGAAGTGGGCGATACGCTTCACGCCGCCGAAGATGATGAAACCGAGCACGGCCACCACGGCGACAGCCGCCCCGAGCTTCGCATGGCTGACGGTGCCGAGCACGGTGGAGAGCTCGCCCCCGTTGCCGAAGGCCAGTTCCACCGCGTTGCCGATGGCGTTCGACTGTACGCCGGGCAGCAGCAGGCCGGTGGCGATGATGGTGGTGACGGCGAACACCCAGGCATAGGACTTCAGGCCCATTGCCTTCTCGATGTAGAAGGCCGGCCCGCCGCGGTATTCGCCTTCGTCCTCTTCCTTGTAGATCTGGCCCAGGGCGGACTCGATGTAGGCCGTGGCCGAGCCCAGGAAGGCGACCACCCACATCCACAGCACGGCGCCCGGGCCGCCGAAGCCGATGGCGGCCGCCACTCCGGCGATGTTGCCGGTACCAACCCGCCCGGACAGTGACACGGTCAGGGCCTGGAACGAGGAGATGCCCCGCCTGGATTCCCCGCCGGCGAACAGAAGCCGCACCATCTCGCCGAACAGCCGTACCTGCACGAAGCGGGTGAGCACCGAGAACAGCAGGCCGGCGCCCAGACACAGGTAGACGAGGGGCGCGCTCCAGACGAATCCGTTGATCGCATCGACGATCTGCTGCATGCGGGGGGGGCTCCGGGGTTCTGCGGGCGAAGGCGGGATTCTAGCGTGTCCCGGCTCCGGCTTGCCCGGAAGGGCCCGCGCCGACGCTGACAATCCCAAAATATGTCGATTATTCTCGATATATGGAAATAAAAGCCGCCACACGGGCCCTCGCCGCGCTCGCCCAGGAGAGCAGGCTCTCGACATTCCGCCTGCTGGTGCGTGTCGGCGGCGACGGGATGCCGGCCGGTGCCATTGCCGAGGCGCTCGGCATACCCCACAACACGCTGTCGACCCATCTCTCCACGCTGGCGAATGCCGGGCTGATCCGCTCGCGGCGGGAAGGGCGGAGCATCATCTACCGCGTCGATTTCGACGGCACCCGGGTGCTGCTCGGTTTCCTGCTGGAGGACTGCTGCTAGGGCGCGCCTGAGGTCTGCACTCCGGTCCTGGACAGCGTCCTGGCGGACTGCTGCAGCGCTGCCCCCTGAGGAGGAACTCAACATGAAACGCCTGCACGTCAATCTCAGCGTCGAGGACCTCGACGCATCCGTCCGCTTCTACTCGAAGCTTTTCGCGGCAGAACCGGGCGTTCTGAAGCCTGACTACGCCCGCTGGATGCTGGACGACCCGCGGGTGAACTTCGCCGTCAGCACCCGCCAGCCCGGCCGCGGCGTGAATCACCTCGGGATCCAGGCCGAGGACGACAGCGAGCTGGAAGAGGTCCATGCACGGCTGCGCGAAGCCGGCGGTGCCGTTCTGGACGAGGGCGAGACGACCTGCTGCTATGCCCGTTCGAAGAAGCAGTGGATCAGCGATCCGCAGGGCGTGGCGTGGGAGACCTTCCTGACCCGCGGCGAGTCGCCGGTCTATGGTCACGAACGTAATGAAGATCACGATGACGCACAGCCGGCCGCGCCGCGGGCAGAGAGCCAAGTGCGCCGTCCCTGCTGCTGACCGCCATGTCCGGATCCGATGCGACGAAACGGGTACTGGTCCTCTGCACCGGCAACTCCTGCCGCTCCGTGATGGCGGAGGCGCTCATCAACCGGCTGGGCGAAGGTCGTTACCGCGCCTCCAGCGCCGGCAGCCGTCCGGCCGGTTACGTGCACCCGAAGGCCATCGATACGCTGCGCCGCCACGGCATCGATCCGGGTGAGCCGGTCAGCGAGTCCTGGGATGCGTACGCCGACGAGGCATTCGACTACGTGATCACGGTGTGCGACTCGGCCGCGGCCGAGCCCTGCCCCGCCTTCCCGGGGGGATACACGAAGCTGCACTGGAGCACGCCGGATCCGGCGAAGGCCGAGGGCGCGGACGCCGAGATCGACGCCGCCTTCGAGCATGCCTTCGCGATGCTGAGAGAGCGCATCGAGGCGGAGTTGCCGTGAGCCGCGAGGCTGCGCCCATGGGCGTCTTCGAGCGCTGGCTGTCGGTCTGGGTGGGGCTCGGCATCGTCGCCGGCGTTCTGCTGGGGGCCGTCTTCCCGGGGCTGTTCCGCGCCGTCGCGGCGCTCGAGTACGCCAGCGTGAACCTGGTGGTCGCTGTGTTCATCTGGCTGATGATCTATCCCATGATGGTGAACGTCGACTTCGCCTCCCTGAAGGACGTCGGCCGCCGGCCGAAGGGGCTCTGCGTCACCCTGGTCGTCAACTGGCTGGTGAAGCCGTTCACCATGGCGGCGCTGGGCGTGCTGTTCTTCGAGTTTCTTTTCGCCGGCCTGGTGGAGCCGGAGACGGCGCGGGAGTACATCGCGGGCATGATCCTGCTGGGGGTCGCGCCCTGTACCGCGATGGTGTTCGTCTGGAGCCAGCTGGTCCGCGGCGACGCCAATTACACCCTGGTGCAGGTGTCAATCAACGACATCATCATGGTGTTCGCCTTCGCGCCGCTGGCCGCCTTCCTGCTCGGCATCACCGACGTGGTGGTCCCCTGGGAGACGCTGCTGCTCTCGGTGGTGCTCTACGTCGTCACACCGCTGGCCGCGGGTTACCTGACGCGCCGCGCCCTCGACGGACATGAGGATCCGGAACGCGTCACCGCCTTCACCGCAAAGGTAAAGCCGTTCTCCATCATGGGGCTGATCGCGACTGTCGTGCTGCTGTTCGGCTTCCAGGCGGAGACTATCCTCGTCCGGCCCGACGTGATCGGACTCATCGCCATCCCGCTGCTGGTGCAGAGCTACGGCATCTTCGCCATCGCCTACGGCTGGGCCTGGGCCTGGCGCATCCCCTTCGAGACCGCGGCTCCGGCCGCACTCATCGGTACATCGAACTTCTTCGAGCTGGCGGTGGCAGTCGCCATCAGCCTGTTCGGGCTCCAGTCGGGGGCGGCGCTGGCCACCGTGGTGGGCGTGCTGGTGGAGGTGCCGGTGATGCTGTCGCTGGTAGCGATAGCGAACCGGACCCGGCACCACTTCGCACCGGCGGCAGTAGACTCGGCCGCGGGCTGAGCCGACTTTTCCCCTGATCAGACGGTGCCTCGTCGCGCCTCCAGTTGCATCCGCACCTCGTACGCCTTCTC
>CAZRSA010000077.1:0-8872 GCA_964602525.1 uncultured Woeseiaceae bacterium
CGTGGGCATAGGCGTCGTCGTAGGTGTCGCCTTCGAGCACCACCTCGCCGCCCAGCTTGCGCACCGCGTCCACCTTGATACGCGGCGTGGTCACCGGCATGACCACGAAGGCCTGGATGCCGAGGCGGCGCGCCGACAGCGCCACGCCCTGTGCGTGGTTGCCGGCCGAACTGCAGATGACGCCTTTCTGCAGCTCGTCGTCCGGCAGTCGCGCCATGCGGTTGTAGGCGCCGCGGAGCTTGAAGGAGAACACCTGCTGCAGGTCTTCCCGCTTGAGCCAGACGGCGTGGCCCAGCCGGGCGGAGAGGTTGGGGGCGGGGTCGAGCGGCGTCTCCTCCGCAACTTCGTAGACCCGTGCGGTGAGGATGCGCTTCAGGTAATCGCTGGGCTCCGGGCTCATCCGGCTACGGTAACCTGCGCCGCTGCAGACGCGCAAAAAAATGTAGGAGGCCCTTCAGGTCCGACCTCGAGACCCGGTCGGCCCTGAAGGCTCTCCTGCAGGTGGCTAGCCGGCGTCGCCGCCGATGACGTTGCCGTCGGCGTCGATGGGGACGATCTCGCCGATCTCGAGCGCGCGGATGTCGTCCTCGACCTCTGCACGGTCGCCGACGACCACCCAGATGAGGTTATCCGGCTTCACGTACTCGTCGGCCGCCTCGCTGACCTGCTGCAGGGAGACGCCGCGAACGTTCTCGGCGTAGGTGTCCCAGTAGTCGTCGTCGTAGCCGAAGCGCACCATCTCCACCAGCGAGCCGGCAACCGCGCCGGCGGTCTCCCACCGGCCGGGCAGGGACAGCGTGTCGTCGTCCAGCACCCGCGCGAGTTCGTCCTCGGTGGGCGGGCGCTCGCCGACGATCTCCACCATCTCGCGCCGGATCTCGGCCATGGACGGGGCGGTCTTGTCGGTCTGCACCGGCGCATAGCCCAGGAACGGGCGGGGCCCGGCGGCGTCCAGGATGAGCGTGCGGGCGCCGTAGGACCAGCTCTTGTCCTCGCGCAGGTTCATGTTCAGCCGGGCGGAGAAATCGCCGCCGAGCACCGTGTTCATGGCGTCGATGGCGAACTCGTCCGGGTTCGCCTTCGGCGGCATGATGTGGCCGGCGAAGATGATGGACTGCTCGGCGTCCGGCCGGTCGAGGAGGTAGATCTTCTCTTCCGGCTGCTGGGCCACGTCGGCGACGTTCTTGACCGGCACCGAGCCGGGCTCCCAGTCACGGAACAGCTTCTCGAGCTTCGGTCGGATGTTCTCCATGCTGGTGTCGCCCACCACCACCATGGTCGCATTGTTCGGCCGGAACCAGGTGCGGTGGTAGTCCTGCAGGGTGCCCCGGTCGATCCGCTCCAGGGACTCCAGCGTGCCCGAGCCGGTCAGCGGCAGGCTGTAGGCATGGCCGTCGCCGTACATCAGCTCCGGGAATACGCGCAGCGCCATCGACACCGGCGTCACCTTCTCGCGCTGGATCTGCGCGCGCAGCTGCTTCTTCAGACGTGCGAGGTCGGTCTCCGGGAAGGCCGGGTTCAGGATCACGTCGGCGTAGATGTCCAGCGACTCGTCCAGGTTCGTCGTCAGGGCGTTCAGCGAGACCGAGGACATGTCCAGGTTCGAGCCGGCGCCCAGGTTGGCGCCCAGACGGGACAGCTCCTCGGAGATCTCGAGCGCGCTGCGCCGCTTCGTGCCCTCGTCGAGCATGGACATGGTCAGGTTCGAGGTGCCGGGCTCGCCGAACTGGTCGGAGGCGTAGCCCGCGTCCAGCAGCAGCGTGAAGCTCACCGTGGGCACGGCGTCGCGGCTGGCCACGACGAGCTCCATGCCGTTGTCCAGGGTGGCGCGTTCGAAGTCGTCGAAGTCCACCGAGGGGAACCGGTCGGGCATGGGCGGTCCGTCACCGCGGTCGGCGCCTGCGTCCGCCGCGGCGAGTTCCGGGAACGGATGCACCTCGAGGGTGTAGGCGCCGGCTTCGTACCAGCGCCGCGCCGCCTCCATCACGCTCTTCGGCGTCGCCTCCTCGATGCGGGCGAGCGAGACCTTGTAGAAGGCCGGGTCGCCGGCGTAGACCGCGTTCTGCGCCAGGATGTCCGACTTGCCGCCGAAACCGCCGATGCGCTCGATGCCGCGTACGAAGCCTGCGATGTAGCGGGTCTTCGCCCGCTCCAGCTCGTCCTTCGTCGGGCCTTCCTCGAGGAAGCGGGCCAGCTCCTCGTCCAGGGCCTTCTCGACGGCGGCCAGGTCGCCGCCGGGCTGAGCCGTGGCCTCCAGCCCGAGCACGCCGGCGATCTCGGCGAAATAGGGCGTGGCATCCACCGCGGTGGCAATCTGCTCGTCGTACACCAGCCGCTTGTACAGCCGGGAGGTCTTGCCGGATGACAGCACGCGGCCGGCAAGGCTCAGCAGTTCGGCGTCCGGGTGACCCCAGTGCGGGCCCACCCAGTTCTTGTAGATACGTGCCTGGGGCACCCGGTCCTGCATGATCTCGCGGGCGTCGGCTTCGCGCTTCGGCGACCAGGCCTCGAACTTGGCGATGGGCGGGCCCGGGGGGATATCGCCGAAGTATTTCTCGGCCTTCTCCCGGGCCATCTCGGGCGAGACGTCGCCGGCGATCACGACCACCGCGTTGTTCGGCCCGTAGTAGGTCTTGAACCACCCCTGCACGTCTTCCAGGCTCGCCGCGTTCAGATCCTCCATGGAGCCGATGGGCAGCCACTGGTAGGGATGGCCTTCCGGGAACAGGTTGCGGAAGATGTGGGTGAAGACCTGGCCGTAGGGCCGGTTCTCGCCCTGGCGCTTCTCGTTCTGCACCACCCCGCGCTGCTCGTCCAGCTTGTCCTGATCCACTGCGCCGAGGAGGTGACCCATTCGGTCGGACTCCATCCACAGCGCCAGGTCCAGTGCCGTCGACGGGACGTTCTGGAAGTAGTTGGTGCGGTCGAAATTGGTGGTGCCGTTCTGGTCGGTGGCACCCACCTTCTGGAACGGCACGAAATATTCGTCGTCGTAGTTCTCCGTGCCGTTGAACATCAGGTGCTCGAACAGGTGGGCAAAGCCGGTCTTGCCCTCCGGCTCGTTCTTCGAGCCCACGTGGTACCACACGTTCACCGCCACTATGGGCGCCTTGCGGTCCTCGTGGACGATCACCGTGAGACCGTTGTCCAGCGTGAATTCGGTATAAGGGATGTCGACGTCCGTTGCCGATGCGGCGGCGTTCGCCGCAAGGGCGGATAGCGACAGTACGAGGGCGGCGAGCCCCCGGCAGAGGAGATTGCTGAGATTCATGGTCTGCCTTCTTCTTTCGGGTGCGTCGGAAGCGCTCGCATTCTAGCAAATGCGTTCGCGCGGCCCAGGGTCGGTCGCATGGTCGGCCGCCGGCCCGGCCGGACGCCCGACCCCTGTTCCGACAGGCTGGCCGCGCCGGGGTTCCCCCGGGGCCACGGGCGGCGCTATCCGTAGCCGCCGAAGTAGTCCGCCCCGGCCGTGATGCAGCCTGTGGCGGTGGGGATCGACCGTGATCATTCGGCGGACCGACTCATCGATGCCGGCTTCCCGATGCGGTAATGCCGCGAGTAGTTGTGGTCCATGATGTTCGCCCGGTAGCCCCGCACGTGCGGCTTGACCAGGTGGCGGGCCACGTAAAAGTAGGCGAACACCGCCGGGTAGTCCTCGATCAGCATCTGCTCCGCCTCGCGCAGGATGGCGGCCCGCCGCTGCGTGTCCCGCTCGGCCGAGGCCTTCGCGAGAAGGCGGTCGAAGTCCGGATTGGCGTACCAGGCCGGGTTCTGCGGGCTGTCGGAGCGGAATAATTCCAGAAAGGTGTAGGGGTCGTTGTAGTCGCCGGTCCAGCCGTAGCGCAGGATCTCCCAGCGCGCCGGGTGCTTGCGGGTCTCCAGCATCACCTTGAACTCCTGGTTAACCACCGTGATGTCGGCGCCCAGCGCCGAGCGGATCATCTCCTGCACGGCCACCGCGATCTTCCTGTGATTGTCGCTCGTGTTGTAGAGGATGCGGGCCTCCAGCGGGTCGTCGGCCGAGTAGCCCGCCTCCTGGTACAGCCGGCGTGCCTCGGCGAGCCGCCGCTCCTCCGGCCAGTCCTTCCACTCGTATTCCGCGGAGGTGTAGTTGTCGACGCCGGGCGGCACCAGACCCCAGGCACCCTCCTGACCGCCGCCCAGCACCTTGTCGACGAGGGTCTCCCGGTCCACCGCCATGGCCAGAGCCCGGCGCAGGCGCACGTCGTCGAAGGGCGGCTCGGTCAGGTCCAGCACGAAGAAATACGTGCTGAGGTAGGGAGTGACGTGCAACTGGTCGCCCAGGTTAGCTCTGATCCAGTCGTACCGGTTGTTGGGTACGGACTGGGTGAAGTCGAGTTCGCCGGCCCGGTAGCGCTGCAGTTCGGCGGCATGCTCCTCGATGGGGTAGTAGTAGACCGTGTCGATCTGCACGTTGGCGGCGTCGTGGTAATGGGGATTTCGGCGCAGCCGGAGGAAGGAATTCACGGCCCACTCGTCCAGGGCATAGGCGCCGTTGGAGATCATGTTGCCGGCGCGCACGAAGTCCTCGCCGTGGGCGGCGTAGCTTGCCCGGTGCAGCGGGTATGTGGCGGAGTGGGACAGCAGTGAGAGAAAGTAGGGCGTCGGCGCCTCGAGCTCCACGACGAAGGTGCGCTCGTCCGGCGCGGCGACGGCCAGCGCCTCCGGCGGCAGCTCGCCCCGGTTGACCTCCTCGGCGTTTTTCACCGGGAACAGCACCTGGGCGTAGGTGGAGGCCGTCGCCGGGTCCACCGTGCGGCGGAAGCCGGCGACGAAGTCCGCTGCCGTCACCGGATCGCCATTGGACCAGGCGGCGTTCTCGCGCAGGGTGAACCGCCAGGTCAGCCCGTCCGCGGACACCTCCCAGGACTCGGCGGTGCCGGGCACCACCCGCGCGTCGACGTCGCCGGTGGTCAGGCCCTCGTACAGATCCCGCAGGATCTCGAAGGAGGCGCTGTCCTCGGCTAGATGGGGATCCAGCGTGGCAGGCTCGGCGCCGTTGCCCCGGTGAAAAGTGACGCCGTCACCCTCGGCGGGCGAGCCGTCCGGCACCCGCTCGCCGCAGCCGGCAGCGACGAGGGCGAGCAGGCAGATCGCCAGTGATCGCAACGTGGTCTGCATGATGAATGGTCGTGGCCGGATATGGCTCGATGATGGCAAAGGCGCCCTGGCCGGGCAACGAAGCCGCGCATGGCAATCGACCGCCGCGCAGTCGATAATGCCGCGATGGATTCGGACAACGGAACGCCCCGGCGGGAGCTCTATCCCGTCATCGAACCCAATCGCACAGGCATGATCGCGGTCGGCGACGGCCACGAACTCTACTACGAGGAATGCGGCAATCCGCGCGGCAAGCCGGTGGTGCTGCTGCACGGCGGCCCCGGCGGCGGCTGCAGCGGCAAGATGCGTCGCTTCCACAACCCGGACGTCTACCGCATCGTGCTGTTCGACCAGCGCGGCGCCGGCCGCAGCCTGCCCCACGCCAGCCTGGAGAACAACACGACACAGCATCTCGTGGCCGACATCGAGGTCATCCGGGCCGCGCTCGGCATCGGGCGCTGGCAGGTGTTCGGTGGCTCCTGGGGCAGCACGCTGGCGCTCGCCTACGCCCAGGCGCACCCGCAGCGGGTCACCGAACTGGTGCTGCGGGGCATCTTCCTGCTGCGGCGCAAGGAGATCATGTGGTTCTACCAGCACGGCGCCAGCGAGATATTCCCGGACCGCTGGGAGCAGTATCTCCAGCCCATACCGCAGAGCGAGCGGCACGACCTGGTGAGCGCCTACCACCGCCGCCTGACCAGCGAGCACCGGCAGGAGCAGCTCGAGGCGGCGCGGGCGTGGTCGATGTGGGAGGGCGCGGCGAGCTGCCTGCTGCCCGACCCGGCGCTGGTGTCCGACTTCGGCGAGGCGGCCCACGCGCTGGCCATGGCGCGCATCGAATGCCACTACTTCGTCAATGGCGGCTTCCTGGAGGAGGGGCAGCTGCTGCGCGACGTCGGCCGCATCCGCAACATCCCGGCGGTCATCGTGCAGGGACGCTATGATATGGTCTGTCCGTCCACCAGCGCCTGGGACCTGCACAGGGCGTGGCCGGAAGCGCGTCTGCGCATAGCGCCCGACGCCGGTCACTCGGCCTTCGAGCCGGGCAACGTCCACGAACTCGTCACCGCCACGGATACCTTCGCCTGAATCATGGCCTGAATCATGAAAAAACTGCTAATAACCAACGCGCGCCTGGTCAACGAGGGCGCGATTACCGAAGCCGACGTCCTGATCGACGGCGAGCGCATTGAGAAGATCGCCTCCTCCATCACGGCGGACGACGAGACCCGGGTGCTGGACGCCGAAGGGCGTCATCTCATCCCCGGCATGATCGACGACCAGGTCCACTTCCGCGAACCCGGCCTCACCCACAAGGGCGACATCGCCACGGAGTCGGCCGCGGCCGTGGCCGGCGGCATCACGAGCTACATGGAGATGCCGAACGTCGATCCGCCCACCACCACGATCGCGGCGCTGGAGGAGAAGTACGACCGTGCGGCCGGCCGCTCGTCGGCGAACTTCGCCTTCTATCTCGGCGCGACCAACGACAACATCAGCCAGATCCGCGCGCTCGCCACCGGCAGCGCCTGCGGCATCAAGGTGTTCATGGGCGCCTCCACCGGCAACCTGCTGGTGGACGACCCGGATGCCCTGGAGCTCATCTTCCGCGACGCACCGGTGACCGTGGTGACCCACTGCGAGGACTCGCCGATGATCTGGGAGGCCGAGGCGGCCGCCCGGGAGAAATACGGCGAGGACGTGCCGATGAGCGAGCATCCATGCATCCGCTCGGCGGAGGCCTGCTACAAGTCCTCGAGCTATGCCGTCGACATGGCCCGCCGCCACGGCACCCGGCTGCACGTGCTGCATCTCACGACGGCCATGGAGATGGAGCTGTTCTCGACGGCCCCCCGCGGCGAGAAGCACGTCACCGCCGAGGTCTGCGTACATCATCTCTGGTTCGACGAGTCCGACTACGAGCGTCTGGGCGCGCTCATCAAGTGCAACCCGGCGGTCAAGCGCCGGGAGGACCGGGACGCGCTGCGCCAGGCACTGGCCGACGGCCGCATCGACGTGGTAGCCACCGACCACGCGCCGCACACGGCGGAGGAGAAGGCGAGCAGTTATTTCGGCGCTCCCGCGGGCCTGCCGCTGGTGCAGCACGCGCTGCCGAGCATGTTCGAGCACGTGCACGATGGCCGCTACAGCCTGGAGTTCGTGGTGGACCGCACCAGCCACGCCGTTGCCGACATCTTCGGCGTGGAGAATCGGGGTTATGCGCGCGAGGGCTACTACGCGGATCTCGCCATCGTCGACATGGACGACCCCTGGGCCGTGTCGAAGGACAACCTCCTGTACAAGTGCGGCTGGTCCCCCTTCGAGGGCGTGACCTTCCGCTCGCGCATCCGCACCACGCTGGTGAACGGCCGCGTGGTCTGGGACGAGGGCCGCATCGTCGGCGAGCCTGCGGGCCAGCGCATGAGCTTCGGGGCGCCGGTGCGCTGAGGCCGCGCCGGCCGCATGACGCGGCCGTTACTGATCCCGACATCGCCCGGGACTGATTGCCGCCCGTCCGGCGGCCCCCTATCATGCTGCGCTCAGCTTTCAGCACGGCGGGGGAGAGACACGATGCTGCACTTGCCACAGGTCGACTACAGTCTGGCCGAGACCATACTGCGACGCGCGGAACTGGATCCGGACAACCGGGCCATCGTCTTCGAGGAGAAGGAATACACCTACCGGGAGCTGGTGGAACGCATCCGCCGCCTCGCCACGGTGCTGCAGGCCAGCGGCGTCTGCCAGGGCGACCGGGTGGGCTACCTGGGCGTCAATCACCCCGCCTTCCTGGAGACCCTGCTGGCCACGACCGCCCTGGGCGCCGTCTTCGTGCCGCTCAACTTCCGCCTGACCGGCACCGAGCTGGAATTCATCATCAACGATGCGGGCATCCACACGCTGGTGACCGACGACATGCTGCGGCCGGTCATCGAGCCGGTGCGCGGTGCGCTGTGCGTGCGCCGCTACGTCGCCGCGGAGAGCACGGCCGACGGCTGGGAGGACTACCAGGACCTGCTCGCCGGCAGCGACCCGTACCAGGGACACATCGCCGCCTCGCCCCACGACACCGCCGTCATCATGTACACCTCCGGCACCACCGGTCGGCCGAAGGGCGCCATGCTCACCCATGGCAACCTGCTGTGGAACAACGTGAGCGCCGCCTTCGCGCTGTCCTCGAACCCGGACGACATCACGCTGACCGCCGCGCCGCTGTTCCACATCGGCGGGCTGAACGTCACCACGCTGCTGGCCATGCAGATAGGTGCCTGCGTGGTGCTGCACCGGGCCTTCGACCCCGGCAAGGCGCTGGAGGACATCGCCCGCTACCGTTGCACCACCATGTTCGGCGCGCCGGCCATGTTCCTGTTCATGGCGCAGCAGCCGAAATTCACGGACACCGACCTCTCCAGCCTGCGCTCGCTGGTCGTGGGCGCCGCGCCGGTGCCGAAATCCCTGCTGGAGATCTACGGCAGCCGGGGCGTCAACCTGGACCAGGGCTACGGGCTCACCGAGACCTCGCCGCTGGTGAGTTTCCTGAAGTCGCAGTACACCGCGGAGAAACTCGGCTCCGCCGGCAAGCCGGGGCTGTTCGGCGAGATCCGCGTCGCCGATGCCGAGGGCCGCACCCTCGAGGCCGGCGCGGTGGGCGAGATCCTGTACCGCGGTCCCAACGTCATGAAGGGCTACTGGAACCGGCCGGAGGCCACCGCCGAGGCCATCGACCAGGACGGCTGGTTCCACACGGGCGACG
>CAZRSA010000077.1:8972-10958 GCA_964602525.1 uncultured Woeseiaceae bacterium
CCGGAGGCCACCGCCGAGGCCATCGACCAGGACGGCTGGTTCCACACGGGCGACGCGGGTTACCTGGACGAGGACGGCTTCCTGTTCATCAGCGACCGGGTGAAGGACATGGTCATCAGCGGCGGCGAGAACGTCTACCCGGCCGAGGTGGAGGGCGTGCTGTACGAGCACCCGGCCGTCGCCGAGGTGGCCGTGATCGGCCTGCCGGACGAGAAGTGGGGCGAGGCGGTCACCGCCGTGGTGGCCCTGAACGAGGGTGCCGAACTCACCCTGGAGGAACTGCGCGACTTCGCCGACGGCCAGCTCGCGCGCTACAAGCTGCCGCTGCGACTGCACATCGTGGACGCGCTGCCCCGCAACCCGGCAGGCAAGGTGCTGAAGTTCGAGCTGCGGGATCAGCTCGCGTAGGTCACGCCGCCGTCCACCGTGACGGTGGTCCCGACCAGGTAATCCCCCGACCGGGCCGCCAGGTAAATGGCCGCCGCGGCCATGTCCTCGGCGGTGCCCACCCGGCGCGCCGGTATGTGCTGGCCGACCACGTCCGGGTTGTCCCGCGCCCAGATGTTCATGTCGCTGGCGAAGGCGCCCGGCGCGATGGCGTTCACGCAGATGTTGTCGGCGATCAGCCGCTTCGCCAGCCGCCGGGTGAGGTGGATGACACCGGCCTTGCTGGTGACGTAGGAATAGGTCTCGAGATCCGGCGTGCGCAGACCGTCGATGGAGGCGATGTTGATCACCTTCGCCGGACGCTCCTCCCGGGCCGCCTTGCGCAGCATCGGCGCGAAGCGCTGGGTGAGGAAGAACAGCGACTTGGCGTTCAGGTCCATCACCTTGTCCCAGCCCTGCTCGGAGAACTCGTCGAACGCTTCGCCCCAGGCCTTGCCGGCGTTGTTCACCAGGATGTCCAGGTGGTCTTCCCGGGCGTGCACGTCAGCCACGAAGGCGTCGATGCCGTGCAGGGTGGAGACGTCGTGGGGCAGGGCGATGCACTCGCCGTGCTCGCTCATCTCGCCGGCCGCCTGCTCGCAGGCCTCCGCCTTGCGGGCGGTGATATAGGTACGCACGCCGCCGCGCACGAAGCCTTCGGCGATCATGCGGCCGATGCCGCGGGAGCCGCCGGTGACCACCGCCACGCGGCCCGAGAGGTCGAAGAGGTTGTCCATCGTCGCTCCTTTTGTCTGCCCCGGAAAGAGAAAGGCCCGCCATGCTACAACATGACGGGCCTGCGGGCGGTCGGTTGTCCGGCTAACGCCGCAGTTCGGTGAGGATCTCCGGGTTCTCCTCTTCCCGTGCCAGCACCGTGTGACAGGTCGAGCAACGGCGGGTGATGCGGTCGCCGTCGACGGTCTCGAGCTCCCGGTTGTGGCAGCGGAAGCAGCCCGGTGACTGTTGATGGCCGATGTGGTCCGGGTACGTGTTCCACCACACCTTCATGTGCGGGAAGACGTTCACCGCGTACAGATCGCCCAGTGTCGCGCCGGCCTGCTCGATGGCCACGGCCTTCCCGGCCGCCATCTCCGGGTAGTTCTCCTCGTAGAAGGCGGTCAGCTCCGTGGCGATGACGGCGCGTGCTTCCTCGTGGCTGCCGAACTGCTGGTCGATGATGCGCACGCCCTCGCGCTTCACGAACGGCAGCGACTGGTCGATGCGGCCGTCGTGGATGGCGTTGTCCACTTCCTCCTCGGGCTGGCGGTACTGGTGGCTGGGCCGGTTGTGGCAGTCCACGCAGTCCATGGTGCGCCACAGACCGTCGTCCTCCGGCGCCTCCGGGTTCAGCCATACCTTCTCGGTGCCGTCCGGGCGCACCAGGCGCACCTCGTAGATGTCCTCGCGGGTCTCGTCCGAGCGATAGCGCACCTCGTTCTCCGGTGCCACGTGCCAGTGGATGCCGGTAGAGTCGCGGCCGTTGGCGCCGCCCACCTTCAGCAGGACGGCCGTCTTCAGCTCGGTGTTCTCCTCGTTGTCGTCGTAGGTGGTCGTGATCTC
>CAZRSA010000077.1:11058-13223 GCA_964602525.1 uncultured Woeseiaceae bacterium
CGGTTGATGCTACGGCAGCCCCGCCGTCAGGGGAGTACGGGTTCTCCGTAACGCTCCCGTGATCCCGGGCCTACGGCACCCCGAGGCCGTGGGTGAAGAGGGCCACGAAGATGGCCACGGCCAGCGCCAGCCCGATGGCCAGCATCGCGAAGCCGAAGATGTAGACCCACATCATCTCGTAGCGGGTCGGCGCGGGCCGCAGATTCTGCTCCAGCGTGCCGTTGTCGACCATGCGCTGGTACTCCCGCGGACGCTCTTCCTTGAACTTCTCGAGCGGCATCCGGCCGGTGAAGACCACCGGATCCATCGGGAAGCTCTCCGGACGCAGGTGCGTGTGGAAGAAGTGGAACAGGAAGATGAAGCCCGTCGCCAGCAGCGCCTCGTCACTGTGCACCACCAGGGCGGCATTGATGGACCAGCCCGGCAGGAACAGGGTGAAGAACTGCGGGAACCAGAGCATCAGGCCGGACAGGCCGATGATCATGACACCCCAGAAGACCGCCAGGTAGTCGAATTTCTCCCAGTAGGTCCAGCGGTCGCCTTCCGGACGCGGCCCGAGGTACAGGAAGTAGCGGACGTTGCCGATGAGGTCCTTCACGTCCTGCAGCTGCGGCGTCATGGAGTTGGGTCCCCAGAACAGGCCGCGCTCGCCCTTCATGAACCAGCGGATGACAAGGTGCACCACATGGAAACCCATGTAGCCGAAGGTGCCGACGGCGGCGATGCGGTGGATGATGCCGGCTGCTTCCACACCGCCCATGAGGTTCATCAGCGTCTGTGCCCAGGGCGCCGTCGGGAACTTCAGCGGCAGGCCGGTGAGCGCCAGCAGCAGGAAGGTCACGATGATCACGATGTGCATGAAGATGTAGATGCCGGAGAACCGCCGGACGTACTGGCCGTCCGCGACGTGGCTCTTCAGGGCGCCGAACTCGCCCCTCATGGTGCCGACCGCCGAGCGCTGCAGCCAGAGCAGGTCGTGGATGCCGAAGAAGGCGAACACGCCGACCAGCAGCACCATCATGAACACGTAGATGTAGAACACCCAGGGGTTGTCCTCCGGGTCGCTCGGGTTGTTGTGAACCTCGATCTGCAGGAAGTTGCCGGAGGCACCTTCGTGGCAGGCGCCGCAGGTCTCGCCGAGGTTGTCGGGATGGATGCTCGAGCGCGGGTCGTCCGCCGGCAGATTCTTGTGCGGGGTATGGCAGTCCGAGCAGGTGGCCGAAGTCTCCAGGCCGAGCGCCGTGAACTTGCCGTGGAAATTCCACTCGTAGCTGTTGTACTTGTCGTCGTGGCAGTCTCCGCACTCGCCGGACATCATCAGGCGGGTCTCGCCGATATTCGGGTCCTGGATGTCGTGGGAGCTGTGGCAGTCGGTGCAGACCGGCCCTTCGGTGCTGCCTTCCTGCCAGATGGTGCCGTGGGCGTTCTCGTTCGCCCAGGTCTCGAACACCCCTACGTGGCAGTCGCCGCACATCTCCGGCGAATTCTTGTGGGAGGTCGGGGCACGCTCATTGTCGATGGCGAAGATGCGGTGGTCGCCGTGGCAGTCGCTGCAGGAAGGCGCGCTGACCAGCCCGGAGCGCAGCAGGCCGCGGCCGTGGACGCTGTCGATGAAACCGTCGATCAGCCCCTCGGGCTCGCTGTGGCACTCGCCGCAGGTCTCGATCTGGTTGAACGGGGAGACCCTGGACTGCAGGTCGTCGACGTTATGGATGCCGTGGGCGGGACTGTGGCAGTCCAGGCAGGCTGCCTTCTCGTGATGGACGCTGCGGCTGAGCGAGCGGTCCGAGAGCTTGTGGCACTGGGCGCAGATGGCGTTGCCGGTGAGGTCCATGAGGTCCTCGGCCCGGTGGCGCCGGCTGGTCACGTTGCTGTGACATTCCTGGCAGCCCGTGTCGGCGTGGGCGGTGGACGTGACTGCGACATCCTTGTGGCAGCCGCCGCACTTGATCGGCCTCGTTTCCTCCTGGGCGTTCGCCAGCGGCGAGAACAGGACGAAGACCATCATCGTCGACAGGATCGACAGACAGAACGTGACACGCTTGCGCATTTTATTTTCCTTCAAGACTGCAGCCCGCAGCGGCGCCGGACACCATTGGTGCCGGAATCCAAGCCCTTGATAGGCGAAGGAGGGGTTTGCGGGCAATCGGGGAATACCGCAGCCG
>CAZRSA010000078.1:0-9399 GCA_964602525.1 uncultured Woeseiaceae bacterium
AGGGCTCGTTCGGCATCATGACGCAGGAAGGCCCCGGACAGATCACCACCGACGATCTGTTCGCCGGCAAGAAGGTGGTGCTGT
Source organism: uncultured Woeseiaceae bacterium (assembly GCA_964602525.1). Taxonomy (GTDB): domain Bacteria; phylum Pseudomonadota; class Gammaproteobacteria; order Steroidobacterales; family Woeseiaceae; genus Lentisalinibacter. The sequence goes on from CAZRSA010000078.1 coordinate 85, forward strand.
TCGCCGTGCCGGGCGCCTTCACCCCTACGTGCTCGATGAATCATCTGCCGGGGTATGTCGAACATGCCGCGGAGTTTGCGGAGAAGGGCGTGGACACCATCGCCTGCATGGCGGTGAACGACGCCTTCGTCATGGGCGCCTGGGGCAAGGACCGCGGCGTCGGCGACAAGGTGCTGATGCTGGCCGACGGCAACGCCGACTACGCACGCAAGCTCGGACTCGAACTCGACGCCAGCGGTTTCGGCATGGGTCAGCGCTGCCAGCGTTTCGCCATCCTCGTGGACGACGGCGTGGCCAAGGTGATCAACGTGGAAGAGCCCGGTCAGTTCGAGGTGAGTTCGGCCGAGACGATGCTGGCGGCCGTCTGAGACGCGCGTGACGGCGCCCGCCAACCGCCGCGTCGTGCTCGCCAGGGTGCCCGAGGGTGTTCCGGTCCCCGGAGACTTCCGCCTGGCCGGGGCCGGGATACCGGAGCCGGGGCCGGGCGAGTTCGTCTCGCGCACGCTCTGGCTGTCCCTGGACCCTTACGTGCGCGGCGTCATCTCCGGCCGGCACATCTCGGCCGACAAGGTGGGCGTCGGCGACGTGGTGGTGGGCAGCACGGTGTCGGAGGTGGTCGCCTCCCGGCATCCGGACTACCGGCCGGGGATGCTCGTCGTCGACCGCAACGGGTGGCAGGAGTACGGCGTCTCCGACGGGGAGGGCGTGCGCGTCCTCCCGGCGGACGGACCAGCGCCGTCGCTGGCCCTGGGTATCCTGGGCATGCCCGGGCTCACCGCCTGGTCCGGCCTGAAGTTTCTGGCCCGTCCGCAGGCGGGCGAGACCGTGGTGGTGTCGGCCGCCGCGGGGCCGGTGGGCAGCATGGTCGGCCAGATCGCGCGGCTGCGCGGCGCCCGGGCCGTCGGCATTGCCGGCTCACGCGAGAAGTGCGATCTCGTCATTGGCGCTTTCGGCTTCGATGCGTGCATCGACTACCGCAACGAGGATCTCCGCGAACGTCTGGCCGCCACCTGTCCGGACGGCATCGACGTCTATTTCGACAACGTCGCGGGCGACACGCTGGCGGCGGTCCTGGGCCGGCTGGCATCCGGCGCGCGCATCGTGCTGTGCGGCATGATCGACCAGTACAACCGCAGCGGCGAGCCGCCGCCGGGGCCCAATCTCGGTCCGGTCATCGCCGCGAGGGCCCACATCCACGGCCTCGTGGTCTATGACTACTACGAGCGCCAGGACGAGTTCCTGGCGGAGGCGACGCCCTGGTACCGCGACGGCCTCATCCGGGCCCGGGAAGACGTGGCGGAGGGGCTGGAGAACGCGCCGGCCGCGTTCTGCCGGCTGATGCGGGGCGAGAACGTCGGCAAGGCCCTCGTCCGGGTGGCGGAGGCGGCCTGATGCTCTACGATCTTCTGGTGCTGGCGCACGTGGTCCTGTTCGCCTACTGGCTGGGCGGGGACCTGGGGGTCTTCTACGCGAGCCGCTTCGTCTCGAACCCGGATCTCGGCCGGGAGGCGCGCAAGACCGCCGCCGCCATCATGCTGGCGGTGGATCTGTCGCCCCGCCTCTGCATGGTCCTGATTCTGCCGACCGGCGTGCATCTCGCGGCCGTCCGCCAGCAGTTGCCGCTGTCCGACCTTGCGCTGGCCGGGATGTGGCTGGGCGCACTGGTCTGGCTGGCACTGGTGCTGGCGGTGCACTTCGTGCAGGCGGCGCCTGCGGCCCGGGCGCTGCAGCGTACGGATTTCCTGCTGCGCCTGGCGGTCATCGCCGCGACGGCGGGTGCGGCCGTCTGGCACGTCGCCGAGCCCGGCTGGATCCGCGGCGACTGGATCGCGCTGAAACTCCTGCTGTTTGCCGTCACGGTCGCGTGCGGCCTCGGCATACGGATCGCGCTGAGGCCGTTCGGGCCCGCCTTCGCGAGCCTCATGGAGGAGGGGTCCCGGCCCGCGACCGAAGGCGCCATCCAGCGCAGCCTGACCCGCGCACGGCCGTTCGTGATTGCGATCTGGGTTGCCCTGGTACTGGAGGCCGCCCTGGGGATATTCCAGCGGCCGGTCTAGGTACCGGCGAGTGCCGGGCGGCGAGCTGCGGCGCGGCGGACGACCCGTCGCCCGCCGCGCCGGTCAGCGGTCAGCTGCCGATTTTATCCTCGATCTCGGGGATCGCGGTGAACAGGTCGGCCACCAGGCCGATATCGGCCACCTCGAAGATGGGCGCATCCTCGTCCTTGTTGATCGCGACGATCGTGCCGGCGTCCTTGATGCCGGTGAGGTGCTGGATGGCGCCCGAGATGCCGATGGCGATGTAGAGCTCCGGCGCGATGATCTTGCCGGTCTGGCCCACCTGGAGTTCGTTCGGCACGTAGCCCGCGTCCACGGCCGCCCGGGAGGCTCCCACCGCCGCGCCGAGCCTGTCGGCCAGCTTGAAAATGATCTCGAAGTTCTCCTCGCCGCCGAGCGCACGCCCGCCGGAGACCACCCGCGGAGCCGTGGCGAGGTCCGGGCGGTCGGAGGAGCCGGCCTGCAGCTCCAGCCAGCGTGTGTGGGTCGGCAGGTCGGCCCCCACCGAAGCGGACTCGACCGTGGCGCTGCCGCCGCCGGGCGCGGCCTGGTAGGAGGCCGCGCGCACGGTGGCGACCAGTTTGCTGTCCTGCGGTGCCTTCACCGTGATGATGGCGTTGCCGGCATAGATGGGCCGCTTGAACTCGTACGGCCCCAGCACCTCCATGACGTCGGAGATCTGGTTCACGCCCAGCAGCGCCGCTACCCGGGGCATCAGGTCCTTGCCGAAGCTCGTGGACGGTCCGAACACGTGGCTGTAGCCGTCGGCCAGTTCCGCCACCTGGGGTGCGAGCACGGCGCCCATCGCGTGTTCGTTGGCGTCGTTCTCCACCGTCAGCACCTTCGCCACGCCCTCGATGGCCGCCGCCTGTTCCGCCACGGCCGCGGCGTCCTTCGCGAATACCGCGACGTGGATCTCGGCGCCCTCGATACCGGAGGCGCATTGCACGGACTTCGGCGTGCTCGGGTTCAGGGATTGCCCGTCGTGTTCCGCAATAATCAGTATGTTAGCCATCAGACCAGACCCTTTTCCTTCAGTGCATTCACGAGACCCGCGACGTCCTCCACCATGATGCCCTTCTGACGCTGGGGCGGCGGCTCGTAGGCGGTGACCTCGAAACCGGCCTCGACGCTGACACCGAGGTCGTCGGCGCTCATGGTGTCGAGCGGCTTCTTCTTCGCCTTCATTATGTCCGGCAGCTTCACGTAGCGCGGCTCGTTCAGGCGCAGATCGGCGGTTATGACCGCGGGCAGGTCCACCTCGATCACCTCCAGGCCCACGTCCACCTCACGGGTGATCTTCGCCTTGCCGTCGGCGATTTCGAGCCCCGAGCAGAAGGTGCCCTGGGGCCGGTCCCAGAGGGCGGCCAGCATCTGCCCGGTCTGGTTGGCGTCGTTGTCGATGGCCTGCTTGCCAAGGAGAACGAGATCCGGCTTTTCCTTGTCGATGAGGGCCTTGAAGACCCGGGCGGCGCTGAGCGGATCGACGGCCTCACCGGTCTCGACCAGGATGGCCCGATCGGCACCCATCGCGAGGCCGGTGCGCAGCTGCTGCTGAGCCTCTCCGGGGCCGATGGAGACCACCACGACCTCGCTGGCGTCACCGCGTTCCTTGATGCGCAGCGCCTCTTCCAGCGCGATCTCGTCGAAGGGGTTGATGCTCATCTTCACCCCTTCGGTCTCCACGCCGCTGCCGTCCGATTTGACCCGGACCCGGACGTTGTAGTCCACGACCCGCTTCAGTCCTACCAGAATCTTGTCCACGAATACTTCTCCTCGGGGGTGCGCGGTCGCACCCTTGTTGGATGACACATGCAAACACGTTATTGTCACTGACCGGCGCCGGGGTGACAAGGTGCTGCAATGCAGCGAAAACGGCAACCGGCGACCATCCGATGTCCGGGAGGATGTCCGCTCCGATGTCCGCTACGATATCCAATCCGCCGCTCATGAGTGTCGCCGAACTCGCGCGCCTGGTCGACGACGACCGGGTGCGCATCGTCGACTGCCGCTTCGTGCTCCCGGAACCGGAAGCCGGCCGCAGTGCCTACGCCGAAGGCCACCTGCCGAACGCAGTCTACGCGCACCTCGACGAGGATCTCGCAGGGCCGGTCACCGCCGGGACCGGCCGCCATCCGCTGCCCGAACCCGATCGGTTCGCCGCCCGCCTGGGGCAGTGGGGCATCGGGCCCGATACGCTTGTGGTGGCCTACGACGATGCCTCCGGCGCGCTGGCCTCGCGCCTGTGGTGGCTGCTCGGCTGGATCGGTCACCGCCACCGGCGGGTGCTGGACGGCGGCATCGGCGCCTGGCTCGCCGCCGGCGGGTCGCTGACCGCCCAAGCGCCGCCGCCCGCCCGCACAAGCCCCTATCCGGTGCAGCCGGAACCGGAGCGCGTGGCGGATACCCCGGCGGTGATCGAGGCCCTCACGGCAGGGCTTCCGGTGATCGATGCGCGGGCCCGGGAGCGCTTCCTCGGCGACAGGGAGCCCATCGATCCCGTCGCCGGCCACATCCCGGGCTCCGTGAATCACCCGTTCTCCGCCAACCTGGACGCTGAGGGGCACCTGTTGCCCGCCGCCGAGCTCGCAGCCCGGTTGCGTGGCCTCGGCATCGGCCGGCAGAGCGGAGCCGTGGCGCTCTGCGGCTCCGGCGTGACTGCCTGCCACATCATCCTCGCGGCCGCCGTGGCCGGTCTGCCCGAGCCCCGCCTGTACCCGGGCAGCTGGAGCGAGTGGATCCGCGACCCGGGCCGCCCGGTGGCCACCGGACAGGGCTGAAGGGCGCGCGCGCCGGGGGGGCGGAACCGGCGTTGATCGCTGCTGTCTTATTTCTGCAACAGCGCGCGTAGCGTCCGAGAGCCCGACTCGAATGGCATAAAAAAAAATATATGTTTCTTATAATTACAGCGTATTCTGCAACTACTTTCCCGTTTGCGAGAGCCTCCGGAGAGGGCCACCGGGCAGCCGCCGCAGCGTTCCTCGCGCCCACTAACGATTGCATCTTTGCGCGATCCGTCGGAGACTACACTCCGCTCGATCGGTCGCACCGGATTCCGCGGGGAGCCTCCCGCGAACGTGCCTGCCTGGCCACGGTGACCGGTGCCTCCGCGAGCCTCAGGACCGACCGGCGCATCGCCTTCAGGACGCGGGACACGCGTCTCCGCCCCCGGGCCGGCGATACGATTCTGGTCGACGCTCCGGTGCGGCGCGAGCTGCGGATCGCCTCGATCCGCGGGATCGGTGACCGCGACGGGGACAGGCCGGCGGTACGTTGCGGCCGCCGTGAGGCCGACGAACGAAGGGCCCCGGAGCCGGCAGAACTGCCGGGCTTCGGGGTCGAGGAGCTTGACGGGTCGATACCCAGCCCGCATTAGCGGGTCCGGCCCGTCACGCGATCCGCATCATCTCCGTGCGGACCCGCCCGGGTGGCCCGAAAGGGTCACCCGGGTTTTTATTGTCTGCCCGTTCTCGGCGGACGCGGAATGGGCGGCGCGGATTTGACTTTCCGGCTCGAGCGCCTAAAGTGTCAGGCCATCCTGACACGGCATCGTGCGTCATCGTGCGTAATTTGAGCCCATGGTCGCCAACTACTCGGAAGAACAGGACCTGATCAGGCAGCTCGAGTCCATCTGCGGCGCCGGCTTCGTCTCGACCGACGCGGATGAGCGCGCCTTCTTCTCCCACGATGTCTATCGCAGCGGCGCGACGGCTGCCGCGGTGGTCGCGCCGGCAGACCCCGACGAACTGGCGGCGGTGGTGGCTGCGACGACCAGGGCGGGTTATGCCGTGATCGCCCGGGGCGGCGGCATGTCCTACACCGACGCCTATCTCCCGATCTGTGCCAGCACGGTGATCATCGACAGCCGGCGCCTGGACCGGATCCTGGAGGTGAACACCGAGGACAACTACGTGCGGGTGCAGGCGGGCTGCACCTGGGCGGCGCTGAACGAGCGTCTCGCCGGGGAGGGGGTACGAACTCCGTTCTGGGGGCCGCTTTCGGGCATCCGCGCGACGGTGGGCGGCGCGCTCTCCCAGGGCAGCATCTTTCTCGGCTCGGGACGCTACGGCACCGCCCAGGACAGCGTGCTCGGCCTCGAGGTGGTTACCGCGGACGGCAGCCGCCTCGTGACCGGCAGTGCCGCCACGGGCCGGGCCCGGCCGTTCTTCCGTTATCACGGGCCCGATCTCACCGGCCTTTTTACCGGGGACTGCGGTTCGTTGGGCTTCAAGACCGAAGTCAGCCTGCGGCTCATCCGGCGGCCCCGGGCGACCGAATATCTGTCGTGGTCGCTGCCGGACGGCGAGGCCCTGTTCCGGGCGATGGCGGCGGTGGCACGCAGCGAGGCCGCCGCCGAGGTGTTCGCCTTCGACCCGTACCTGCAGTCGCTCAGGATGAAGCGTTCCAGCCTGGCCGAGGACGTGAAGACGCTGGGCAAGGTGGTGGGCGGCGCGGGCTCGCTCGCGCGCGGCCTGCGCGACGGCCTCAGCATCGCGAGGTCCGGCCGCGGGTTCCTCGACGAGGTCCCCTATTCGCTGCACGTCAGCGTGGACGGCCGGGACGAGGCGGAGGCCCGGGCCGGCGCCGCGGTGGTCCGCGCGGCGGTCGGTGATGCGGGCACGGAGATCGAGAACGCGGTGCCGAAGGTACTGCGTGCGAATCCCTTCGCCGAGGTCAACAGCATGCTGGGGCCGGCGGGCGAGCGCTGGGCGCCCGTACACGGGATCGTGCCGCCGTCGGAGGCTTCGGCGCTGTATGCGCGCCTGGAGGCCGTGTTCGAGCGCCACGCGGAGGAGGCGGCGCGGCTCGGCGTCCGCCACGGTTACCTGTTCTGCACCATCTCCAATCACGCGCTGCTGATCGAGCCCTGCCTGTACTGGCCCGGCGAGCGTACGTCCTTCCACGAGCGGGTCATGGGCGACGCGCATCTTGCGCGCCTGCCCCGCGGTACGCACAACCCGGAGGCCGCGGCGCTCGCGGCGCGCCTGAAGGACGAGCTGGCCGCGCTGCTGCACGAGGCGGGGGCCACCAGCTTCCAGATCGGCAAATTCTATCGCTATCGGGAAGGCCGCGACCCCGGGGCCTGGGCATTGCTGCAGGCGGTAAAGCGCCAGGTCGACCCGCAAGGGATGATCAACCCGGGCGTGTTGGGACTGGCCTGAGCCGCCTACCAGTTACGGCCGCCGACCCAGCGGCCCGCCGCGCCGCGAAATGGCCGGATATCGATGGCTTCCCAGAGCCCGGCGGCGTAATAGGGGTCCTGCTCCAGGAACGCGATCGCGGCGTCCCGGTCGCCGACGTCCAGCACGTAGAGACTTCCGTTCATCGCGCCCGACGGCTCGTCGAACAGCGGCCCGGCCACGAGGATGGTGTCGAGATGCCGTTGCACGAATTCGAGGTGGGCGGCGAGGTGCTCCCGGCGGATGTCGGTGCCGTCCGGTCCGTCGCGCAGCCAGGCTGCCATGCTCATCGCTGGCCCTCCGTATCAAGTACACATCGAGGCGTGCAGATAGTAGCATTCGCCGGCAGTCGTCCCGGCGGGGGGCGGCGGGCGACCCCAGGCAAGCGCCCCACGAGAATGGCGCAGAGGAGCACCATGCACACGAGCAGGGAGGTCGGTCCGAAGCGCTACCGTGAGAGCTTCGGCCGCTACTTCGAGGAATTCGAGGCCGGCGCCGTCTACGAGCACCGGCCGGGCCGCACGGTGACGGCCACCGAGAACACCTGGTTCACCCTGCTGACGATGAACACCCATCCGCTGCATTTCGACGAGCGCTACGGTGCCGCCTCCGAGTTCGGCGGCAACCTCGTGGCCAGCCCCTTCACCCTCGCTCTGCTGGTCGGCATGAGCGTCAGCGACGTGAGCCAGAAGGCCATCGCCAACCTCGGCTGGAAGGAGATCCGCCTGCCGCATCCGGTCTTCGCCGGCGACACGCTGTACGCGGAGACCGAGGTGCTCGCGAAGCGCGAGTCCCGCTCCCGGCCCGATGCGGGCGTGGTCACCGTGCGTACCACCGGCCGCAACCAGGACGGTGTCGTGGTGTGCGAATTCGAGCGCACGATGCTGATACCGAAGCGCGGACACGCGGTGGACGACCGCATCGATTACTGATTCCCGGAGCAGCCATGAGCGAGAGCGTCAGCAGCGACGACCGACGTTACAGCGCGGAGGAGGAGGAAGCCATACTGGATGCGGTGGGCCGCTGGGTCGAGCAGGAGGTCCGGCCCGTCGCGCGAAAGTACGACCTGGCGGACGAGTACCCCCACGAACTCGTCGAGCAGATGAAGGGCCTGGGCCTGTTCGGCGCTACTATCGGCCCCCGCTGGGGCGGTCTGGGCCTCAGCGCGCGTACCTATGCCCGGCTCGTGGCCCTGATCAGCGAGGCGTGGATGGCGCCCACCGGCATCTTCAATTCCCACCTGATGATGGCGGCGTGCGTCGAGCGTTTCGGCACGGACGAACAGCGCGAGCGCTGGCTGCCGAGGTTCGCCAGCGGCGAACTCCGCGGCGGGCTGGCCCTGACCGAACCGGACGCGGGCACCGACCTGCAGGGCATACGGACCACGGCCGCACGGGACGGCGACGACTACGTGGTCAACGGCACGAAGACCTGGATCTCCAACGGGCTTTACGGCGACTGTGTCGCGTTGCTGGTGAAGACGGATCCGGATGCCGAGCCCCGGCATCGGGGCATGAGCCTGTTCATCGCCGAGAAGGGGCCCGGCTTCAGCGTGGGGCGCAAGCTCGCCAAGCTCGGCTACAAGAGCATCGACAGCGCGGAGCTCGTCTTCGACGACTACCGCATCGGCGCCGATGCGCTGGTGGGCGGCGAGGAGGGGCGCGGCTTCCGGCAGGCGGTGGGCGGTCTCGAGCTCGGCCGCATCAACATCGCCGCGCGGGGTGTCGGCATTGCGCAGTCCGCGCTGAACCGGGCGGTGCGCTATTCCCAGGAGCGCAGGACCTTCGGCAAGCCCATCTGTGAACACCAGGCCATCCAGCTCAAGCTCGGCGACATGGCCACACGCGCCGAGGCCGCCCGGTTGCTGATGCTGCAGGCGGCCGCGAAGTACGACCGGGGGGAGCGCTGCGACATGGAGGCGGGCATGGCCAAGCTGTTCTGCTCCGAGGCAGCACTGGAGAACGCCACCGAGTGCATGCGCATCCACGGCGGCTACGGTTATTCACCCGAGTTCGAGGTGGAACGGCTGTACCGGGACGCGCCGCTGATGTGCATCGGCGAAGGGACCAACGAGATGC
>CAZRSA010000078.1:9499-13187 GCA_964602525.1 uncultured Woeseiaceae bacterium
CGGCTGTACCGGGACGCGCCGCTGATGTGCATCGGCGAAGGGACCAACGAGATGCAGCGCATCATCATCGCCCGGCAGCTCCTCGAGCGCCGCCGGCTGTGAAGGCGCCGCTGGCAGGCCTGCGCATCCTGAGCGTCGAGCAGTTCGGCGCCGGCCCCTACGGCAGCCTGTATCTCGCCAACCTGGGCGCCGAGGTCATCAAGATCGAGCAGCCGGGAATGGGCGACCCCGCGCGCCAGATGGGCCGCTGGCGGCTGGGCGACGACGACAGCGACTATTACCAGACCTTCAACCTGGCCAAGCGCAGCCTCACGCTCGATCTGAAGCGTGCCGAGGGCCGCGAGATCCTGCACCGGCTCGTGGCCCGCAGCGATGCCGTGATGAACAATCTGCGCGGCAGCCAGCCGTCCCGCCTGGGGCTGGACTACGCCTCCCTCGCACCCCACAACCGGGCGATCGTCTGCGGCCATATCTCCGCTTACGGCCGCGATAACGAGCGCAAGGCCTGGCCCGGCTACGACTATCTCATGCAGGCCGAGGCCGGTTTCTGCTCGCTGACCGGCGAGCCGGATACGCCGCCGGCGCGCTTCGGCCTCTCCGTCATAGACTTCATGACCGGGGTGGTCGGCGCGCTGGGGCTGGTGGCGGCGCTGCGGCGTGCGGAGCAGACCGGCGAGGGCGGCGACGTGGACGTGAGCCTGTTCGACGTCGCCCTGCACCAGCTCACCTATCCCGGTACCTGGTATCTCAACCGGGGTGAGGTCACGGGACGGCTGCCCCGGGGGGCGCATCCGTATGCCTCGCCGAGCCAGCTGTGCCGCACCCGGGACGGCTGGATCTTCATCATGTGCATGACCCAGAAATTCTGGGAGATCCTGCTCGACATCATCGAGCGGCCGGACCTGGCGGAGGATGCCCGCTTCCACGACCTGGCGGCACGCAACGACCACCGTGACGAACTCACCGCCGTGCTCGACGGCGTGCTGGCCGAGCGGGACAGCGCGGACTGGCTCAGGCGCATGCAGGGGCGCATCCCGGCCGCACCGGTGCTCGACGTCCCCGCCGCCCTGGACAACCCGTTCGCGCGTGCCGTGGGCATGGTGGAGGACACGCCCCATCCGGAGCACCCGTCTTTCCGCAGCCTGGCGAACCCGATCCGGATCGACGGCGAGCGGGCGCCGGGTGCGCCCGGTGCGGGACTGGGCGCGGACAGCGAGGCGCTCCTGGAGGAGCTGGGCTATACGGCCGAGCAGATCGAGGCACTCAGAGGGGAAGGCGTCGTCTGAGCGCGCCGGCACGGGATACACGGAATGCGGACGAGAGGAAACGCATGAGCGAAGAACTGGTATTACAGCGCGACCACGCGAGCATCTTCGGCGAGATCGCCTACCTGAGCGCCAAGCCCGGTCACGAGGGCACGGAGCGCGGCCGTGAGAACTTCCAGGTACACGTGCACGCGGACGGCTGCCGGACCGTGACCGCCCACTGCGAGATCGACGAGGCGCCGAGCGTGATGCGCGACATCACCTACAGCGTGGACGCCGACTGGATGCCCACGGACTGCTTCGTGCGCCTGAGCGTCGGCGATCGTTTCACGGGCAGCGGCTGGTTCCGCTTCGCCCCCGACCACGCCGAATGCGAGACCTGGTCGGCCGCCGAGGGCCGCGTGACCCAGCGCATGGAACTCGCGCGCCCGCTGGAGACGTTCCAGAACCATGCCATCGCCTGCGACGCCTGGCACCTGCGGCTCTACGACCGGAGCCAGGGCCCCGGCGTGCAGGTGATCGAGCCCATCCTGTTGTCGTCGCCGGACCATCGCGGCGCCACCGGCCCGATGCTGTTCTCCATCGGCATCGGCGTCGAGTACGTCGGCGAGGAGACCATCGAGGTGATGGCCGGCAAATTCGACGCGCTGCACTTCCGCTTCGTCTCCACGCCGGGGCTGCCCCAGGAGCATCCGCCCTACGACGTCTGGTGCACGCCCGACGAGTTCCTGTTCCTGCGCGGCCTCACCGGCGGTTACATGCGCACCCATTACGAGTTGGCCAGCCTGCGCCGCTGAGCGCGGCCGGGCACGGAGAAGACCATGACCAATCAGCCTGCCGCCGGCACGCGCTCCACCTGGCTGTTCTACGGCTGGGTGATCGTCGCCATGGCCTTCGTGACGCTGTGGATCTCCAACGGCATGACCCTCAGCGGGCTCACCGTGTTCGACAACGAGTTGCTGGCGACCCTGAACCAGCCGGAGAGCATCGAGCCCATCCGGCAGATGGCCGCCGAGGGCGGCCTGCGCGGCTGGGCGGCGCAGCAGATCCTCACCGACGAAGGAGAAATATCCCGCGCGGCCTACAAGTTCCGCGATACGCTGACGCTGCTCTCCGCCGGGCTGATGGGGCTCGCGGCCGGCGCGCTGGCCGACCGCATCGGCATCCGTCCCCTGATGGTGTTCGGTCTGGTGCTGCTGTCCGGGTGCAACCTCATGTACGGGCGCGTGGACACCATCTGGGAGATGTACGGCATCCATTTCCTGTTCGGCATCGTGCTCACCACCGCCGGGCTGATCGTCAACGTCATGCTGGTTTCGCGATGGTTCGTAAGACTGCGCGGCGTGGCCATCGGCATCACGCTGGCCGGCACCAGCCTGGGCAACGCGCTGCTGCCGACGATCAACACGCTGCTGATCCAGTCGGAAGGCTGGCGCGCGGCCTTCGGCTGGATCGCCATCCTGCCGCTGCTGCTGATCCCGCCCCTGCTGCTGCTGGTCAGGGACAAGCCGGCCGACAAGGGGCTGGCACCGCTGGGCGGCGTGCAGACCCGGGCGGGTCGCGCCTCCGCCGACGACCTGCCCGGCATGACCTACGCGGAGGCGCTGCGCGATCGCAATCTCTGGCTCATTGCGCTGATCGCGTTCTGCACCTTCTACGCCATCCTCGGGGCGGCCTCGAACCTGTTCCTGTACCTGAGCGGCCGCGGCTTCACGCCGCAGACGGCGGCCGCCGGCATCGGGCTGGTATTCACCCTGGGGCTGTTCGGCAAGATCGGCAGCGGCGTGCTGGCCGACCTGATCGGCAAGAAACGGGTGTTCATCCTGGGGCTGGCGGTGATGTTCGCCGGCAGCCTGTTCATCCTGCAGCCGGGCGCCATCTGGATCGGGCTGGTGCTGTTCGGCTTCGGCTGGGGCGGTCTCTACACCCTGCTGCAGCTCCTCTGCGCCGACATCTTCGGCCTGAAGGCCCTGGGCAAGATCATCGGCACCATCACCATCCTGGACGCGGCCGGCGGCGGGCTGGGCCCCTTTCTCACCGGCTACTTCTACGACGTGAGCGGCAACTACGAGCTGTCCTTTGCCGTCATCGCCGGGCTGGTGGGCGCGGCGATGCTGGCCGGGCTGCTGATCCGGATTCCCGAGCTGCCGCCGGGCGCGACCGGGGAGGGCGCCCCGGATGCGCAGGGCTCCGACGGTCCGGAGTGATCCGGCTCAGTAGCCTTCCCAACTGTCGCTGACCTTCTCCTCGTCGATCAGGGTCCGGCGCGCGATCCTGCCGGCCTTGATCCACTGCCAGACCCGGCAGCGGTAGCGGCCGCAATCCGACATCTGGATCATCTCGTAGAGATACAGGTCGGGCTCGCCCTTGCGCACCCAGTTCAGCATCAGCGTCCGGTTGTAGTCGTCCAGCGGCACCTCGGC
>CAZRSA010000079.1:0-13006 GCA_964602525.1 uncultured Woeseiaceae bacterium
TCATGAACGGGGCGTGCGCGAGGCGGGCCAGGCGGCGGGCGATCTCGGTCTTGCCGACGCCGGTGGCCCCGATCATGAGGATGTTCTTCGGCGTGATCTCGCTCCTCAGCGGCTCGGGCACCTGCACCCGGCGCCAGCGGTTCCTGAGTGCGATGGCCACCGCCCGCTTGGCGTTATCCTGGCCGACGATATGCTTGTCCAGCTCCTGGACGATCTCCCTGGGGGTCATAGACATGTCATTCGGCCCCGGCTTCGGTGTCGCCGGGGAGTTCCTCGATGGTGATGAAACGGTTGGTGTAGACGCACACGTCGCCGGCGATCTCGAGCGCCTTCTCGACGATCTCCCGCGCGCCGAGGTCGGTGTTCTCCAGCAGGGCACGGGCGGCCGATTGGGCGTAGGGGCCGCCGGAGCCGATCGCCATGAGGTCGAACTCGGGCTCGATAACGTCGCCGTTGCCCGAGATGATCAGCGAGGCGTCCTTGTCGGCGACGCACAGCAGCGCCTCCAGCCGGCGCAGCATGCGGTCGGTGCGCCAGTCCTTCGCCAGCTCGATCGCGGCGCGGGTGAGATTGCCGTATTGCTGCAGCTTGCGCTCGAAGTACTCGAACAGAGTGAAGGCATCCGCCGTGCCGCCGGCGAAGCCTGCGATCACGCTGCCGCCGGCCAGGGTGCGCACCTTGCGGGCGTTGCCCTTCATGACGGTGTCGCCCATGCTCACCTGGCCGTCGCCGCCGATGGCCACCCGGCCACCGCGTCTCACCGAGACGATGGTTGTACCTCTGTACTGCTCCATGGATATGCCTTCGCTGTTGCGGACGCGGCCTTACTTGCGGTTGTTGCGCGCCCTGGGATGGGTGCGGTCGTATATCTGGGCCAGGTGCTGGAAATCAAGGTGGGTGTAGATCTGGGTCGTGGAGACGTCGGCATGTCCCAGCAGTTCCTGCACGGCCCTGAGGTCCCCGCTCGACTCGAGCAGGTGCGAGGCGAACGAGTGGCGGAAGAGGTGCGGGTAGACGCTCCTGTCCATGCCCTGGCGCTTCGCCCAGTGGACGATGCGCTCCTGCACCGAGCGGGGCGCGAGCCGGGTGCCCCGGCGGCTGACGAACAGCGCGCGCTCCTCCGTGGCGGCCAGTCGGACCCGCATCCGGCGCCACTCGGCCAGCGCCTCCAGCGCGCGGCGGCCCACCGGCACGATGCGGGTCTTCGCGCCCTTGCCGGTGACGGTCACCGTGGCATCGGTCTCGTCCACGTCGTGCAGGTCCAGCGCCACCAGTTCGGCCAGCCGCAGGCCGCAGGAATACAGCAGCTCCAGCATGGCCCGGTCCCGCACCGTGAGCGGGTCGTCGCCGGGAAACGCGAGCAGCCGCGCCATCTGGTCGGCGTCCAGCGTGCCCGGCAGGCGCTTGCTGGCCTTCGGCGCGCTGACGTCGGCGGCCGGATTGAGCTTCAGCGCCTTCTCCCGGATCAGGTAGCGGAAGAAGCTGCGCACGGCGGAGAGCCGGCGCTGGATGGAGCGGGGCGAGAGTCCCTTGCGGTGGGCGGCCGCCGCGAAGGCGCGGATATCGTGACTGGTGAGGTCCCGCCAGGCGTCATGCCCCGCGCGCTCGCAGTAGTCGACCAGAGCCGCCAGGTCCCGGCGGTAACCGGCGACAGTATGGGCGGAGCAGCGCTTCTCGAAGGCGAGATGCTCGAGGAAGGCGTCGGTCTTCTGGCGGTGTTCCGGCGACAACAGGGCGACCGGTCAGTAACGCCTCATGGCAGCGGTCACGAGTTCGCCGATGCGGGTCAGGAAGTCGATGCTCATGGCCGGGTGGAAGTGGTCCGCGTCGACGCTGCCGATGCCGATGAAGCCGATGCCGGCGTCCTCGCCCAGGGGCAGGAGCGCCATGCTGCCCACCTCGTCGGCGGAACTCCCGAACAGGAATTCCCGCTGACTGTCGCGGACCCGGCCGCAGCGCGCCCGCGCGCCCGAGAGGAAGGTCTCGAACGGCCCGAGGCGGGGGTCGTCCCGACCCAGCACGTGCAGGAAGCGCCGCTCGCCCACGTTGTCGTAGTCCGCCGGGTCGCCGAACAGCACCATCACGGCGTGGTCCGCGCCGAAGCCGGTGCGCAGCTCGCGGGCCACGCAGGTCAGGGTCTCGTCCCGGCTGCCCGCGCCCATCAGCGCGAGCGACAGGTCGTGCACGTGGTCGGAGAGGCGGTCGTTCGTGCGGGCCACCTCCAGCAGTTCCCGCAGCTTGCGCTCGAGCTTGAGATTCTTCTGCCTGAGTGTGGCCACCTGGCGCTCCACCAGCGAGACGGCGCCGCCGCCCGCAGCATGGGGGACGCGCAGGGTGTCCAGCAGTCGAGCGTGGTTCTCGAAGAACTCCGGATGGTGCAGCAGGTAGTCCTCTACGGCCTCCTCGCTGACGCTGTCCAGCACGGGCTCCGGTTTGCGCTGTGTGCTCATAGGGCGACGGTTCCCTCGAAGGAGTATCGGGCCGGACCGGTCAGCCAGACGGCCTCGCCCGGGCCGGGCCAGCTTACCATGAGATCGCCGCCCGGCAGACTGACGCGCACCTCCGCGCCGAATAGTCCGCGGCGCTTCCCGGCCACCATGGCGGCGCAGGCGCCGCTGCCGCAGGCGCGGGTCTCGCCGACACCCCGCTCCCAAACCCGCAGGCGCGCCCGGTCCCGGCCCCGGGGCTCCAGGAAGCCGACGTTGCAGCGCTCGGGAAAGGCGGGGTGACGCTCCAGGGCGGGCCCGAGTTCCGCCACCGGGGCCCGATACACATCATCGACCAGCAGCACGCAATGCGGGTTGCCCATGGAGAGCGCTGAGACCTCGACGGCCTGCCCGGCGGCCTCGAGGCGGTAGGTGCCCGATTCGCCGCCGGCCGCCATTCCGGCATCCGCCGGGGCCGTGTCCGTGACGGCCATGGGAATGTCGGCGGGGTCGAAGCGGGGCGCGCCCATGGAGACGGCCGTAATGCCGGGGCCGGCGATGCGGGCCTCGGAGACCCCGGCACGGCACTCCAGGCGCAGCAACGCCGGCGCGCCCGGCTGCTCGCCCAGCAGCAGGGCGATGCAGCGCAGGCCGTTGCCGCACTGCTCCACCTCGCCGCCGTCGGCATTGAATATCCGGTACCACGCGTGGGTGCCGGCGCTGCGCGGGGGCTCTATCCACAACAGCTGGTCGAAGCCGACCCCCTCGCGGCGGTGCGCCAGGCGGCGGATGGTATCGGCGTCGGGGAGCGCGTCGGCGGGCTGGTCGCGCACCACCATGAAATCGTTGCCGAGGCCGTGCATTTTGACGAAGGGCAGCTGCATGAGGGGTAATGTAGGCCAAATTCGCGTCGGGATGGTGCCGCAATGACGCCCGGGTGCGTGGACTTTTCGGCGGCACGACGATACTTTACATAAACTGCACAATACGAACACGAAGCGCAGGGGAGACAACATGCGTCAGATCATCGTGCTGAACCCTAAGGGCGGTTGCGGCAAGAGCACGCTCGCCACGAATCTCGCGGCGTACTACGCGAGCGAGGGCAAGAGCGTCGCGCTCGCGGACTACGACCCGCAGCGCTCCAGCCTGGACTGGCTCGACCGCCGGCCGGAGGGCTATCCGGAGATCACCGGCCTCGCCGCTTTCGACGAGGGGCTGCGCCACCTGCCGCGCAGCGCCGACGTGCTGGTGATGGACGCGCCGGCGCGCTCCCACGGCTCCGAGCTCACTTCCCTGATCAACCATGCCGAGACCATACTGGTGCCCGTGCTGCCCTCCACGGTCGACATGCAGGCGGCCAGCCGCTTCATCGACGAACTCATGGGTGTGGGCAAGGTGCAGCGCAAGAAGGCACGCATCGGAGTGGTGGCGAATCGCGTGCGCGAGAACACCCTGATCGCGGGCGACCTGGACGAATACCTGGACAGCCTGAAGGTCCCCTACGTGGCCTGGTTCCGCGAGGCCCAGAACTACATCCGCGCCTACACCCGCGGCCTCGGCGTCGCCGAGCTGCCCGAGTACCTGGCCTGGCCGGACTGGGAACAGTGGGAGCCGCTCATGGAGTGGCTGCACTCCCGCCGCAGCCGGCCCTGAGGCATCCGGGCCGGCTCAGTCGGCCGGCCCTTCGGTTTCTGCCGCGAGGCTCGCCCGGATGCCGGCGCCCGGGTCGTCGTAGGCGAGATCCAGCCCCAGCACCTCCCGCAGCCGCCGAGTGTCCAGCCGGCGGGACTCGGCGAGGAAGCTGTAGCGCATCGGTGACATCTGCCGGCGCGCCTCCTCCCGGCTGATGGCGGGCGGCTCCGGCAGTCCCGCGGCGGCCGCTATGCGGCGGAAGAACCTGCCGGAACTCTCTCCGCTGCCGTCCGCCACGTTGTAGATGCCGCCGGGCGCCGCGGGGTCGAGCGCGGCGAGGCACACGCGCACGAGGTCGTCTACGTGGATGCGGTTACCGGGCGAAGCTTCGGCCTCGCGGATCACCGGCTGGCCCGAGCGGATCGCCTCCAGGGGCAGCCGGCCCGGCCCGTAGATGCCGGCGATGCGCAGTATCGCCCGGCTCACGCCATGCTCGTCGGCCCATTGCTGCAGCGTGGTTTCCGCGCCCACCCGGCGCCGCGCGCGCTCGGTGCCCGGCGCCGGCGGGCGCTCCTCGTCCACCAGGGCGCCGCTGCAGTCGCCGTAGACGCCGCTGGTACTGGCGAGTACGAAGCGTTCCGGCCGCCGGGGCAGCAACGAGAGCAGGCGCCCGAGCCGCGGGTCGCCATCGCCCTCCGCGGGCGGCACCAGATAGAGCACCCGCAGGGGGGCATCGGGCAGGTCCGGCAGGGAGCCGGCCGCGTCGAGGTCGACGGCGACGGCCTGGATGCCCGCCTCCTGAAGCGCCGCCGCCGATTCGTACGAGCCGGTGAGACAGAGGACCGGTTCTCCCTCGCCGGCCAGGTGCCGGGCCACGCGCCGGCCGGTGTAGCCGGCACCCACGATCAGTGTCAGCGGGGCGGTCATCGTTGCGGTCATCGCTGCGGGGAGTTCAGCGCCTGCCGTTCCCGGATTCCTCGAGATGGGGCAGCGCGAGGCGTTCCGGGGTGGCAATCATCGCGAGGCCCGAGCGGTAGGCATCCGCGGCGGCCTCGCCCTCACCCAGCCGGGTGAGCAGCCGGCCATAAAGTTCGTAGGTCTCCGGCGTAGGGCCGATGGCCAGCGCCGTCTCCAGGTAACTCCTGGCCTTGCCCCAAAGTTCCTGGCGCATGCAGAGGCGGCCGGCGGCCTGCAGCAACTCGGCGTCCTCGCCGTGCTGCTTCAGCCAGTTCTCTGCGTGGCGGAGCTGGCGGCCGGCGTCGGCCGTCTCCAGCTTCCCGTACAGCCGCGCCAGCGCCGGCGACCAGCGGGAGCGCAGCCGGCGCCGCAGCTCGGCCTCGGCCGCTTCTTCGCCGCCGGCGCGCGCCAGTGCATCCACGTAGGCGCCGATCAGCACGTCGTCGTCCCGCAGCGCTCGCGGGATCTGCTTCCAGACCGCGGTCACTCCGGTCGGGTCGTCCCCGGCCTGCTCGAGCTTGCGCCGGTGTACCTCCCGGGTCCACTCCTGCAGGGTCTCAGCCGGGATCCGTCCCTGCTTCTTCAGTTTCGGCAGCAGCTCGCCGAGCTGCTCCCAGTCCTCCAGCTCCCGGTACAGCCGGCCCAGCAGGAACAGCGCCTGGGAGTGGTTCGGTGCGTCCTCCATCAGGCGCCGCAGCGTCGCCAGCGCCTGCTCGTACTCCTCGGCCGCCAGCTGCAGCTCGGCCTGGGTGAGCAGGACGGCGTGCGCGGCGTCCGGCGTCTCCTCGTAGGCGAGACGCAGCCACTTGTCCCGCCGCTCGGCGTCGCCCTGCAGCTGCGCTGCCCGCGCCGCTGCCAGGTAGTTCAGCAGCGGGGCGTCCGCGCGATTCACACCGCGGGTCAGCAGCTTCTCGCCACGGGAGAAGTTGCCCTCCGCCACCTGAATGAGTCCCCGGGTGAACTGGTGGCCGGCGCGGCGTGCACGGAATTCCCCCGCCTTCTCTCCGAGCTTCTTCGGCGCCTGCAGCAATTCCCAGGCGAGCCACAGCGCGAGCATGACGGCGAGTATCCCGGCGAGCAGGATGGGCACCGACATCTCGATGAGCCAGCCGCGGATGTTGATGACCACGTAGCCCGGGTCGGCGAACAGCAGGTGAGCGCCGACGGCGCCCAGGATGAGCGTGGCGACGACCCAGGCGCCGAATTTCATTCGGCTCCCTCGTCGGCGCCCCCGGCCACGGCCTGCTGCTGGCGGAACAGCCGCAACGAGGACGAGATGTCGGGCAGCTCTGCGGAGACCGTGCTGTCCTCGAGTTCCCTGATGGTCTCCATGGTGCCGCTGACCGCCTTCGTGTCCGTGTCGAAGTAGCGCTCGAGCCAGGCGCGGGCATCGGCGAGGCTCTGACGGAATATCGTGCCCTCGCCCTGCAGCAATGCGAGCCGCGCGGTCTGCAGCTGCAGTGCAATATTGGTACGCAGGAAATATTGCGCTTCCGGAGACAGCAGCGGTTCCAGCTGCTCGTCGGTGCGGCGGACGCTCACCATGTCCGAGAACGCGGTCTTCGCCGCGGCCCAGGCCCGGCGGAACCCGCTCAGCTCCTTGTCGATGCCGGCGCGCGGCTCGTCCTCCGGCGCCACCTCCTCGTCCAGCGGCAGGGACTGGACCACGTCGGCCAGGCTCGCCAGCGTCAGCGTCACCCCTTCGGTGTCCACGTCCTCCACCGCCCGCAGTGCCGCGATTTCTTCGGTTAGTTCCCGGCGCACCGGCGTGTAGGCCGGGTCGCCCAGTTCCCGGATGCGCCGGTCCGCGAGTTCCAGCGCGAATGCGGCCAGCTCCGCATTGCCGGCGAGCTGGGTCTGGGCGTTCGCGAGCTGCATGTAGTACTCCGCCTCGGCGGTGAGCCAGGCATCCCGCGCCCCCGCCGAGATGCCCTGGAGGCTGGCCATGGATTCCTCCAGGTTCTCCATGCGGCCGGGCAGCGACTCCAGGATGTCGCGGCTGTCGCCGAACTGCCGCTGCAGGCGCGCCAGCTCGTCTGCGTCGGCCGCCTGCCGCGCGGTTTGCTGCACCCTTTGCTGCACTTGCTGCAATTCCTGCTGCAGGTCCTGCTGCAGGGAGGAGAGGCGGTCACGGAGTTTGGAGGCGGTCTGCGCAATGTCCGCCGTCTCCGTCTCCAGGTTGTCGACGGCGGAGGCGAGTCCCGTGGTGTCGTCTGCCGCGCTGCGCTCGGCCCACCAGCGGTAACCGCTGAACCCGCCGGCACCGATGGCGATCAGGAGTGCCAGCCACGCGACCAGCGCGACGCCCGTGACGCCATTGCCGCCCTTTTCGTCACCGCTGCCATTGTCGCCATTGGCGGCCGGCGACGGCGCGGCGCCGTCGTCCTGCTTCTCCGCTACCTGCCCGGCGGCGCCCGGCGTCGTGTCGGCGTCGTCGACGGTCTCGCCGGGCTGTCCGGCTCCGGAGGGGGCCGCGTCCGCCCCGACATGTTCTTCTTCCGCCGTGGTCTTCGACCCGGGCTTTTCTTGCTCAGTCATGCTCTGCTCTGTCCGGTTCCCCGTCGGGGAAGACCATCGCCCGGACGAGGTCGGACGGCTCCGGGCCTTGCGCAAGCAGGGTGTCCACAGCGATGTCTTCGCGTACGGCGAGTTGTAACACACGATTGCTGGCGCTCACCAGTGTGGTCCCCCGCAGGACTTCCGCGCCCCTTTCTCCCAGCAGTTCCGAGAGGTTACGCAGGGTAGCCACGCTCAGGCAGGTCACGTAACGGAGCCTGCCATCGCGCCAGGCGGCGATCACGGACTCTTTCTCGTCGCTGTCCGCAGCCGGCAGACGCCGTTCGTAGACCTCTGCGTAGTCCACCGCGGCGCCGCGATTTCGCAGGGTTTCGGCGAGCAGTTCCCGCCCGCCGCGGCCCCGCACGATGAGCACTCTGCGGCCCGTCATGTCGGCGAGTTCGTCGGCGGCGAGCAGGCTTTCGCTGTCGTAGCCGCCGGCCGGCACCAGGTCCGGCGGGTGCCCCGTCTGCCGCATAGCCTCCGCGGTGGCCGGTCCGATGGCGGCATAGCGGCAGCCGGGCAACCGGAGGCACCGCTTGCCGTGGCGCACCGCGTTCGGGCTGACGAAGATGACGAGGTCCGGCGCATCGCCGGCCCGCTGCGGCGGCGGCAGCGGGCCGATCTCCAGCGCGGGCAGCAGCCAGGCCACGCCGCCCGCGGCCTCGACGGCGGCGATCAGCGGGCCCGCCTGTTCCCGGGCCCGGGTGACGAGAACGCCGGCGCCGGCCAGCGTGGCCCGGCTCATTGGGTGGCGGCTTCGGCGGCAGCGAGGATCTCGCCGGCACCGGCCGCGAGCAGCCGGTCGGCCAGCGTGGCGCCCAGGGACTCGCCGTCCACGGCAGCGCCCTCGATGCGGTCCTCGAGCATCTGCGAGCCGTCGGTGGCAATCACGCGGGCGACTATCGTGATGCGGTCGCCGGCCATGGTTGCGTAGACGGCGATGGGGGAATGGCAGTCCGCCCCGAGGGCCACGCCCACGCGGCGCTCGGCGGCGACGACCAGCCGCGCTTCCGGATGCTCCAGCTTGCGCAGTACCTCGATGAGCTCGACCCGGTTCTCGTGGCATTCGATGCCGACGATGCCCTGACCGTTGGCGGGGAGAATCAACTCCGGGTCGACGCATTCGGCGATGCGTTCGTCGAGCCCCAGCCGCTTCAGCCCGGCGGCGGCCAGCATGATGCCGTCGTAGTCGCCGGCGTCCAGTTTGCCGAGTCGGGTCTGCACGTTGCCCCGCAGGGGTTTCACCGTCACGTCGGGCCGGCGCACCAGCACCTGGGACTGGCGCCTCAGGCTCGAGGTGCCCACGACGGCGCCATGCGGCAGCGCGTCCAGGGTGCTGCCCACCATGGCGTCCCGGGGGTCCTCGCGCTCCAGCACCGCCGGCAGGGCGAAGCCGGGCGGCATCTCGCCGGGCACGTCCTTCATGGAATGGACGGCGATGTCGGCGCGGCCCGCCTCCATGGCCACTTCCAGTTCCTTGATGAACAGCCCCTTGCCGCCGATCTTGCTGAGGGTGCGGTCGAGGATGCGATCGCCCTTCGTCGTCATGGGTACAAGCTCCACGGCTTCGACCTCGGCCAACGCGTCCAGGCGCTCCGCCACGTGGCGGGCCTGCCAGAGTGCCAGTTCACTCTCCCTCGTAGCGATTCTCACCCTCATTGAATGCCTCCCTTGAGTCGTTGGCGGACCTCCCCGACATGGCGCCTGCTGACGGGCAGGGTATGTCCGGTGCGGCGGAAGCGTACCACCGGTTTGCCGTCGGCATCCTTGTCCAGCGCCTCCAGGTGTTCCAGCGCGACCAGCGAATTGCGGTGGATGCGGCAGAAATCCGGCGCGAATTCCCGCTCCAGCGACTTCAGAGACTCGTCCAGCAGGTCCTCACCGCGGCGGTGGCAGGCGCGAACGTATTTCTGGTCCGCCTGGAAGTAGTAGACGTCCGCCACCGGAATCAGCCGAAGTTCGTCGCGCACCCGGGCACACAGGTGGCGCCTGCGCTCGCCGGTCTCCGCGATGCCGGAGAGCTGGCCGCCGGTGAGCCGGGCCGCGCGCTCGAGCGCCTGTGCGAGCTTGCCGCGGCGGATCGGCTTCAGCAGATAGCCGACGGCCTCGGCCTCGAAGGCCTCGACGGCGTACTCGTCGAAGGCGGTGGTGAAGATCACCGCCGGCGGCTGGGCGAGCCGGGTGATGTGCCGGGCCGTCTCGATGCCGTCCATGCCGGGCATGCGGATGTCCAGCAGCACCACGTCCGGCCGCAGCCGCTCGCATAGCGTGAGCGCCTCCCGCCCGTCTCCGGCCTCGCCGGCGATCTCGCAGCCTTCCATGCCGCGGAGCTGGTCGGCGATCCGCTCCCGGGCCGGGCGTTCGTCGTCGACGATCAGTATTCTCACGGTTCCGGCACCTCCGCCGGAAAGCGCAGCGTAACCCGGTATCGCTCCTCGCTCTCCTCCACGTCCACGCTCGCGCGGCGGCCGAAGGCGAGTTCGAGCCGCTGGCGTATATTGTCGAGCGCCAGCCGGTTGCCGTCCCGCCGCCGGGCCCCCGGTGCCCGGGGATTCGAGATGGTGAGTAGGACGTTGCCGTCGTCCCGGCGGCCGGCCACCGAGACCGTGCCGCCGTCGGGCAGGGGCTCGATGCCGTGATAGATGGCGTTCTCCAGAAGCGGCTGGACCATCAGGCCCGGGATGCGGACGCGCATGGGCAGCTCGGCCACGTCCCAGTCCACCCTCAGCCGTTCGCCGAGGCGCAGCTGCTCCATACGCTGGTAGATGCGGGCCACCTCCAGTTCCTGCTTCAGCGGGATCATGCTCTGGGCCTCGGCCAGGGTGGCGCGGAACAGGTCGGAGAGGTCCTCTACGGCCTCCTCGGCCCGCCCGGGGTCGCTGCCGATCAGCGCGGCGATGGTGTTCATGCTGTTGAACAGGAAATGGGGCCGGATGCGTGCCTGAAGCGCGCGGATCCGGGCCCGGGCCTCCAGCTCCACGTTCCGCCGCCACTCCCCGGCCACGTAGAAATAGCGCAATGCTACCGCGGAGACGAGGCTGCTGATGCCGAGATTGCGCAGCAGGAACCAGCCGTGGCCCTGTGTCTCCAGGAACGCGCCGGCGTATATCCTGTCCAGCCACCACGCGGCTTCGGAGATCACCAGCGTGACCACCTGCAGCAGCGCGAAGCACAGGGTGAGGGCCGCCACTACGTCGATGCCGGCCAGCCAGCGGCGGGCGCGGCAGAGCACCGCCGCGCTGGTCAGTGCGATCCAGAGTACGAACAGGGAATTCGTGGAGAGACCGAGCAGGAAGGAGTTGCCGTCGGCCGTCCCCGCCAGCGTGAGAATCAGCGCGACCATCTCGGCGATGAGCACCACGACCAGCACCGCCCGCGCCGAGCAGAAGTCGGGCAGGTAGGACTGCCCGTCGCTGGTCTCCTCGCCCAATGCCGCCACCGTGAACTCCCGCTCTCGCCCCCGCGCAGGGATTCTACCCCAGCGTCACGGGACCGGCGGGGCCGTCAGTTGCAGTGCTCGTTGACCGCTTCCTCGGCCTTCGCGCGGGCTTCGTCGATCTCGGCGTCGTCCAGGTACTGGCGCTCTCCGCTCTCGTCCAGCCGGTACAGCCGCCGGGAGTTGACGTAACTCGCCAGCCGCTCCCGCGCCTCTTCGCAGCGGGCGGCCTTCTGCTCGCGCTCGGCGGCGGCATCGGCTGCCTGCTGCTCGGCCTGGCTGCGCTGTTCGGCCATGGCCGCGTTCGACTCGATGCGCGCCGTCTGCCGCTGCTCGTAGCGCTTCACCACCTCGCCGCGGTCGGTCGGCCGGGTCTCGATACTGAGCTTCTTCGCGTCCTCGCTGCCCGGCTTGTCGCCGTAGTGCACCGTGCCGTCGGCATCGCGCCACATGTAGACGTCCGCGATGACCGGCGTCGCCAGCAGCGCGCTGGCGCCGAGAAGAATCAGCCCTGTCCGGATCAGTCTGCTCATGTCCTTGATTCGTGTTTGATACGGTTCCAGCCGGCGATGGAAGGAGTCTAGCACCGGGCACGGCGGCATTAAGTGAACCAACTCCCATTCCGCGATGCGGATTCGGTGTACGTTATGTTCACACACTGGCACGGTCTGACCGCGGCTGCTACCCGTCAATCCGGCCTCGGCAAAAAAAAAGGGCCCCTGACGGGGCCCGGCAAGCGGCTGCGTGCCGCAGCCTATGCAGGAAGGTATCCGCCGGCACCGGGAGGGGGACCGGATGACGCCGGCGGATACCCGTACTGATTGTTTTTCGTGATTTTCCTAATCGCCTCCTGCCTTGACGAACTCGGGGTAGGCCTCCAGACCGCACTCGCCGATGTCGAGGCCTTCGTACTCTTCTTCCTCGCTCACCCGGATGCCGACGGCGGCCTTCAGGATGAACCAGACGATGAAGCTGGCGATGAACACCCAGGCGAGGATGGTCACGAGGCCCAGCAGCTGGGCGCCGAATGTGGCACCGTCGTTGGTGATCGGCACCGCGAGCAGACCCCACATGCCGACCGTGCCGTGCACGGAGATGGCGCCGACCGGGTCGTCGATGCGCAGCTTGTCGAGCAACACGATGGACGCCACCACCAGCAGGCCGCCGACGAGGCCGATGATGGTGGCCACACCCGGCGTCGGCGTCAGCGGTTCGGCGGTGATGGCAACGAGACCCGCCAGCGCGCCGTTCAGCGCCATGGTGAGATCCGCCTTGCCGAACCACAGGCGCGAGAGGATCAGCGCGCCCACCAGGCCGCCGGCGGCCGCCATGTTGGTGTTCACGAAGATCATGGAGACCGCGTTGGCCTCGCCGACGTTGGACACCATGAGCTCGGAGCCGCCGTTGAACCCGAACCAGCCGAGCCAGAGGATCAGCGTGCCCAGGGTCGCCAGCGGCAGGTTACAGCCCGGGATTGCGTTGATCTCGCCCTTAGAGCCGTACTTGCCCTTGCGCGCGCCGAGCAGGATCACGCCGGCCAGCGCCGCCGCGGCACCGGTCATGTGCACCACGCCGGAGCCCGCGAAGTCCTGGAAATTGGCCTGGTCCAGGAAACCGCCGCCCCACTTCCAGTAGCCCTGCAGGGGATAGATGAAGCCGGTCAGCACCACCGCGAAGGCGAAGAACGACCAGAGCTTCATGCGCTCGGCGACGGCGCCCGAGACGATGGACATGGCGGTGGCGACGAACACGACCTGGAAGAAGAAGTCGGACAGATTCGAGTAGTAGATGTCGCCGCCGCTCCCGATGACCTCCTCTGCGGTGTTGTCGCCGCCGAGGAAGAACGAGATTCCGGGAAACCAGCTGGAGACCGCCTCGCCCGGGTACATGACGTTGTACCCGACGAGCATGTACATGATGCAGGCGATCGAATACAGCCCGACGTTCTTGGTGAGGATCTCGGCCGTGTTCTTGGCCCGGACGAGACCCGATTCGA
>CAZRSA010000080.1:0-2290 GCA_964602525.1 uncultured Woeseiaceae bacterium
GGTCCGGCCGTTTTCACCGGCATGCTGGTGACGGGCTACGGGCTGTACGCGGTGATGGCCAGCGAGACGGGGGATTCCTGGCGCCTGGCCTCGCGGACGCTGGTCCTGCTGCTGGTAGCGAGCGACCTGGTGATCTTCGAGATTCTGCTGCATGCGGCGGCCCACCCGCTCGAGGGTATCGGCGCGGGTTCCGCCATGCTCATCATCCTCGCCATCGTGCTCCGGGGCGCCATCGTGCCGGCCCATGTGTGGCTGCCGCCGGCGTTGCCCGGCGTGAGCGTGCCAACGGCACTGCTGCTCGCCGGCGTGCCGGCGGGCGCCGCACTGATCGGCGGCCAGAAACTCCTGGCCGGTGCGGGCACCGAGACCGGCGACTTCGCCCTCGTCATCGCCCTCGCCGCCGCGCTCTGGTCGGCGGTCGCCGGTTCGGCGCAGCGTAGCCCGCTGCCCACCCTCGCCTATGCCACGGCCGCCAGCGCCGCACTGCTGCTGGTCGCGCTCCCCCTCGGCAGCACCGCGGGGTCGTCGCCGTGGCTCGTGCTGTCCCTGCTGGCCTGCTGCGCGGCGACGGTCATTGTCGGCATCCTCCATGCAGGCCCGGCGCGCAGCAGCGCCGTCGTGGCCATCCTGGCCATACACGGACTTGCCACGGGCCAGGCGGCCCTGCTCGCCGGAGAGCGCCTGACGAGTGCCGGTGCATTCCTGGCCTCGCTGGTCGCGGTCCTCGCGACCCTGCTGCTGACACTGGCCGTACGCCGAACTCCTGAACACCGGCGGGAGGGCGACTCCGGCGAGGCCGCGATTCACGCGCTGGCACTCGCCGCGCTGGCCGCATTCGGACTCGGCTTCGCCTGGGCGACGGACGGGATGGCATTCGCTTCGCTGTGGCCCGCACCGGTTGCCATCAGCCTGGGTCTGGTCCTGTTCCGGGTGCTGCCGGAGCGGGAGAAGCCCCGGATCCCGCCGGGCGACATCCTCGTGCCCGCCGCCGCGGCCGGCGGCCGCGCTGTGCGGCTGGTCGCACGTCTCTGCACCAGCAGCCTGCCACGATACCGGGACCGGGCGCAGCGGGCACTGATCGCACTCTGGAACGGCGAGCGCTGGGCGGACCGCATAGCCCGGCTCGAATCCCGGCTGGGCGCCTGGTCCGCCACCAGCCTGCTGATGCTGCTGGTGGCGATCGTCGGAGCCCTTTTGCTGGCCCACTGATGGGCGGGCTGCTCATAGTCGCCGTGTGCTGGCCACTGCTGACGGCGCTGGCCCTGCTGCCGCCCGTGCTGCGGCCTCTGGCCCGACGCCTGGCCCCCTGGGCCGCACTGCCGGCATTGCTCGTATCCGCGGCCACCGTGACGGACATCGGCGCGGGCTGGCTGATGTTCGGCGGCGGTTTCGGCATCGACGGGACGGCAGCGGTACTGCTGCCGGTGACCTCGGCCCTGTGGCTGGCGGCCGGCCTGTTCACCCGCCACCACCTGCCGGCCGGAAACCGCCGGGACGTCTTCTTCGGCTGGTTCCTCCCGGCCATGGCCGGCAATCTGTTGCTGCTGACCGCTCTGGACGCGGTCATCTTCTACCTGTGCTACACGCTGATGAGCGTCACCGCCTACGGCCTGATCGTGCATACGGGCGAGGACCGGGCGCGTCACGCGGGCCGCTACTATTTCGCGATGGCGGTGGTCGGCGAGGTCTGCATCGTCAATGCGCTGATGCTCCTCGCCGGACAGGGGCCCACAAACTTCGCGGCGCTCAGTTCGGCCCTGGCGGCAGACGGCGGTAATGTCGCCATGGCCCTGCTGGTCATCGGTTTCGGCATCAAGGCCGGCGTCTTCGGCCTGCACTTCTGGCTGCCCCTCGCGCACCCGGTGGCCCCGGCGCCCGCGAGCGCCGTACTCTCCGGCGCCATGATCAAGGCCGGACTCGTGGGCTGGCTGCGGCTGTTCCCGCTGGGCGAGAGCGCACTGCCGGAATGGGGCGCGCTGCTGGCGGTGCTCGGCATCCTGACCACCGTCTACGGGGTGGCGGCCGGCCTGCCCCAGACCCGGCCGAAGACCGTCCTGGCCTATTCGAGCATCAGCCAGATCGGCCTCATGACGATCACCATCGCACTCGGCCTGATCGCGCCGGCCGCCTGGCCATTGCTGCATGCCGCCGTGCTCCTGTTCATCGTGCATCACTGCTTTACCAAGGGCACGCTGTTCCTCGGCGCCGGACTGCTGCAGGCGCCCATGCGCCCGGCCCTCGCGAGAGTCGTCACCGCGGTGTTCGCGGTGTGCTCCCTGGCACTGGCGGC
>CAZRSA010000080.1:2390-6294 GCA_964602525.1 uncultured Woeseiaceae bacterium
AGGCACCGACTGATACTGACACTGATGAAGACCGTCGCGACCTTCATGCCGGGCGCGAGCTACATGGCGTTCGCCGGCAGCGGCAGCGCCGGGCAGCTGTGCCGCTACATCGGCCAGACGGGTATCCGGCGGCTGCTGGTGGTCACCGATCGGCCGCTGCGCGAGCTAGGGCTCGTGGACCGGGCCACGGCCGAGCTGGCCGCGGCCGGCGTCGACACCGCCGTGTTCGACGGCGTGGAGCCCGACCCCACCTTCGGCCAGGTCCGGGCGGGAGTCGCCGCCTGGCGGGAGCACGGCGCCGAGGCGGTGCTGGCCGTGGGCGGCGGCTCCTCCATCGACGCAGCCAAGATCATCGCCGCCGCGGCGACCGGTGACCGGGATCCCCGCGACTGGGTGGGCTTCGCCAAGATCAAACACGACGTGCCGCCGATCTACGTCATCCCCACCACCTCGGGCACCGGTTCCGAGGCCACCATCGGCTCCGTCCTCTCCGACGACGAGACCCACGAGAAGGCCGTCATCAGCGCCCGCCAGCTCCTGCCGGCCGCAGTGGCGCTGGACCCGGACCTGCTGCTCGGCCTGCCGCAGCCCATCACGGCCGCCACCGGCCTCGACGCGCTCACCCACGCCGTCGAGGCCTACATCTGCGAATGGGACCGGGGCACGGCGCGCCAGCACGCGGCCGCAGCGGTGAAACTGATCTTCCGACACCTGGAGACGGCGTACCGGGACGGCGGCGACCGGGAGGCGCGCGAGGGCATGGCGCTGGCTGCCTACTACGCCGGCATCGCCATCAACCAGGTGAACGTGGGCAACGTCCACGCCATCGCCCATCAACTCGGCGGCAAATACGGCATCCCGCATGGCCTTGCCAATTCCCTGGTGCTGCCGCACGTGCTGGAGTTCACCTTCGAGGAGACCCGGCCCCGGCTGGCCGAACTCGCCGAGCTGGCCGGTGTGGCTGATCCGCAAGCCGATGAGGAGGCGAACGCGCGGGCGTTCATCGCCGCCGTGCGGGATCTGAAGAAGGCTGTGGGCCTGCCCGAGAAATCGGTGAAGATCCGGGCCGAGGACTACGACTATCTCTGCGAACTGGCGCTGCAGGAGTGCGAGGCTTATCCCGTGCCGCGGATGCTGGATCGGGAGGGGACGCTACGCATCCTCGCGGAGATCAGCGGGAATCCGGCTTGACCTCGGCGCCGCCTCCGGCCTCCTCGCCCCACACTTCCTGCAGACGGCCGTCGCGGCCGCAGTTCCAGCGGTAGAACTTGTAGCGGACCGGATTCTTCTCGTAGTAGTTCTGATGGTAGCCCTCCGCCCGCCAGAACTCGCCGGCCTCGGTGACGTCCACCACGATGTCCTGCTCGAAGCGTTCGTCCAGCTCAGCCCGCGACTCCAGCGCCGCCTCGCGCTGGGCCTCGGTGTGCCAGAAAATCTCCGCCCGGTAGGAGGGCCCCCGGTCGCAGAACTGGCCGCCGGCGTCGAAGGGGTCGACGTTGCGCCAGTACACGTCCAGCAGGGTCTCGTAGCTCACCACGTCGGGGTCGTAGGTCACCTGCACCACCTCGGCGTGGCCGGTACCGCCGCGCACCACCTGCTCGTAGCTCGGGTCCTTCACGTCGCCGCCCATGAAGCCGGAGACGGTCGACTTGACGCCGTCCAGCTCGTCGTAGGGTGGCTCCATGCACCAGAAGCAGCCGCCGGCGAAGGTGGCCACCGCCTCGGCGGCGGCCAGCGGGCCGGCCAGCATCAGGCCGAGGACGAACGACGGCAGGAGGCCAATGGCGCGGCGTCTCATGCGGAGGTCCTCAGTTCCGGCAGTTCCTCGCCCAGCGGCACGAAGCGCAGGGCCAGGCCGTTGTTGCACCAGCGCTGGCCGGTGGGCGGCGGGCCGTCGTCGAACACGTGGCCCTGGTGGCCGCCGCAGCGGATGCAGTGGTATTCGGTGCGCGGCAGGATCAGCTTGAAATCCAGCTTCGTGCCGACACGGCCCTCGATGGGCTGTGTGAAGCTGGGCCAGCCGGTGCCGCTGTCGAACTTGTCCTCGCTCGCGAACAGCGGCAGGTAGCAGGCGGCGCAGATATAGGTGCCAGGGTCGTAGACCTCGTCCAGCGGGCTGGAGCCGGCCGGCTCGGTGCCCTCGCGGAACAGGATCCGGTAGCGGTCAGCCGGCAGGATCTCCTTCCATTGCTCACGGGTGATGCTCACCGGGGGGAACTCCTTCGCCTCGCCGGCGGCGCCGGCCTGCGCATCCATTTCGCTCTCCGCCAGGGCCGGGCCGGCGGCCAGGGCGCCGGCGGCGAGGAAGAGCCGCTTCAGCAGAGTGCGTCTGTCCATGTGTCTTTCCGTGCTGGCAGCAGGCCGCAGAGGGCCTGTACAGTGGTTGAGACCGGCCCGGCCGGGCATTTGTTTCCCGGCGGCCGGCTTCTATCGGTAGTTCGGCGGCGGAGCGCCGATCGATGCACCAGAGGGCAGGCGCCGCGCGGCGCAGGGAGTCCGGCATGGGACGGACGGTCGAGGGAGTGTTCTGGGTGGCCGCCTATCTGGCGGTCATCCTCGCGCCGCTGGTGGTGATGATGGTGTCGCCCACGCCGCCGGGCCGCTCCTTCCTGGCCGAGCTATCCGTGGCGCTCGCCTTCGTCGCGCTGGCGCAGACAGCGGTGCAGTTTCTGCTCATTGCCCGTTTCCGCCACGTCACGGCGCCCTACGGCATCGACATCATCCTGAAGTATCACCGGGAAATGGGCATGGTGGCCGTCGGCCTGCTGGTGGCACACCCGCTGCTGCTGGTGGCGGACCGGCCGGCGATGGCGGGCCTCCTGGACCCCTTCGGCGGCACCGCCGGCACCCGGCTCGGCAACTGGGCGCTCTACGCGCTGGTGCTGCTCGTCGTGCTGTCGCTGGCGCGCAAGCGCATCCGGCTCGGCTATGAACACTGGCGCGTGAGTCACGCCCTGCTCGGACTCGCCGCGCTGGGGCTGGCCCACGGCCATATCCATTTCTCGGCCCGCTACGCGGCCACGGCCTGGAAGGAATGGGTGCTGATCGCCATCTCGGCGGTGCTGGTGGCCTCTTTCGCCTGGCTGCGGCTCGCGAAGCCCGCCTTGCAGTTCCGCCGGCCCTGGCGGGTGGCGGCGGTCGAGGCCGAGCGCGGCCGGACCTGGAGCCTGGCCCTGGAGCCGGAGGGCCACGAGGGTATCGGGTTCCGGCCCGGACAGTTCGCCTGGGTCTGCCTGAGCCGGACCCCGTACAGCGTCGAGGAACATCCCTTCTCGTTCTCGTCCAGCGCGGAGGCCGGGCCGCGGCTGGAGTTCGCCGTGGAGGAGCTGGGGGACTTTACCTCGGGTATCGGCGACGTGGAGCCGGGGCGCCGGGCCTGGCTGGACGGGCCGCACGGCTCGTTCTCGCCGGACCGGGCGCCCGCGGCCGGCTACGTCTTCTTCGCCGGTGGCGTCGGCATCGCGCCGTTCCTGGGTATCCTGCGCACGATGGCGGACCGCGGCGACCCGCGGCCGGTGCTGCTGTTCTACGGCTCGCCGCGGTGGGAGGACACGCCGTACCGCGAGGCGCTCGCAGAGCTGGCCGATCGGGTGGCGCTGACCGTGGTCTACGTCATCGAGGAGCCGCCCGAGGACTGGACCGGCGAGCGGGGCGTCATCGACGAGGATGTGCTCGCGCGCCACCTGCCCCGGGAAGGCTTCGAGCGCATGCATTTCGTCTGCGGTCCGCCGCCGATGATGGACGCGGTGGAGGACGCGCTGCGCGGGCGCGACATTCCGCGGGCGCGGATACGCTCGGAACGTTTCGAGCTGGTATAGGGGCAGCACAGGGAGACGGCGATGCGACGTATCTATCTGTACCGCGCAACCGGGATCATGCTCGCCCTGATGCTGGGCGCAGCCCT
>CAZRSA010000080.1:6394-12864 GCA_964602525.1 uncultured Woeseiaceae bacterium
TCTATCTGTACCGCGCAACCGGGATCATGCTCGCCCTGATGCTGGGCGCAGCCCTAGCCTTCGCCTGGGCCCGCAGCCAGGACATGGCGCTGGTGCTGCTCGTGGAGGAGAGCCGCATCGAGGCGCCCGCGGAAGCGGGCGACGAACCCGCGGGCCGGTGATGCCCCGCTTGTCCGCCGAGGCGCCACTGATGCAGGATAAGCGGCTGACCCGCAGGGAGTGGAAGACATGACATCCGTACTGGTCCTATACCGGAGCCGCAGCGGCCACACCGCCCGGATCGCGCGGCGCATGTGCGACGCCATCGACGAGGCCGGCGGCGAGAGCGAGATGATGGACGTCGTCGAGGCGATCCACGAGGGCGCCGACCTCGATGCCCCCGACGTCGTCGCACTGGGCGCGCCCGTCTACTACGGCACCTACGACGACGAGGTGTTCGAATTCGTCGAAACGAACCGGGAGAAGCTCGAGGCGAAGCCGCACAGCTTCTTCAACATCTCGGTCACCGCCCGCACCCCGGAGAAGGCGACGGTGGAAGGGAACCGGTACATGCAGAAGTTCCTGGAACGCTCGTCCTGGCAGCCCCGGGACCTGAAGGTGATGGCCGGCAAGGTCGACTATCCCTCCTGGGGCCCGCTCGACACCGTGGCCATCCAGATGATCATGAAGTTCACCGGCGGACCCACCGACCGGCACGCCGTGATCGACTACACCGACTGGGACGACGTCGCCGCCTACGGCCGCTACCTGATGACGCTGGCGTGACCGGTATGGGCAGCATCAACCGCCGGCTCTGGCTCCTTGCCGCCCTCCTGCTGCCGGCGACGGCCGCCGCCGGCGACGTGCTGCTGGTAGGCAACAAGAGTGCCGATACCGTCTGGGCGCTCGATACCGGCTCCGGTGAACGGTTGCGCTGGTTCGACACCGGCGTCGGCCCCCACGAGATCGAGATTTCACCGGACGGCCGCCGCGCAGCGGTTAGCAACTACGGCCGGCGGGACGAGCCGGGCGACAGCCTGACCGTGATCGACTGGCCGACCCGCGAAGTCGTGCGCGTGATCGACCTCGGCGAGAACAGCAGGCCCCACGGCATGGCGTTCCTGCCGGACGGACGACTGGCCGTCACGGCCGAAGGCGTAAACAGCCTGCTGGTAGTGGATATCGGGAAGGGCGAAGTCGCCACACGCATCCCCGTAGGCGCGGGCACAGCGCACATGGTAGCCGCCTCCCCGGACGGCGGGCACGCCTGGGTCACGAATATCGCCGCCGGCACGCTGGAGCGGGTGGACATCGCGGCCGCCGAGGTAACGGGCTCCATCGTCACCGGCGACGGCGCCGAGGGCGTGGGCGTCACGGCGAACGGGGCCGAGGTCTGGGTGACCAATCGGGCCGCGGATACCGTCAGCGTGGTGGATGCCGCCACGCTCGAGGTTCTGACGACCCTGGATTCGCCCGGCGTACCCATCCGCATTGCCTTCATGCCGGACGGCGCGCATGCGCTGGTGACCAACGCGCGGGCGGCGACCGTATCCGTGTTCGACGTGGCGGAACGGGAACTCGTGCGCAGCATCCCCGTCGCCGAGCCCGGCGCGGAATACAAGGAGACCCTGCTCGGCCGCGCCGCGCTGCCGATCGGCGTCGAGGTCCACCCGAACGGCCGCCGCGCCTGGGTCGCGGTGAGCGGCGGCGACGAACTCGCCGTCATCGACACGGCCTCCTGGGAGATTCTCGAGCGCTGGACCACGGACCGCGAACCCGACGCCCTCGGCGTCATCCTCTCCCCCTGAAGCCTCCGGGCCTGTGCCGTGACCGAACCATCGCCACCCGACGCCGGAGACATCACCCGTCTCCTGCGAGAGTGGTCCGAAGGTGACGCCGCCGCCCTCGAATCCCTCACTCCGCTGGTCTACGGCGAGCTGCGGCGTATCGCCCAGCGCCTGTTCGGCAGCGAATCGCCGGCACACACGCTGCAGCCGACCGCGCTCGTGCACGAGGCCTACGAGAAGCTGATCGGCGTGGACACCGACTGGCAGGACCGGACGCACTTCTACGCACTGGCGGCGCGCATGATGCGCAGACTGCTGGTGAACCACGCGAATGCGCGCAAGGCCGCCAAGCGGGGCGGGGATGCGCTGCGCGTCACCCTCGACGAGTCCGCGATGGGCGGCAACGCGGAGGAGCACCTGCTGGACCTCGATGACGCGTTGTCGAAACTCGCCGGTTTCGACGAACGCATGGCCCGGATCCTCGAGCTCCACTACTTCGGCGGTCTGACCCACGAACAGGCCGCCCGGGTGGTCGGGGTCTCCGAACCCACCAGCCGGCGGGATCTGCGGCTGGCCAGGGCCTGGCTGCGCAAGTACATGAGCGAGAAGAAGAACCCCGACTGACAGCCGGTCTCTTTATCGCCTGTTCGGCGGTCGGATTCTCGGCAACGCCGGGCGTTTGCAATGCGCCGGTCGACGGCAGCGGCGGTTCCGCCCCCGAGTCGGCTGTCCCGGCGTTTTGCCGCTAGGGAGCCGGCTCCACCGTCGCCGCGCTCACCTCGTACTTCGAGCCGTCGTCGGCGACCAGCTCCACCTGCCACAGCTCCTCGTCCGGGATGGAGGTTCGTTCGTGGCCGGGCAGCTCTCGTTCGTCGTCCACCTGCAGGCCCCAGACGCGCACGTGGCGTATCCCGGCCAACTTGATCGGCGACTGCATGAACTTCGCCGCCAGGGCGGCGGGCGGTTCGGTCTTCCAGACGACGTAGCCCCGGTCCTTCATGGCCTGCAGCCACTCCGGCAGTCTGGTTTCTGTCACGGCATGCCCTCCGTCTCGCTTTTGACGGACGGTAGCACGGGACGCCGACCGCGCTAATAGGGAGCTTTGCGGACGCCCCGGCCGGGGCCGCCGGTATCAGTCGGCCGGGTGGTGGTGTTCGTGCTCGCCCGCATGAGCGTCGTCGCCATGGTGGTGCTCGTGCTCACCCGAGTGGCCGTCCTCACCGTGATGATGCTCGTGCTCGCTCGTGTGGCCGTCGTCACCGTGATGGTGTTCGTGCTCGCCCGAGTGACCGTCGTCGCCGTGGTGGTGCTCGTGCTCGCCCGAGTGGCCGTCCTCACCGTGATGATGATCGTGGAATGCCTTGTCGTCTTCGGCACCGCCTGCGGTCCAGGCGGGACCGGAAATCGCGAGCAGGCCGCAGGCCACGATCGCGACGACGGCGAGGGGAGACGGGAACGGGCGGATGGAATCGTTCATTAATTGTCCTTCGCGGAAGTCACCGAATCGCCCGATAGTCTAGCGGAATGGCCGGTTGCGGGGCTTCGGAAATACCGACCCGTCGCGTCGAAAGCGGGCGGACTATCACTCCCGCCCCTGCGGCCGTGGCACCATTGGCGCATCCTCTGCCACCGAGACAGCGACATGAGCACCCAACCGGCGTTCCAGCCCGTCTGCACCCGGACCCATGGCCCGGTCGCGGTCCGCATCGTGCCCCGCTCCCGGGACCTGGGCGGTTTCAGCGTCCGGCGGGTGCTGCCGTCGTCCGAGCGGCAGATGGTGGGGCCCTTCATCTTCTTCGACGAGATGGGCCCGGCGGTCTTCCCACCCGGCGAGGGCATCGACGTGCGGCCTCACCCCCACATCGGCATCGCCACCATCACCTACCTCTTCGACGGCGAGATCATGCACCGGGACAGCCTCGGCTACGCGCTGCCCATCCGGCCGGGTGCGGTCAACCTCATGACCGCCGGCCGCGGCATCGTGCATTCCGAGCGGGCGGGTTCCGACCGGGACGTGGAATCGTCCATGCACGGCATCCAGTCGTGGATCGCGCTGCCGGACGGCCTGGAGGAGATCGAACCCGCCTTCACCCACACGCCGGCGGCCGATCTGCCCGAGGTCTCCGTGGACGGAGCCACCGTGCGCCTGATCCTGGGTGAGGCGTTCGGCGCCGCCTCGCCGGTCAGGAGCTACTCGAAGACCCTGTATGCCGAGGTGCGGCTGCCTGCAGGAGGCAGGTTCGCACTGCCCGACGATCTCACCGACCGGGCCGTTTACGTCGTGTCGGGGAACGTGGCCGTGGGCGACGAGGAATACGGCACCGGCGTCATGGCCGTGTTCCGTACCGGCGCACCGGTCGAACTCGAGGCGGCCGCCGATACCCGGCTGATGCTGATCGGCGGCGGGCCGGTGGGCGAGCGCGCCATCTGGTGGAACTTCGTCTCGAGTTCGGAGGCACGCATCGAGCAGGCGAAGGAAGACTGGCGCGAAGGCCGCTTCGACCGCGTCGAGGGCGACGACGGGTTCATCCCGCTGCCGGACCAGCCGTGAGACAGCCGCGACCCCCGGGGCGGACCGTCTGGCGTTGCGTACTCTTCCCGGAGTAGCATGCGGCCATGGTGATGCTCAGGACCGCCGCCATGCTCGCCCCGGCGATACTTGGTATTGCGATGCTTGGTATTTTTGTACCTGCCCATGCTCAGGACGCAGACACGGCGGCCGAGCGCGCCCGCCTGGCCAACGAGCGCATCCGCCTGGAGGCCCAGCGCCGGGCCGAGGAAGAGAAACGCAGGCGCGAAGATGCCGAAGCGGCCGCCTCCGGAGACGCAGCGCCTGCACCCGGCGCTCCGCCGAGCGAGCCGGATGCCCCGCCGCAGCCCGACACGTCTCCTGCCGCCGCCCGGACGGCGGCCCCTCCGACCGCCCGTCCGACCGGCCCTCCAGCCGCTGCCGGCGGCGACCGGATCTCGCGCACACTCGAACAGCTGAGAGAGCTCGGCGAACTCCGTGACGCCGGTTACGTCACCGAAAAGGAGTTCGAGCGGATCAAGTCCAGGATACTCGAGCGCGGGTTCTAGCCCGCTTCCCCCTTACCTTTCCGTCCAGCCCCGCCGGCGCGTGCGCCGCCCGCCGGACCTCCAGCGGCCGCCAATACTGACAGCGCTGTCAGTATTGGCTATACTCGCTCAGCGGGATGGCCCCGGCCACGGGGCAACCGGGGGGGTGCCTGCCCGAGTGGCAGCGCAGAATGGCAGGGCATCGGCAAGAACGACACAGAAAAGTGCCGGCGACCGACTGCACTCGAGCGCGCGGAGATCGACATGATCAAAACGCACAACCTGCGGCGTCTTACGGCTGCCGTAGCGCTCGTCGCCTCAGCGACGGCGTTCGCGGATGCGACGCATTACGTTGGCAGGACGGAATACCAGGCGCCCCGCGCGGCGGTGGCGCCCACCGTCGACGGCGTCGCGGACGAGGCGGTCTGGACCGAGGCCCGCTGGCAGGAGCTGAACCACCGCTGGCTCGGCGACGAATATGCGCCCGACGATTTCCGCGGACGCTACAAGGTGGTCTGGACGGCTGAGCGCCTGTACATCCTGGCCGAGATCGTCGACGACGTGCTGTACGACGCGCACCGGGATCCGCTCGAGCAGTACTGGGATGACGACTGCCTGGAGATCTTCATCGACGAGGACCACTCCGGCGGCGAGCATCAGTACAACCACAACGCCTTCGCCTACCACCTCTCGCTGGATAACCGGGCCATCGACATCGGCACCGATCGCAAGCCGCGGGACTACTCCCACCATGTCGAGAGCCGCTGGCGCCAGACGTCGGAGGGCATCGTCTGGGAGGTTTCGATCCGCATCTACGGCGACGATTACGTGGATGGCGCAGATGACAACAGCCCCGTGGAACTCGACCCGGGCAAGCAGATGGGCCTGATGCTGGCTTACTGCGACAACGACGGCAGCGAACTGCGCGAGAACTTCATCGGTTCGGAGTCCGTACCCAGCGGGCCGAAGGACCGCGGCTGGATCGACGCGGGGCTGTTCGGCTCGCTGCTGCTGGTGGAATGACTGGAGAGCGAGCCTTGAGCACTGCCTGGCACCTGGAATCGGCGGAACCGCTGGAAGCGGAAGGAGAGTTCGTCGACTTCGACGGCGAGCGCCATTACCTGATCCGCAACGTCGACCGGATGGCGCCGTTCTTCATCACGGTGGTCTCCGCCGTCGACCACTGGCTGTTCGCCTCCTCCGCGGGCGGCGTCACCGCCGGCCGGGTATCGCCGGACACCGCCCTGTTCCCCTACGTCACCGTGGACAAAATCCACGAGAGCAACCTGCATACTGGCCCCAGGACGATCCTGCGGCTGGAGACCGACGGACGCCTGTACCACTGGGAACCGTTCAACCGTGAGCACGACGAGAGGTTCGCCGTCACCCGCAACCTGTATAAGAACGTGCTCGGCAACCGACTGTGTTTCGAGGAGATCAACCACGACCTCGAACTCGCATTCCGCTACACGTGGGAGACCAGCGATACCCACGGCTTCGTGCGCCGCTGTGAGCTGGCGAACCGGACGCCACAGCCGCAGTCCGTCGAGTTGCTCGACGGCCTGCAGAACATACTGCCGGCGAACACCCCTCGCTTCGCGCAGACGAACTCGAGCAACCTGGTCGATGCCTACAAGTGGACGGAAC
>CAZRSA010000081.1:0-12837 GCA_964602525.1 uncultured Woeseiaceae bacterium
ACCGGACGGGTAGTCGTAAGGCAGGCCAGAACTCTTGGATCGCTCGCACATAGTGCGGCATGCGGGACCAGAACGCAAGCCGGGGACAGTTGACTCAACTGGCAATTGAGTTAACTGTCCCCGTAATTAACCGCGCACCACGAAGACGGAGAGGTCCGTGTGGGAGGCCAGGAAGCCCGCGTTGGAATGGAAGATGTATTCGCGGAAGCCGGGAACGTGGGAGGCCATCACCACCAGGTCGACGCCGAGTTCATGGAACTGCCGGTCCAGGGCCTTGTCCAGGTCGGCCGCGGGGTCGCCGATGACCTCGGCCTGCGCATCCACCGACACGCCGGAGTCTTCGGCCAGCTCCCCGGCGAAGGCCTGCAGCTTCGCCCGGAACTCCTTCGGGTTGTGTGCCGCCTCGCCCGGCGCCGGGCCGGTGACGGCCACCAGCGTCACCCGGGCGCCGTAGTGGCGCGCCAGGTCCGTTGCCGTGGTCAGGGCCTTGCCCAGCTTCTCGCGATGGGCCATGTCCACCGGCACGCCGATATGCCGGTACAGCTTGTCCGTCATCAGGCCTTCTCCCCTTCCGCCTGTTCCGCCGCGGCTTCGGCCTCGGCCTGGGCCTCGAGCAGTTTCACTTCGGCGGCGAGCCCCTTGTACAGGCTCACCGACATCAGCAGGATCACGATGCCGAAGGGAAAGCCCGTGGCGAGCGCCAGGGCCTGCAGAGAGGACAGGCCGCCGCCCTCCATCAGCGCCACGCCGATCAGCCCGAGGAACACGCACCAGAACACGCGCTGGGCGATGGGGGCGTCGATCTTGCCGCCGGCGGTCATGGTGTCCACCACCAGTGCCCCGGAGTCCATCGAGGTCACGAAGAAGATCAGCACCAGCAGGATGCCGATGCCCGAGGTCAGCGTGGCCAGCGGGTACTCCGCCAGGAACATGAACAGCGACAGTTCCGGCTGGAAGTTCCTCACCGTGTCCACCACGCCCTCGTAGCCCTGCAGGAAGTACTGATCCATGGCGGCGTTGCCGAACACCGTCATCCAGACAATGAAGATGAACGACGGCGCGAGGATGGACACCAGCAGGAACTCGCGCACGGTGCGTCCCGCGGAGATACGGGCGATGAACATGCCGACGAAGGGCGAGAAAGCGATCCACCAGGACCAGTAGAAGGTGGTCCAGTCGTGCATGTAGTACATGTCCTCCCGGCCCACCCAGTTGGACAGCGCCGGCAGGTACTGGAAGTAAGCGACGGTGTTGTCGAAGATGGCGCCGAGCGTCTCGAAAGTGGGACCCACCAGCAGCACGAACAGCCCGAGCACGGCCGCCATGGCCATGTTGCTCTCGGACAGCACCTTGATGCCGCCGTCCAGACCGCGCAGCACCGAAATCAGTGCCATGATGGTGATCACCACGATGATGGTGAGCTTCACCACGTGCCCCTCGGAGATACCGAAGAGATAGGCGAGCCCGCCGGCAGACTGCTCCGCGCCGTAACCGAGCGAGGTGGCCAGCCCGAACAGGGTGGCGAACACCGCGAGCACGTCGATGACGTGCCCCGGCCAGCCCCACACCCGCTCGCCGAAGATGGGGTACATGGCCGAACGCACGATCAGCGGCAGGCCCTTGTTGTAGGCGAAGAAGGCGAGCGCGAGCCCGACGATGCCGTAGATGGCCCACGGGTGGATGGCCCAGTGGAACACCGTGGCGGCCATGGCCAGTTCCCGCCGCGCCTCCTCGCCGAGGTTCTCCATGCCCAGCGGCGGTGTGAGCAGATGGTTCATCGGCTCCAGCACGGCGTAGAACATGATGCCGATACCGATGCCGGCGGCGAACAGCATGGACACCCACGAGGCATAGGAATACATGGGCTCGGCGTCCGGGCCGCCGATGCGCACCTTGCCCACCGGCAGCACGATGAGCGCGATGCAGAACAGCACGAAGATATTGCCCGCCGCCATGAAGAACCAGTCGAAGCGGGTGGTCAGCCAGGGGCGCAGGTCGCCGA
Organism: uncultured Woeseiaceae bacterium; assembly: GCA_964602525.1. Classification (GTDB taxonomy): domain Bacteria; phylum Pseudomonadota; class Gammaproteobacteria; order Steroidobacterales; family Woeseiaceae; genus Lentisalinibacter. Next base: position 2,003 of record CAZRSA010000081.1, read on the forward strand.
ACCAGTTGGCGGCCAGCTGCGGAAACGCAAGGGTGAACGCCACGAAGACGATCACCGTGATGGCGGAGATCGCGAAGACCGGTTGGTGGAAGTCCAGCCCCAGCGGCCGGACGTTGTCCTGCCCGACCTCGAAGTCGGACACATACTCGTCAACGAGTTCGTCGACGGATTCGTCGCCGGCCTGATGACCGGAATCGGTGCTCTGCTGCAAAGTTCTTCGACCTTTGCGCGGACAGGCTCACACAGGTGTCCGCTACACCGTCCATCGACGTCACACGGGCTTTCTTGTTCTCCGGCGCTGCTGCCGCGCTGATTGGAATCACCCCATTCTAGGCGCCCCCGGCCTTCGATTCCAAACCGGGGTCCGGACGGCGGGGGTACAGCCGGCGGTAGAGCGCGTAGCTGGCCGCGAGCCCCGCCGCGGCGAAAGCCGCGAGGAACAGGAAATAATGGCGGTGCCCGGCGGCGCCGGGGGAGGCGTCCAGCAGCATTCCGCCGACCACGCCCACGAAGACGTCGGGCGTGAAACCGATCACCGAGACCAGGCCCACGGCCGTGCCGGTGAGCGCGTCCGGTACCTTCGCCTCCTCGAACAGCGCGAAGTACAGGGCGCGCAGGCCGAACATGGCCGCCGAGGTGGCCAGTACGTTGCCGAGCAGCACCCAGGTGGCGCCGCCGGCGGGCGTGCCGAGCCCAAGGAACAGGTAGCAGGCGAGCAGCAGCACGAAACAGCCGACAGTCATGCGGGCCACGCCGTAGCGGTCGCCGAGAAAACCCGCACCCACGGCGGCCACCGGTCGCATCCACGCACCGATGGTGGCGATGCGCGCCGCGTCCACGTCGCTCATGCCGTGGACCTCGACGGCGTAGAGCGAATAGTTGTCGAAGCCCTTGTAGGCCACATAGGCGCAGACCACGATCAGCGCCTGCAGCCACACGGCGGGCATGGCCAGCACCCTGCCGATGTGGTGCCAGAGTCCTTCCTGGCCCGGCCGCCAGCGCTGGAGGTCGGGCTCGTCCGGCGGATGGCCGTCACGGATGGCGAACCAGACGAACACCCCGGCCAGTGCGGTGACCAGCGTATAGCCGTGGATGACGGTGACCAGCGCAGCCCTGCGCTCCTCGAAGGTTACGGCCCCGGCGCCTTCCGGGAACACCAGGCCGAAGAAGGCTACGGCGACGGAGGCGAGCGCCGCCGCCAGCAGGCCGCGGCCGCCGTCCAGCAGGCCGTAGGCACGGCCCTGCTCGTCGCTGCCGCCCCAGTCCCGCGTGGCGCGGATCAGCGCGGCCCAGAAGAACAGGATGGTGGTGACGCCGAAGAAGCCCCAGAGCAGCAGGGCGCCGGCGTAATCCGGGATGGTGGCCATGTAGAGTCCGCCCGCCGCCGTAGACCAGAGCGAGAAGGCCAGCAGCTTGCGCGCCGGGAAGCGGTCGGCCAGCGGCCCGCCGGGGAAATAGGCGAGCATGGCCAGGACGCCGTAGACGCCCTGGGCGGCGCCGAGCTCGGTATTGGTGAGCTGGAAGACGTCCAGCACCGCCGGCCGGAAGAACCGCGCCACGTGGAACGGCAGCGCGAAGACGGCCTCGCCGGCGAGGATGAGGCCGAACATGTAGACGAAGCGATGCATGCTGTAGGAGGGAATTTACCCCCGATCTGCCCCCGACCGTTGCGGACCGCTATGGACGATTGTCGACAGTTACCGACAGTTACCCGGACTTTCCGATTCTTCCACGGATGGGCAGCGATAACGAATCGGGTGCGGGCGGTCGGGCCTGAAGGCCCTCCTACCGGGGGTCGGGAGGACGGCTGCCGGGCAGGGCCAGGGAGCGGGTCTTTTCCACACGCTGGCGGTGGCCGGAGGAGTTGATGCTGTGGGCCGGCGGTTCCCGCCACAGGCCGAGTTCGTGCAGCCGCTCGAACTGGTAGCGGCGCACCTCGTGGCCGGGCCGGAGCGGCGGAGGGGGATGGAGGCCCGGGTGGTAGATCTCGCGGCCGTAACGCCAGCCGTAGCGCTCCGGGTAGCGCCTCTCGTGGACGCGGCGCTCACGCTCGGCCTCACGCCGGGCCTCCCGCTCCTCTTCACGCGCGGCCATCAGCTCCGCCCACTCGGCGTGGATACGCTCGGCCTGGTTCAGCACCGAGTACTCGTATTCCTCGGGGTCGTAGTCCTCCGGGGTGGAGGCGTCGAGCTCCCGGGTTTCCACGATCACGGCCGCATCCGCCGGCGGGGTCTGGCTGTAGTGGGCGACGCCGTCCTCGTCCACCCAGTGGTAGATCTCGGCGGCATGAGCCAGACCGGCCGCCAGCAGGAGAATGGGGATGAGGTGGTTGCGAGGCATACCCTATTGGACCATGCAGGAGGGGATTTATCCCGATTCCTTGACCCAATCGGGCCCGAAGGCCCTCCTAAAATCCCATGGCTACCTCGTAGCCCTCCCTGGTCGCCGCCAGCACGCCGCGCGGGGCGCGGGCGTCGCCGATGCACTCCACGGCGAGACCGGCCGCCTCCAGGGGTGCGCGCAGGGCGTCCTCCGGTATGCGGGAGGTGGCGTAGGTGATGGCGATGACGTCCTCCACCCGGCTCTCCGCGCCGTTCCAGACGTTGACGAGGCCGAGGGCGCCCTCCTCCAGCAGGTCCAGGTCCCGCGGTTCGACGCAGGTCAGTATCTGCACACCCTTGCGGTGCAGGCGATGGTAGATGCCCTGGCGGTTTATCAGCGAGCAGTCCGAGGCGATGCGCTCCCGGGGCGTGATCAGGGTCACCCGCTCGAAGCGCTCGGCGAACAGTTCCGCGGCCGCGTAGGTCATCTCCGTATGGTCGTGGTCGAAGACCACGATACGGCCGGGTTCCCGCCCGGAGCGCTCCAGCATGTCGCGGGCCAGGCTGCGGAGATCCGGCACCAGCTCGTCCTCGGCGAACTCCGCCGGCACGAAGTGCGGCACTGCCATGCGGGAGCCGGTGGCGAGCAGCACCCGGTCGGGCTGCAGCGCCAGCACGTCTTCGGCCTTCGCGAGCACACCCGTCTCGTAGCGCACGCCGGCGGCCTTGCCGACCAGGTACTGGTAGTCGTAGATGCTGGAGAGGTTCTCGCCGCCGGGCAGTTCCGCCTGCAGCCGCGTCTTGCCGCCGGGTTCGTCGGCGGCGGAGAACAGTGTCACCCGGTGACCCCGCCGCGCAGCGGTGTGGGCCGCCTCCATGCCGGCGATGCCGCCGCCGACGATGACCACGTGCTGCGGACGCTTCGCCGGCGCCGGTTTCCAGGCCTCCTCGTCCGGCGCGCCGACCCGGGGATTGTTGTCGCACTCGAGCCGGGTGCCCTCGATGATGGTGCGCCAGCAGGTGTTGCAGGAGACGCAGTAGCGGATCTCCGCCTCACGCCCGTGCTCCGCCTTGTCGCCGAAGGCCGGGTCGGTAATCAGCGGGCGGCCGAGGAAGGCCAGATCCGCGGTGCCGTCGGTGAGCGCCCGCTCGCACTCGTTCGGGTCGGTGATATAGCCGATGGCGCCGGCGGGGATCTGCGGCGCCGCCTGCCTGAGTTCACGGATGTGGCCGAGATACGGGTGGCGCTCGCCATGGGCGTCCGGCAGGTGGCGCCAGAGGGAATCGGCGTGGGCGCCCCACGCCCAGGTCCAGTAGTCCACCTCGCCGGTGGCGGCGATCAGCTCCGAGATGCGGCGCGCCTCGTCGAGGCCGATGCTGCCGGGCACACCGTCGTCGCCGGGCAGCTTCACGCCGATGATGAACGGGCGGCCGCAGGCGGCGCGGATGGCCGCGATGAGCTCGGTGAGGAAGCGGGCCCGGCCCGCGAGGTCGCCGCCGAACTCGTCTTCGCGCCGGTTGGACCAGGCGGAGAGGAACTGGTGGAAGAGGTGGCCGTGGCCGGCGGAGATCTCCACGCCGGACCAGCCGGCGCGCTTCAGCCGCGCCGAGCCTTGCGCCCACTCGTCGATCATCCGGCGGATCTCGCCCGGTGTGAGTACCCGCGGCACCGTCCAGCTGAGGTCGTCCGGCAGGGCGGAGGCACCCACCGCGCCCTCGTTGCGGCCGACGGCGTGGCGGCCGCGGCCGGAGTCCTGCACCTGCCCCAGCAGCCGGGTATCCGCGCCCTCCACGGCCTCGGCGACGCGGGCCAGCGAGTCGAACGCCCTGTCGTCCCATACCCGCAGCCGGTGGGGGACCCGGTTCACGGAGGTCATGGCCACGGGTTCGGTGACGATCAGGCCGGTGCCGCCCCGGGCGCGGGCGCCGTGGTAGTTCAGAAACTGCTCGGTGGGCTCGCCGTCGCGGACGAACTTCGTGAGGATGGATGCGTGGGCGAGACGGTTGCGCAGGCGCACGCCGCCGATCTCCACCGGGCTGAAGAGGGTGGGATAGGCGGTGTCGCCGGCGCTCACTCAGGCAGGCACGCCGTCACGCGGCGCGGACGGAGCGGGAGTGCTTCCCGGAGTCTTCCTTGTCGCCGCCTTCTTCGCCGGCCGGGGCCGCTTGCCGGGCGTCCCGGCTGCCGGACTCGATCGTGCGCAGCACGGTGGAGAGCAGCCGCTCGCGCTCGGCGGCGAGCCAGGCGTCGTCCTCGTCGGTGATCTCGTAGCGCTCGATGCCCTCGCCCACGGCGAGCCCGTTGTGCTCGAGCACGCGCTCGGTGACGTAGAGCCGTTCCCGCAGGGTGGCCACCTCGGCGGTGAGTTCCATGACCATGCTCAGGAGTTCGTCGACGCCCTCGGCCTCGAAGAAGCGGTTGCGGCGGCCGCGGGCGGTGCGGGGCAGTTCTTTCGACATGTCTCTCTCCTTACGGGCGCGTCAGGCCTTCTTCCAGGCGCCGAAGCCGTACCAGCGGGTGCCCTTCGGGTCCATGCGGCCGGTCTGGCCGTCGAACAGGGCGGGCTCGTCCACGCCTTCGCGGAAGGCGGCCTCGCCGACGAAACTGTAACGCGGCAGGGTGGCCTCGATGAAGTCTTCCGCCGCGAAGCCGGCACCGGTGCACAGCTCCCGGTAGTCCTGGTCGCGGAACGGCTTGTAGAACGGTTCGTTGTTGTAATAGCTGTCCCAGTCCAGATAGAAACTTTCGTAGGGCGCCATACGCGAGTTGGGGGGCAGTTCCATGTTCCACAGCACGCCGCCCGGCTTCAGCACCCGGCGGGCCTCGGCGAAGAAGGCGCGGATGTCGCGCAACGGCAGCTCGTGCAGGAACATGGAAGAGAAGACCACGTCGATGCTCGCGTCCGGGTATTCGAGCTTCGTCGCGTCCATCTGGCGGAAGTGCACGGGCACGCCCAGGCTCTTCGCCCGCGCGCTGGCGTAGCGCAGCACGCCGGGGGCGACGTCGATGCCGTGTACCTCGGCGTCGGGGAAGGTACGCGCCCAGGGCAGCGTATTGTGGCCGATGGTGCAGCCGCAGTCGAGGATGCGCTCCGGGCGGAAGTCCGGATACTTCAGCCGGATGTAGTTCGACATGGTCTGGCCGATGTCGTCCAGCTCGCGGCCGAACTGGCCGAAGGCGAATACGTTGATGGCGTGGTCGTAGACGGCCCCGGCCGCCACGTCGTCGTCACCGTATTCCGCGTGGTAGCTGCCCGGTGCCAGATGCACGTCGATCTCGGTCACGTTGCGGGGCACCTCGAGGTGCGGGTCCAGGGTGAGCGAGCCGCCGGCGCGCTCGTCGTCTTCGCGCAGCGCGCGGGCCTGGTCGGCCAGCTCCCCGATGCGGCGCTCCACGCCCGGGATCACCGAGGCGAACACCATCTCCTGGGCGTTGGTGCGCACGGCGCTGTAGAAGCGGAATGCGCGGGTCCTGCGCATGGCCTTGTGCACTTCGGGCCCGTCGGCCGGGGGACGGCCGTGCTCGCGCTCGAACGCCGGCAGCACCTCGTCCTCGTACTCGCCGCGCATATTGCCGGCCAGCCTGATGAGCACGTGCCGGCGCAGGCCGGAGACGAACTCCTGCCGGGCCCGCTCGTCGCGGGTGGGGGCGGGCTGCAGGTCATGGGGCTGTGGCTGAATCATGCGTAGCGTCCTCCGCTGAGCTGGCGGTGATTTTGCCGATCTTGCCTTTGTATTGTCAAACACAAAAGGTTTTTGTATAAGATGCGTTGAATTCATGCCGGGAGCCGAAGCCATGACGACACCCATCACCATCATCGTGCTGTTCAACCTGAAGCCGGACGCCGATCCGGCGGCCTACGAACGCTGGGCCGCGGAGACCGACCTGCCCACCGTGCGGGGGCTGGCCACCACCGAGGCCTTCGACGTCTACCGCACCACGGGGGTGCTCGGCTCCGACGCCCCCGCGCCCTACCAGTACGTGGAGATGATAAGGGTCAGTGACATGCCCGGCTTTCGCAGCGAGGTGGCTACCGAGACCATGCAGAAGGTGGCGGCCGAGTTCCGCGGCTTCGCCGACAATCCGGTGTTCATGCTGAGCGAGGAGGTGTCGTGATGCGGGGGCTGGAAGGCAAGGTGGCCGTCTGTACGGGCTCGGGCCGGCGCGAGGGCCTGGGCGAAGGCATCCTGAGGCGGCTTGCCGCGGAGGGCTGCAAGGTGGTGGTCACCGATCTCGGCCGCCCCGACGAGGGTCTGGACAGCGGCAACATCGGCACCACCGAGGAAATGGAGGCCGTGGCCGCCGGGCTGCGGGAGGCCGGCGCGGAGGCGGTGGCGCTGCCCTGCGACGTCCGTGACGAGGCCCAGGTGCGCTCGCTGGTGGACGGCACAGTGGCGGCTTTCGGGCGCATAGACATCCTGGTGAACAATGCCGGCGTCGGCTACATGATGAAGCATACGGCCGACCTGTCGCTGGACGAGTGGCGGCTGGTGCTGGACGTGAACCTCACCGGCGCCTTCCTGTGCACGCGCATCGCCGCGGCGCAGATGCGGGCGCAGGGCGACGGCGGGCGCATCGTCAACATCGCCAGCCAGGCAGCCAAGTCCGGCTTCCCCCATATGGCGCCTTACGTGGCCTCCAAGCACGGCATGGTGGGTCTGACGCGTACGGCGGCCATTGACTACGCCGGCGACGGCATCACGGTGAACGCCGTCTGCCCGAACCACGTCACCACCGGGCTCGGCAGGAAACAGAACGAGTACTTCGCCAGTTACCGGGGTATGAGCGTCGAGGAATACCGTGCGGGGCTCAGGAGCCGCATCCCGCTGGGCCGGGTCGGGCTGCCGGAGGACACGGCGGCGGCGACGGCGTTCCTGGCCTCCGACGACGCCGCGTTCATCACCGGCGAGGCGCTGAACGTGAGCGGCGGCGAGGAGATGCATTGAGGCATCGATGGAACTAAGGCAGCTCGAGCGGTTTCTCGCCGTGGTCGACCACGGCACGCTGGCCGCCGCGGCGCGGGAACTCGGGCTCACCCAGCAGGCGCTGTCGGCCAGCCTGTCCGGGCTGGAACGGGAACTGGACCTGCGTCTGTTCGACCGCGGCCCCGGCGGCATCACGAAGCTGACCCCCTACGGCGAGGCGCTGGTGACCCACGCGCGTTCCCAGATCGCCGCGGACCGGCGCGCCCGGCAGGCGCTGCGCAGCCTGGCCGAGGCCGAGACCGGCACGGTGACGGTGGGTATCGGCGAGACCTTCGCCGGCGACATCATCGCGCCGGCGGTGAGCCGCCTGCATGCCGCGCGGCCGAAGCTTCGCATCAATCTCATCGAGGGCTATTCCGAGCAGATCCTGGAGCGGCTGTACGACGGCGAGTTCGACTTCGTGGCGGTGGGGGTCGGCGACTTCGCGCTCCGGGAAGGCTTTCGTGCGGAGGCGATCTACTCCGCCGACGACGTCGTCGCCTGCAGGCCCGGTCACCCCCTGGCGGGCAGGCGCCGGGTGCGCCTGGCCGAACTCGCCGACCACACCTGGGTGGTGCCCTACTCCCGCCCGTCGGACGTCGACGTGATCACCGAGACCTTCATGGCCGCGGGCCTGCAGCCGCCGACCCGCTTCATCGGCTCCGATGCCTACCGCATCGGCATGAAGCTGCTGGCCGCCAACGACTTCCTGCTGATGACCTCGCCGGCGCTGGTCACAAGCCGGCTGGCGAAAGAGACCTGGGGCGTGCACATCCTGCCGATCGACCGGCCCAGCGTGCGGCGCAACGCGAGCCTGGTGACGCCGACGGAGCGACCCATGACGCCGGCCGCGGCCGCCCTGCTGGGCGAGGTGCGCGAGGCCGCCAGCAATTACGGGGACAGTTAACTCAATCCGCAATCGAGTTAACTGTCCCCGTAATCGTTCAGAAGCCGCGGATCACGAAGAGACGGAAGTCGCCGTCGTCGGCCGCGTCGGAGACGCCGAAGAGATAGCTCGCGAGCAGCGACCACTCGCCGCCGATCTTTGCCTTCAGCACCGGGCCGATCTGGTGCTCCTGCTCGTCGAAACTGCCGGTGTCCGCCGTGGTATTCAGGTCGTTGAACATCTCCACGCCGAGGCGCATGCCATTGCCGATGGTGCGGGTGACCTGGGAGCGGGTCTCCAGCAGGAGGCCCGGCGCGGCACCGGCGCCGGTCTGGCGCGCCACCAGCGCGTTGGCGCGGAGCTGCCAGCCGCCGTCCAGGTCCCACTTGCCGGTCCAGCCCACCCGGAAACGGTTCGGGCCCTCGTCCCCGGCCTGGGCCTCGAAGCGCACCGCCGCATCCCAGCCTGCATCCTGGTCTTCCAGGTACTGCCACTGCACCTCCAGCCGAGTGTATCTCAGCTCGAGAGTGTCGCCGCCGACGCTGCGCTGGGCGGCGAGGATGCGCCCGCGCCAGCTGTCGTTGAACGCCTGCTGGTAGTGCAGCCGGTGCGAGAACACCTCGGGCGCCGGGTCGTCTTCCGGAACGAAGCTGATGCGGTATTCGGCTTCCCGCTCGCCGTCGTCGACGTCGGGGCTGAACACGTTGCTGGTGTTGGCCGCCGCCAGAGCGGGCAGCAGCGCAAGCAGGACGAGTATGCGGATCATGGCGTCGCTACAGGAGTTTCAATTCGGAGCTAGCGTGACGGTCGATTCAAGCAAAAGACAAGTCAACCGTCTTCGCAACAAAAAAACCGGTGCGGGGCGGCACTACTGCCGCCCCGCTACCGGCTCCGCTTTCCCTGCGGAGATAACGGCCGGAACCACCGACCGCGGGGACTCGTTGTCTGCGGCTTATTCCGGCGCCACCAGCAGCCGGCCGTTCAGCGGCAGCACGGGCCTGGCGTTGTTGGCCATGAACCCTTCCATGGCCGCGATCTGCGCAGCGCTGGCCTCGATGATGTCCTCGGCCACATGCCAGTTCACACCCTCGGAGCACGGCGGGGTGGTGAGCGAGCCCATGTAGCGGAACACCTCGATCTCGTCGGGCAGCATGCCGTTCGGGTCGAAGGTGACGCCAGAGATCTCCTCGGCGTCGGCGCCAACATCCCCGGCGTTGTCGATCAACTTCTGCACCTCGGCGTTGGCGTCACCCTCCTCGAACAGCACACCCAGCACGCCCAGCTCGCCCTTGTCGGTGGCGTGCACGAAGTGCGCCACCAGCGGGTAGTGCTCGCCGTCCATGGTGTGCTCGCTCGGCGTGTGGAAGTGCACCTGGATGAGCGAGAACACCTTGCCGCCGCTCGTCATGTAGGAGCCCTTGCCGAAGTTGGCCTGCACGGTCTTGCCGTTGTTGAACATGTTCAGCGGTGCGGACTCCCAATCCACGGAGACCTCCAGGTCGCCCACGGCACCGGCCTCGCCCAGATCGATGGGCGACTGCATCAGGCCCTTCTTGCAGACTTCGTACGCCTCGGACAGGTCGCCCCAGTTGTCAGGCCCGGTCTTGCCGGAATAGCCCCACTCGGCGGCACCGCCAGCGGCCATGGCTGGGGCGGAAAGCAGCAGGGAAAGCCCGGCACCGGCCAGGATACGACTCGCGTTTTTCATGGCTTAATTGCCTCTCGAATGTCTTGAGCAGGGGAAATCTGCCGCCGCATGCTACGTCGCAGGGCGCCGCCATCAAGCCGTTTCTGTCGATGAGAAAGACAGCCCCAACCTGATGATGAACACAATTTAATCGATTCCGCCCGTAGTTTTCATGCCGCCCGCGCCCGTCCACCGTGCCGGCGTTGGCCCACCGGAGCTGCGACGCATCCGGCGCCCGCGCCAACACGAAAACAACAAAATGAGCACGCACAGCCTCACGACAGCCGGTCGCCGCCGCGGCATACTGACCCTGCTGTTGCTGATCGCGACGACGGGTACCGCCATGGCCTACGAGGAACCGGAGTACCGCGTGCTCGCCGAGCGAGAGGAGTATGAGATCCGCGCCTACGAGCCGTATCTGGCGGCCGAGACCATCGTCGAGGGCGATTATGCCGACAGTGGCAGCCGGGGGTTCCGCATCCTGGCGGGCTACATTTTCGGCGACAACCAGGCGTCGGAAAAGATGGCCATGACCGCGCCGGTAACCCGGGAGCCCGCCGAGGGCGTGAAGATGAACATGACCGCGCCGGTGATCGCCGAACGGGTGGCGGAGGCGGACCGCTATCGCTACCAATTCGTGATGGAGCGCGAATACACCCGGGAGACCCTGCCGGTGCCCGACGACGACCGGGTGACCATCCGGGAGATTCCCGCCCGCACGATGGCCGTGCACCGCTACTCCGGGCGCTGGACCGCGTCCAATTTCGAGAAACACACGGGCATCCTGCTCCGCGCGCTCGAGCGCGACGGCATCGAGGTGACCGGCACGCCCCAGTCGGCCGCCTACAACGCCCCGTTCATGCCGCCGTTCCTGCGCAGAAACGAGATACTGGTGGAAATCGACCCCGCCTCGATGGACAGGTAGGAGATTCTATGGCGCTTGGCTATAGGCGATCTCCTGTTTCTGGAAGGTTTG
>CAZRSA010000082.1:0-12735 GCA_964602525.1 uncultured Woeseiaceae bacterium
CAGCGGTCTCCAAAACCGCAGGTTGGGGGTTCGAGTCCCTCCTGGCCTGCCATTCGCACCGGACAGACGTGCAGGTATGAACGCAAAGACAGAAACACCGGAACCCGGCACGCTGGATACGGTCAAGCTGATTATCGCCGCCGCGATCCTCGTGGCCGGCATGTTCGGCTACTACTGGTATTCGGAGCTGGCGCTGCCGCTGCGGGTGATCATGGTGCTGGCTGCCACGGGCGCCGGCATCGGCGTGGGCATGACCAGCACCCAGGGCCAGGCGCTGTGGAAGTTCATCCAGGGCTCGCGCATCGAGATCCGCAAGGTGGTCTGGCCGAACAAGCAGGAGACCACCCAGACGACCATCGCGGTGTTCGTGTTCACACTGATCCTCGGCCTGTTCTTCTGGGGGCTGGACTCGATCCTGCTTCTGATCACGCGCTACCTGACCGGGCATGCCGGCTAGGCGGCCGGGTCGTCAACTGCAGGGGTAAAGCATTGGCCAAGCGTTGGTACATCGTTCACGCGTACTCGAACTTCGAGCACAAGGTGAAGTCCTCGCTCGAGGAACGCATCAAGCTCGCCGGGCTGGAGGAAAAGTTCGGCGAGATCCTGGTGCCCACCGAGGAAGTCGTGGAGATGCGCGAGGGGCAGAAGCGGCGCAGCGAGCGCAAGTTCTTCCCCGGCTACGTGCTGGTGAACATGGAGATGGACGACGAGACCTGGCACCTGGTGAAGGACGTGCCGAAGGTGCTCGGCTTCATCGGCGGCGCGAGCGACCGGCCCGCACCCATCAGCGACAAGGAGGCCGAGGCCATCCTGCAGCGGGTGAAGGAAGGCGTGGACAAGCCGCGGCCGAAGGTGCTGTTCGAGCCCGGCGAGGTCGTGCGCGTGACCGACGGGCCGTTCAACGACTTCAACGGCGTCGTCGAGCACGTCAACTACGACAAGAACCGGCTGCGGGTTGCGGTCCAGATCCTGGGCCGTTCCACGCCGGTGGAACTGGATTTCGGGCAGGTGGAGAAGGTCTGACCCGCATTGAGACGGTCGCTGCGGCGGCCGCCCGAGACTGAACGACGGGGAGCCGCGAGGCGTTCGTACCCGTGAGGTAGATCGACATGGCAAAGAAAGTAACGGGCTACATCAAGCTCCAGGTGCCTGCAGGGCAGGCCAACCCCAGTCCGCCCGTGGGTCCCGCGCTGGGTCAGCACGGCGTGAACATCATGGAATTCTGCAAGGCGTTCAATGCCGAGACCCAGGGCATCGAGCCCGGGCTGCCGGTGCCGGTGGTGATCACGGTCTACAACGACCGCAGTTTCACCTTCATCACCAAGACGCCGCCGGCTGCGGTGCTGCTGCGCAAGGCCGCCGGCGTCCAGAAGGGCTCCGGCACCCCGAACACGGAGAAGGTGGGCAAGGTCACCCGGGCCCAGCTCGAGGAGATCGCCAACACCAAGAACCCGGACCTGACGGCCGCCGACCTGGATGCCGCGGTGCGGACCATAGCCGGCACGGCCCGCAGCATGGGCCTGGAAGTCGAGGGGGTCTGATCATGGCGAAGATGAGCAAGAGAAAGGCTGCCATCCGCGAGAAGGTGGAGCCGGGCAAGGCCTATCCGCTGGACGAGGCCCTGGACCTGCTGAAGGACCTGGCTAACGCGAAGTTCTCCGAGAGCATCGACGTGGCCGTGAACCTGGGCGTGGACCCGCGCAAGTCCGACCAGGTGGTGCGCGGCTCGACGGTGCTGCCGAACGGCACCGGCAAGACCGTGCGAGTGGCCGTGTTCGCGCAGGGCGAGAATGCCGAGAAGGCGCAGGCGGCCGGTGCGGACATCGTCGGTTTCGAGGACCTCGCCGAGAGCATCAAGGGCGGTGAGATGAACTTCGACGTGGTCATCGCCACCCCCGACGCCATGCGGGTGGTCGGCCAGCTGGGCCAGATACTCGGCCCCCGCGGCCTGATGCCGAACCCGAAGGTGGGCACCGTCACCGCCGACGTGGAGACGGCGGTGCATAACGCCAAGGCCGGACAGGTGCGCTACCGCACCGACAAGTCGGGCATCATCCACTGCCCCATCGGCAAGGCGGATTTCGAGGTGCCGGCGCTGCGCGAGAACCTGAACGCGCTGCTGGCAGACCTGAGGAAAGCGAAACCGGCTGCGTCCAAGGGTGCCTACGTGAAGAAGCTGACCGTTTCTTCGACCATGGGCCCGGGTATCGCAGTCGATCAGTCCTCTCTGGAGGCCTGATAGAGAGATGTGGCGGCCCGTTTGCGGGCCGCGGCATGCCGGGCTTCACGGCCCGGCGGATCGTCGAAGACCGCAGGCGTCCCGGCCCACGGGTCGGGGCTTAATCACCGAAAGCCTGCGCAGATGGTGAACCCTGAGTCAGTGAGGCGACATGCTGCTGGCGACGGTCACCGTTTCGACAAAACGGGTGGACGGACAGGGAATGCCGTCCGAGTCAGACCGACAGCCAGGAGGAACTCTATGGCACTGAGACTGGAAGAGAAGAAAGCAGTCGTTGCCGAGGTGAATGCTGTCGCGGGTGAGGCCATCTCCGCCGTGGCGGCGGAGTATCGGGGTCTTTCCGTCAGCGAGATGACGGCGCTCAGGACCGAGGCCCGGAACGCCGGGGTGTATCTGCGTGTGGTGAAGAACACGCTGGCACGCCGGGCGATATCCGGTACCGGTTTCGAGTGCATGACGGAGACTCTGAAGGGGCCGATCCTGCTCGCATTCTCCAGCGAGGATCCGGGCGCCGCAGCAAGGGTGATCAAGGACTTCGCCAGGGAGCACGATGCACTGAAAGCCGTGTCTCTCTCCACCGGCGGAGAACTCTACCCGGGTGCGGAGCTCGACCGGCTCGCGAGCCTGCCCTCGATGGACGAGGCCCGCGCGATGCTGCTCGGCGTACTGCAGGCACCGGCCTCGAAGCTGGCGCGCACGCTGGCGGAACCGTCCGCCATGCTGGCACGCACGCTCGGCGCCTACAGCCAGCAGGCTGCATGAGCCTTTGCAACATTTTGATCAGATACTGATTCAGGAAACACGAGAGGAATTCGAAAATGGCAATGTCCAACGAAGAGCTGCTTAAGGAACTGAGCGCGAAGCCCATCATGGAAGTGGTGGAACTGGTGAAGATGCTGGAGGACGAGTGGGGCGTGTCCGCCGCCGCTCCGGTGGCCGTCGCCGCAGGCCCGGCAGCGGGCGGTGAAGCCGCCGCGGCCGAGGAGAAGACCGAGTTCGACGTCCACATGACCAGCTTCGGCAGCAACAAGGTGTCCGTCATCAAGGCGGTCCGCGCCATCACCGGCCTCGGCCTGAAGGAAGCCAAGGACATGGTGGAGGGCGCGCCCACCACCGTGAAGGAAGGCGCCTCCAAGGAAGATGCCGAAGAGATCAAGAAGCAGCTGGAAGAGGCCGGCGCGAGCGTCGAGCTCAAGTAAGCGAGCGAACACTGCTTACAGCGAACGACTTGAGGGTACTCAACTGACCATGCGCGGGCCGGGCCCGTGCGATCAGGAGCCGGCAGGCGGCGTCAATGCCGCCGGCCGGCTTTCCTGCGCCCGACAGATTCATATGTCCGTACAGAGGTAATCTCTAATGGCTTACTCCTTTACAGAGAAGAAGCGCATCCGCAAGGACTTCGGCAAGCGTCCGAGTATCCTGAACGTGCCCTATCTCCTGTCGATTCAGCTCGACTCCTACCGCAAGTTCCTGCAGACGGACAAGTCCGAGGAAGACCGGGACGAGATCGGGCTGCACGCGGCGTTCAAGACGGTCTTCCCGATCGTCAGCTATTCCGGTAACGCCGCGCTGGAGTATGTCAGCTACCGGCTCGGCGACCCGGTCTTCGACGTGAAGGAGTGCCAGCTGCGCGGCCTCACCTACGCCGCTCCGCTGCGGGTGAAGGTGCGCCTGGTCATCTACGACAAGGAAGCCTCGGGCACGCCCAAGCCGGTGAAGGACATCCGCGAGCAGGAGGTCTACCTCGGCGAACTGCCGCTGATGACCGAGAACGGCACGTTCGTCATCAACGGCACCGAGCGGGTCATCGTCTCCCAGCTGCACCGTTCGCCGGGCGTGTTCTTCGACCACGACAAGGGCAAGACCCACTCGTCGGGCAAGTTGCTGTTCTCCGCGCGCATCATCCCCTACCGGGGCTCCTGGCTGGACTTCGAGTTTGACCCGAAGGACGCCCTGTTCGCACGCATCGACCGCCGCCGCAAGCTGCCGGTCACCATCATCCTGCGCGCGCTGGGTCTTACCAACGAGGAGATGCTGGATATCTTCTTCGACAAGAACGACTTCTACCTGTCGAAGAAGGAAATCCGTATGGGGCTGGTGCCCCAGCGCCTGCGCGGCGAGACGGCCACCTTCGACATCAAGATCGGCCGCAAGGTGATCGTGGAGGAGGGCCGCCGCATCACGGCCAAGCACGTCCGCGACCTGGAGAAGGCGGACATGGACTCCCTCGTGGTACCGGCTGAGTACCTGGAGGAGAAGACCCTCGCCCACGATGTCGTGGACACCGAGACGGGCGAGCTGCTGGCCGCCGCCAACGACGAGATCACCGACGAGATGGTGCAGCTGTTCATCGAGAAGGGCATCGAGCACATCCGCACGCTGTACGTAAACGACCTCGACCGCGGGCCGTATATCTCCAACACCCTGCGCATCGATCCCTCCACCACCAAGCTCGAGGCGCTGGTGGAAATCTACCGCATGATGCGCCCCGGCGAGCCGCCCACCAAGGAGGCCGCGGAGAACCTGTTCAACAACCTGTTCTTCAACGCGGAGCGTTACGACCTCTCGGCCGTGGGCCGCATGAAGTTCAACCGCCGGGTGGGCCGTGAGGAGATCACCGGCTCCGGCACGCTGTCCAACGACGACATCATCGACGTGCTGAAGACGCTGATCGAGATCAGGAACGGCTACGGCACGGTGGACGACATCGATCACCTGGGCAACCGGCGGGTGCGCAGCGTCGGCGAGATGGCCGAGAACGCCTTCCGCATCGGACTGGTGCGCGTGGAGCGTGCCGTGAAGGAGCGGCTGACCCAGGCCGAGACCGAGGGTCTGATGCCCCAGGAGATGATCAACGCCAAGCCGGTGGCGGCCGCCGTGAAGGAGTTCTTCGGTTCCAGCCAGCTGTCCCAGTTCATGGACCAGAACAATCCGCTGTCGGAGGTGACCCACAAGCGGCGCGTCTCGGCACTCGGCCCGGGCGGGCTGACCCGCGAGCGGGCCGGCTTCGAGGTGCGTGACGTGCACCCCACCCATTACGGCCGGGTCTGCCCCATCGAGACGCCGGAGGGCCCGAACATCGGGCTGATCAACTCGCTGTCCGTGTATGCACGCACCAACGAGTACGGTTTCCTGGAGACGCCCTACCGGAAGGTGGAGAACGGCCGCGTGACCGACAAGATCGAGTACCTCTCGGCCATCGAGGAGAGCCAGTACGTGGTGGCCCAGGCCAATGCGGTGCTGGACGCCAAGGGCCGCTTCTCCGACGAGCTGGTCTCCGTGCGCCATCGCAACGAGTTCACGCTGGCCGACCCGAGCATCATCGACTACATGGACATCTCGCCCAAGCAGATCGTCTCCGTGGCGGCCTCGCTGATTCCGTTCCTGGAGCATGACGACGCCAACCGGGCGCTGATGGGCTCGAACATGCAGCGCCAGGCGGTGCCGACGCTGCGCTCCGAGGCGCCGCTGGTCGGCACCGGCATGGAGCGGGCCGTTGCCATCGACTCCGGCGTGACCGTGGTCGCCGACCGCGGCGGCGTCGTGGACTCCGTCGATGCCTCGCGTATCGTGGTGCGGGTCAATGACGAGGAGACCGAGGCCGGCGAGTCCGGTGTGGACATCTACAACCTCACCAAGTACACCCGCTCGAACCAGAACACCTGCATCAACCAGCGCCCGCTGGTGAATGCCGGTGACGTCATCGCCCGCGGCGACGTGCTGGCGGACGGCCCCTCGACCAACCTGGGCGAGCTGGCCCTCGGGCAGAACCTGCTCGTGGCCTTCATGCCCTGGAACGGCTACAACTTCGAGGACTCCATCCTGATCTCCGAGAGAGTGGTGCACGAGGATCGCTTCACCACCATCCACATCGAGGAGCTGACCTGTGTGGCCCGCGACACCAAGCTCGGGCCGGAGGACGTCACCGCCGACATTCCGAACGTGGGCGACTCGGCGCTGGCCAACCTGGACGAGTCGGGTATCGCGTTCATCGGCGCCGAGGTCGGAGCCGGCGACATCCTGGTGGGCAAGGTCACGCCGAAGGGCGAGACCCAGCTGACCCCGGAGGAGAAACTGCTGCGCGCCATCTTCGGCGAGAAGGCGTCAGACGTGAAGGACACTTCGCTCAGGGTGCCGCCCGGCATGGACGGCACGGTGATCGACGTGCGCGTCTTCACCCGCGACGGCGTGGAGAAGGACGCCCGCGCGCTGTCCATCGAGAAGATGGAGCTCGAGAGCGTGCGCAAGGATCTGGACGACCAGCTGCGCATCCTCGAAGACGACATCTTCGAGCGAATGGCGCGCATGCTGCTCGGCAAGGTGGCCGAGGGCGGACCGAACACGCTCTCCGCCGGCAGCAAGATCACGAAGGCGTATCTCGACGAGACGCCCCGTGAGAAGTGGTTCGAGATCCGGCTGAAGAACGAGGAGGCCAACGAGGAGCTCGAGCGTACCGCCGAGCGGCTGAAGGCCCAGCGTGAGGACTTCGACCGCCGCTACGAGGAAAAGAAGCAGAAGATCACGGCCGGCGACGACCTCGCCCCGGGCGTGCTGAAGATGGTCAAGGTCTACCTCGCCGTGAAGCGCCGCGTGCAGCCGGGCGACAAGATGGCCGGCCGCCACGGTAACAAGGGCGTTATCTCCACCATCGTGCCGGTGGAGGACATGCCCTACACCGAGGACGGCACGCCGGTAGACATCGTCCTGAACCCGCTGGGTGTGCCGTCGCGCATGAACGTCGGGCAGGTGCTGGAGACCCATCTCGGCTGGGCCGCGAAGGGTCTGGGCAAGAAGATCGGCGACATGCTGCGCGCCCAGGAGGCCACTGCGAAGCTCCGCCGCTTCCTCGAGGAGGTCTACAACAAGAGCGGCGGCAAGAAGGAGCAGCTGGACGAGTTCTCCGACGAGGAGATCGTCGAGCTGGCCGGCAACCTGGTCAACGGCGTGCCGATGGCCACGCCGGTGTTCGACGGCGCCGACGAGCCCGAGATCAAGGGGCTGCTGGAGCTGGCGGACCTGCCCACCAGCGGCCAGTCCACGCTGATCGACGGACGCACCGGCGAGCAGTTCCTGCGCCCGGTCACCGTCGGCTACATGTACATGCTGAAGCTGAACCACCTCGTGGACGACAAGATGCATGCCCGCTCCACCGGACCGTACAGCCTGGTCACCCAGCAGCCGCTGGGCGGCAAGGCCCAGTTCGGCGGCCAGCGCTTCGGCGAGATGGAGGTCTGGGCGCTCGAAGCCTACGGCGCCGCCTACACGCTGCAGGAGATGCTGACCGTCAAGTCCGACGATGTGCAGGGCCGCACCAAGATGTACAAGAACATCGTGGACGGCACGCACCAGATGCAGGCCGGCATGCCGGAGTCGTTCAACGTCCTGGTCAAGGAAATCCGCTCGCTCGGTATCAACATCGAGCTGGAGGCCGAATGATATGAAAGACCTACTGAAGCTCTTCAAGACACAGGCGCCGACCGAGGACTTCGACGCCATCCGCATCGGCCTCGCCTCGCCGGACATGATCCGTTCCTGGTCCTACGGCGAGGTGAAGAAGCCGGAGACCATCAACTACCGGACCTTCAAGCCGGAGCGTGACGGGCTGTTCTGCGCCAAGATATTTGGCCCCATCAAGGACTACGAGTGCCTGTGCGGCAAGTACAAGCGGCTGAAGCACCGCGGCGTGGTCTGCGAGAAGTGCGGCGTCGAGGTCACCCAGACCAAGGTGCGCCGCGAGCGCATGGCCCACATCGAACTGGCAAGCCCGGTGGCGCACATCTGGTTCCTGAAGTCGCTGCCCTCGCGCATCGGCCTCATGCTCGACATGACGCTGCGCGAGATCGAGCGGGTGCTCTACTTCGAGGCCTTCACGGTCATCGACCCGGGCATGACGCCGCTCGAGCGCTGCCAGCTGCTGTCCGACGAGGCCTATCTCGAGGCCATCGAGCAGTACGGTGACGAGTTCGACGCCCGCATGGGCGCCGAGGCCGTGTTCGAGATGCTGAAGACGATGGATCTGCGCGGCGAGGTCATGAAGGTGCGCGAGGAGATCGACGGCACCAACTCCGAGACCAAGATCAAGCGCCTGTCCAAGCGGCTGAAGCTGCTGGAATCGTTCCTCGAGTCGGGCAACCGCCCCGAGTGGATGGTGCTCACCGTGCTGCCCGTACTGCCGCCGGATCTGCGTCCGCTGGTGCCGCTGGACGGCGGCCGTTTCGCCACCTCGGACCTGAACGATCTGTACCGCCGGGTGATCAACCGCAACAACCGGCTGCGCCGGCTGCTGGAGCTGAACGCCCCGGACATCATCGTGCGCAACGAGAAGCGCATGCTGCAGGAGTCCGTGGACGCGCTGCTGGACAATGGCCGCCGCGGCCGTGCGATCACCGGTACCAACAAGCGACCGCTGAAGTCGCTGGCCGACATGATCAAGGGCAAGCAGGGCCGCTTCCGCCAGAACCTGCTCGGCAAGCGCGTCGATTACTCGGGCCGTTCGGTCATCGTGGTCGGCCCCACACTGAAGCTGCACCAGTGCGGCCTGCCGAAGAAGATGGCCCTTGAGCTGTTCAAGCCGTTCATCTTCTCCAAGCTGCAGTTGCGGGGCGAGGCGGCCACCATCAAGGCCGCCAAGCGCCTGGTCGAGCGCGAGGGCCCGGAGGTATGGGACATCCTCGAGCAGGTCATCCGCGAGCACCCGGTGATGCTGAACCGGGCGCCGACGCTGCACCGCCTCGGCATCCAGGCCTTCGAGCCCGTGCTGATCGAGGGCAAGGCCATTCAGCTGCACCCGCTGGTATGCACGGCATTCAACGCGGATTTCGACGGCGACCAGATGGCCGTGCACGTGCCGCTGTCCATCGAGGCGCAGCTCGAGGCGCGCGCCCTGATGATGTCGTCGAACAACATCCTCTCGCCCGCCAACGGCGATCCCATCATCGTGCCGTCCCAGGACGTGGTGCTGGGCCTGTATTACATGACCCGTGCGCGTGTTAACGCCGATGGCGAGGGTATCTACTTCTCGGACGTGAAGGAGGTGCACCGGGCCTACGAGGCGGGCGTCGCCGATCTGCAGGCGCGGGTGAAGGTCCGGCTCACCGAGACCGTGGCCGACGACGACGGCGAGCTGGTCACCCGTACCCGCCTGGTGGATACCACCGTCGGCCGGGCGCTGCTCTCCGAGATCCTGCCCCGGGGCCTGTCGTTCGACCAGGTCAACCGGGACATGAACAAGAAGGCCATCTCCGGCGTCATCAACAGCTGCTACCGCAACGTCGGTCTGAAGGAGACCGTGGTCTTTGCCGACCAGCTGATGTACATGGGCTTCCATTACGCCACTCGCGCCGGCGTTTCCATCGGCGTCAACGACATGGTGGTACCGGAGGTCAAGCAGGAGATCCTCGGCCGCGCCGAGGCCGAGGTGAAGGAGATTCAGGAGCAGTACTCCAGCGGTCTGGTGACCGACGGCGAGCGCTACAACAAGGTGGTGGATATCTGGTCGCACACCAACGACCAGGTGGCCAAGGCCATGATGGAGAAGCTCGGCACCGACGAGGTGACGGCCGCCGACGGCAAGGTGGTGGAGCAGGAGTCGTTCAACTCCATCTACATGATGGCCGACTCCGGCGCCCGTGGCTCCGCCGCGCAGATCCGTCAGCTCGCCGGCATGCGCGGCCTGATGGCCAAGCCGGACGGCTCCATCATCGAGACGCCCATCACCGCGAATTTCCGCGAGGGCCTCGACGTCCTGCAGTACTTCATCTCCACCCACGGCGCGCGCAAGGGCCTGGCCGACACCGCGCTGAAGACGGCCAACTCGGGTTACCTGACCCGGCGCCTGGTCGACGTGGCCCAGGATCTGGTGGTGACGGAAGACGACTGCGGCACCCGCGAGGGCATCGACATGATCCCGCTGGTGGAGGGGGGCGACGTGGTCGAACCCCTGCGCGAGCGCGTGCTGGGCCGGGTGGTGGCAGAGCCGGTCATGGTGCCGGGTACCGACAAGGTGGCGCTGGATGCCGGCTCCCTGCTGGACGAGAAGAGCGTCCAGCTCCTGGAGGAGCTGTCCATCGACCACGTGAAAGTGCGCTCGCCCATCACCTGCGAGACCCGCTACGGCGTGTGCTCCCAGTGCTACGGGCGCGACCTGGCCCGCGGCCACCGCATCAACGTGGGCGAGGCCGTGGGCG
This sequence comes from uncultured Woeseiaceae bacterium, assembly GCA_964602525.1. GTDB lineage: Bacteria > Pseudomonadota > Gammaproteobacteria > Steroidobacterales > Woeseiaceae > Lentisalinibacter. Next base: position 10,426 of record CAZRSA010000082.1, read on the forward strand.
TCATTGCGGCGCAGTCCATCGGCGAACCGGGTACCCAGCTGACGATGCGCACCTTCCACATCGGCGGCGCGGCTTCGCGCTCCGCCGCGGTGAACAGCGTCGAGATCAAGACCAAGGGCGTGGTGCGCCTCAGCAACATCAAGACCGTCCATCACGAGAAGGGCTATCTGGTGGCCGTCTCCCGGTCCGGCGAGCTCTCCGTGATGAACGAGTACGGCCGCGAGCGCGAGCGTTACAAGGTGCCCTACGGCGCAATCATCTCCGTTCAGGACGGCGATGCGGTCGATCCGGGCCAGGTGGTGGCCACGTGGGATCCGCACACCCACCCGGTGGTCAGCGAGGTCTCGGGCACCATCAAGTTCGAGGACTTCGTGGAAGGCGTGACCATCACCGAGCAGGTGGACGAGATGACCGGCCTCACCAGCACGGTGGTCACCGACCCGAAACAGCGGGGCGGCTCGCGCGACCTGCGGCCGCTGGCCAAGCTGGTCGACGACGACGGCACCGAGGTCAACTTCGCCAACACGGATATCCCGGCGGTGTATGCACTGCCCGCAGGCGCCATCGTCAACATGCGTAACGGCGACCGGGTGACCGTGGGCGACGTGATCGCCCGCATCCCCCAGGAATCTTCCAAGACCCGCGACATCACCGGCGGTCTGCCCCGCGTGGCGGACCTGTTCGAGGCCCGCAAGCCCAAGGAGGCGGCGATCCTGGCCGAGCATACCGGCACGGTCAGTTTCGGCAAGGAGACCAAGGGCAAGCGCCGCCTGATCATCACGGATGAGGACAGTGAGAGCCACGAGGAGCTGATTCCGAAGTGGCGGCATCTGAACGTGTTCGAGGGCGAGCAGATCGAGAGGGGCGAGGTCATCGCCGACGGCGAGCCGAACCCCCACGATATCCTGCGCCTGCAGGGCGTCGAGCAGCTGGCGGACTACCTGGTGCGCGAGATTCAGGACGTCTATCGCCTGCAGGGCGTGAAGATTAACGACAAGCACATCGAGGTGATCATCCGCCAGATGCTGCGCAAGGTGATCATCAGCAACCCGGGCGAGACCAGCTACCTGCGCGGCGAACAGATCGATTTCGCGCGGGCGCTGGAGGCCATCGACCAGATGGAGGCCCAGGGCAAGGAGCCGCTCACCTACGAGCCGCTTCTGCTGGGCATCACCAAGGCGTCGCTGGCGACGGAGTCGTTCATCTCCGCGGCCTCCTTCCAGGAAACCACCCGCGTGCTCACCGAGGCGGCGGTCCGCGGGCTGAAGGACGACCTGCGCGGTCTCAAGGAGAACGTGATCGTCGGACGCCTGATTCCGGCCGGCACCGGCTTCGCGCACCACGCCGAGCGCCGGCGCACCCGCGAACAGGAACTGGCCGAGCAGCTCCAGGAGCTGGAGAGCGGTGCGGCGGAAGCCGAGGCGGAGGAAGTCGGGGCGGTCGAGGGCGCCGAGGAGGCCGGAGCGGGGGAAGAGACCGCGACCGACGAGTGACCGGCGGCGGCGGGCAGGCCGGACCTGCCCGCCGCTTGACACCCGTGGCCGGGACTCCATAAAATGCCCGGCCTTGCCTTGAGGCCGGCCGTTGCCGGCCTTATATAATTCTGGAGCCGGATGCCCTGGCGGGCGTCACGGTTTCACGGCACGTCTGGCGGGTCGCTCGTTTGCTAACGGTGCGGCACGGCAGGCGGTCGTTGCGCGTGAGTCTCGTGCATTGCGCGCATGCACATCGGATCTGGATTTTTGTAGGACGGAAGTGAAAGGCCCATGGCCACGATCAATCAGCTAGTCAGGAATCCGCGCAAGTCGCGGCAGGAGAAAAGTGCGGTGCCGGCGCTGGAGGGCAGCCCCCAGAAGCGCGGTGTGTGCACCCGCGTCTACACAACGACGCCCAAGAAGCCGAACTCGGCCATGCGCAAGGTGGCCCGGGTGCGCCTGACGAACGGTTACGAGGTGACCAGCTATATCGGCGGCGAGGGCCATAACCTGCAGGAGCATTCGGTGGTGCTGATCCGCGGCGGCCGCGTGAAGGACCTGCCGGGCGTGCGCTACCACACCGTGCGCGGCACGCTGGACTGCGCCGGCGTCAACGATCGCCGCCAGGGCCGCTCCAAGTACGGCGCCAAGCGTCCGAAATCCTGATCACAATCCGCAATGATACCCATAAACCGATATCGCTGATCGAGACCGAACATGTCCAGACGTAGCCAGGCACCGAAGCGCGAAATCCTGCCCGATCCCAAGTACGGGAGCGAGCTGCTCGCCAAGTTCATGAACATGGTGATGATCGACGGCAAGAAGTCCGTCGCGG
>CAZRSA010000083.1:0-12532 GCA_964602525.1 uncultured Woeseiaceae bacterium
TGATGCCCGGCGACCCGCTGCGGGCGCAGTACATCGCCGAGACCTACCTGGACGGCGCCCGGCGGGTGACCGACGTGCGCAACATGTGGGGCTACACGGGCAGTTACGAGGGCGCGCCGGTATCCGTGATGGCCCATGGCATGGGCATCCCCTCGGCGTCGATCTACACCAGCGAGCTCATCACAGAGTACGGCGCGAAGCGCCTGCTCCGGGTGGGCAGCTGCGGCTCGGTACACCCGGACGTGCGGCTGCGCGACGTGGTGATCGGCATGGGCGCCTGCACCGATTCCGGCGTCAACCGTATGCGCTTCCGCGGCTACGATTATGCCGCCATCGCCAGCTATGCGCTGCTCGAGCGCGCGGTGGCGACGGCCCGGGCGCAGGAGGTGCGCCACCACGTGGGCAACCTCTTCTCCGCCGACCTCTTCTACACGCCCGAGCCCGAGATGTTCGACCTGATGGAACGCTACAACGTCTACGGCGTGGAGATGGAGGCGGCCGGCATGTATGCGCTGGCCGCCGAGCACGACGTGGAGGCGCTGGCCATCTGCACGGTCAGCGACGACATCCGGTCCGGCGACGCGCTCACCGCCGACGAGCGCCAGACCACCTTCGACGAGATGATCCGCATCGCGCTCGACACGGCCGCGTCCGCTCAGGCCCGATGAGCCGGCGTCCGCGCAAGCCCGCGCTGCCCGATATGGCGCGGGTGCTCCGGGTTGACGAGGTCGGCGTGGCCGAGCGGGTCGCCCGCTTGCGCACCCGCAGCATCAAGACGGCCTCCAAGGTCCACGCCCTGAAGCTCGCCCTGTCCATGATGGACCTGACCACACTGGAGGGCCAGGACACGCCGGGCAAGGTGCGTCAGCTCTGTCAGAAGGCGATGCACCTGCACGACTCCCTGCCCGACCTGCCCCACGTGGCGGCGGTCTGCGTATATCCGACGATGGTCGGCGTCGCGAAGGAGGCGCTGGCCGGCACCAATATCGCCGTAGCCTCGGTGGCCACGGCCTTCCCGAGTGGCATGTCGTTCATGGACATCCGCCTGGCCGAGACCCGCATGGCCGTGGATCAGGGCGCCGACGAGATCGACATGGTCATCTCCCGCGGCGCCTTCCTGGCGGGCGACTACCGGCGCGTGTTCGACGAGATCGCGGCCATCAAGGAGGCCTGCGGCACGGCCCATCTGAAGGTCATACTCGAGACCGGCGAGCTGGGCACCCTGGACCGGGTGCGCCAGGCCAGCGTGCTGGCCATGCACGCCGGCGCGGACTTCATCAAGACCTCCACCGGCAAGATCCAGCCGGCCGCCACCATGGAGGTCACTCTCACCATGCTGCAGGCCATCCGCGACTACTACCACGAGACCGGCCGCATGGTAGGCATGAAGCCGGCCGGCGGCATCTCGAAGGCGAAGCCCGCCCTCCATTACCTGGTGATGCTGCGCGAGACCCTGGGCGAGGCCTGGCTCACGAAGGGCTGGTTCCGCTTCGGCGCGAGCAGCCTGGCCAACGACGTGCTCATGCAGCTCGCCAAACAGCAGACCGGCGTCTATCAATCCGCCGACTACTTCTCGAAGGACTGATTCGAAAGGACAGATGGTGAACAGAGAAACGAGCCCCCTCGCCTTCGACACCGGCTGGCAGTACGACCCGGCCCCGGAGAGCACGGATCACGTCACCATCGACGAGCGCTACGGCCTGTTCATCGACGGTGAGTTCGTCTCGCCGGCGAAGCGGCGTTACTTCGACTCGGTCAACCCGGCCAACGAGCAGGTGCTCTCCCGCGTAGCGGACGCCGGCGAGGCCGACGTGGATTGCGCGGTGGCCGCCGCCCGGCAGGCGTACGAGGGCAGCTGGTCGCGGCTCGCTCCCGCCGAGCGCGGCAAGTACATCTACCGCATCGCCCGCATCCTGCAGGAGCGGGCCCGGGAGTTCGCGGTTATAGAGTCGCTGGACGGCGGCAAGCCCATCCGCGAGTCCCGGGACATCGACATCCCGCTGGCCGCCGCGCATTTCTTCTACTACGCCGGCTGGGCGGACAAGCTCGACTACGCCTTCCCGGGCCGCAAGGCGCAGCCGCTGGGCGTGGCCGGCCAGATCATCCCCTGGAACTTCCCGCTGCTGATGCTGGCCTGGAAGATCGCCCCGGCGCTCGCCTGCGGCAACACGGTGGTGCTGAAGCCGGCGGAGACCACGCCGCTCACCGCCCTGAAGTTCGCCGAAGTGGTGCGCGACGCGGGCCTGCCGCCGGGCGTGGTGAACATCGTCACCGGTGCGGGCAAGACGGGTGCCGCCATCGTCGAGCACCCGGACGTCGACAAGATCGCCTTCACCGGCTCCACCGAAGTGGGCCGCATCATCATGCGCTCGCTGGCGGGCACGAAGAAGAAGTACACGCTGGAACTCGGCGGCAAGGCGGCCAACGTCATCTTCGAGGACGCGGCCATCGACCAGGCGGTGGAAGGCATCGTCAACGGCATCTTCTTCAATCAGGGCCACGTCTGCTGCGCAGGCTCCCGGCTGCTGGTGCAGGAGTCCGTCGCCGACGAGGTGATCGAGAAGCTGAAGGAACGCATGGAGACCCTGATCGTCGGCGACCCGCTGGACAAGAACACCGACGTCGGCGCCATCAACTCCGCCGCCCAGCTCGAGACCATCCGCGACTACCTGAAGGTGGGCAAGGCGGAAGGCGCGGAGATCTACCAGCCGTCCTGCCGCCTGCCCCGCAAGGGCTACTGGTGCCGGCCGACGCTGCTCACCGGCGTCGCCCAGTCGAACCGGGTGGTGCAGGAAGAGATCTTCGGCCCGGTACTGGCCGTGCAGACCTTCCGCCGCATGCAGGAGGGCCTGGAGAAGGCCAACAACACGCCTTACGGGCTGTCCGGCGGCGTCTGGACGGACAAGGGCGCCAAGATCTTCCGCATGACCGGCGGCGTGCGCGCCGGCGTCATCTGGGCCAATACCTTCAACAAGTTCGACCCCACCTCGCCCTTCGGCGGCTACAAGGAAAGCGGCGTCGGCCGCGAGGGCGGACTGCACGGGCTGGACGCCTACCTGGCACTGGACTGAACCATGAACGACACCACGAAGCGCCAGCGCAAGGCGAAGGACACGGGCAGGCAGGCCGGCGGCCGGCTGCCGGTCGCCAAAACCTACAAGATCTACGTCGGCGGCAAGTTCCCGCGCACCGAGTCCGGGCGCTACTACCCGCTCAAGCCCGACGGCGAGACGGTGATCGCCAACGTCTGCCGCTCGAGCCGCAAGGACTTCCGCGAGGCCGTGGTAGCCGCCCGCGGCGCGGTCGCCGGCTGGTCCGGCGCGAGCGCCTACAACCGGGGCCAGGTGCTGTACCGCATCGGCGAGATGCTGGAGGGACGACGTGAGCAGTTCGTGGCCGAGCTCGCGCTGCAGGGCGTTAACCGCCGCCGGGCGGAGAGCGAGGTGGACGCCGCGGTCGACCGGCTGATCTATTACGCCGGCTGGTCCGACAAGTATCAGCAAATATTCAGCACCGTGAACCCGGTGGCCTCATCCCATTTCAACTTCTCGGCGCTGGAGCCCACCGGGGTGGTGGCGATCATCGCGCCGGAAGAGAGCGGGCTGCTCGGGCTGATCTCGAACGTGGCGCCGGCCATCGTCGGCGGCAACACCTGCGTGGTGCTGGCCTCCGAGACGCGACCGCTGACCGCCATCAGCTTCGCCGAGGTGCTGCATTCCTCCGACGTGCCCGGCGGCGTCGTGAACCTGCTGACCGGATTCCGCGACGAACTCACCGGCCAGTTCGCTTCCCACATGGACGTGAACGCGGTGGTCTACTGCGAAGGCAAAGACGACGCGGCGAAGGAGATCCAGCTGGCCGCGGCGGACAATCTCAAGCGGGTGATCGACCGCACGGACACCGACTGGCGGCGCCCGGCCGCAGAGGGCCCCTACCATATCCGCGATACCCAGGAAGTGAAGACCGCCTGGCACCCGATAGGCGGCTGACAGGCAGCCGCTGCCATGCTGCGCGAACTCGACGAGGCCGCCCGCACCCTGGCCGCACCCCGCGTGGTCCTGTTCGACTGGCACGCCACGCTGGTCGACACGCTGGACGCCATGTATCACGCCGTGGACGACGTGCTGCCGCGCCTGCCCCAACTCGGGCTGATGGACAAGCTGGTACCGCACGACCTCTGCAAGACCGCGGAGGACGCGCGCCTGGTCGACTACGTGCGCGAACACCGCCGGCTGCATCCCAAAATCAAGGCGGAGCGGCGGATCTCGCGCACCGATATCTTCGAGGTGCTGTTCGGCGGCGCCGAGGACGCCAAGCACACGGCCCACGAGGCCTTCAACGACGCCTACCGCCATCACTACGGCGAGGTGCATCCCTATGAGGGCGGCGAGCTCGAGTTACTCACCGAGATGGTCGAACTGGACGTGCATCTGGGCATCCTGACCAACCGGGAGCGGGAGTTCTTCGAGCAGGAGTTCGCGCTGGTGGACGGCGGCGCATGGCTGGAGCTGTTCGACGTCACCATCTGCGGCGGCGACACCTACCGGCGCAAGCCGAACCCGGAGCCGGTGCTGAAGGCCCTGGGCGAACTCGACACGGAGCCCGGCCCGCACTGCTGGTACCTGGGCGACAGCACCACCGACGTCGTCGCCGCGAAACGCGCGGGCATCACGTCGGTGTTCTTCAACGGGACGGGCTGGGAGCACGAGTGGATCAACAAGATCTTCCCGGGCACCGAAGCCCACCCCCATCAGCCCGACGCGATCGTGGACAGCTTCCGGGAATTCCGCTGGCTGGTGGAGGAATGCCTCCACGTGGGTCACCCGTGGAACGCCGAGCCTCCATTCCCGATCAGCCCGGGGTCATCCTCCTAGCCGGGAAACCGGTAGGCCACGCCCAACCCGTCACTGCACGGTCCGCTCCTGGCGTGCGGGCCGCGAGGCCAGCAGGAAGGGCTGGCGCGGGTTGTCGCTGCCGGTCACCAGCGCCGCAACGTGCTCACCGAGTGCGGGCCCATGTTTGAAACCGTGACCGGAGCCGCCACCGACCAACCAGACATTCTCGAGTCCCGGATGACGATCGATCACGAAATGACCGTCCGCACTGTTCTCGTACTGGCACACGCGGGACTCCGTGAGCGGCGCATCAGCGAGCCCCGGGAACCGGGCGGCGAGGAAGTCGCGGGCCCGCCGTTCGCCTTCCGCACTGGCTCGGCGGTCTCCCGTGCCCGGATCCATCGGCGGCCCGTGGGTGTCGTCGGCCACCTTGAAACCACGGCCCTCGATGTCCGGGAAACCGTAGAACGGTAGATCGGCCCAGACCGGCAGCGTCCCCGTGGCCCCGGCCGGAACGCCGAAGTAGAAGACTTCCTGCCGGGTGACGAACAGCCGGCCAGCCATCGCCTCCGGGCAGACACGGTCGAGCCACGGACCGCACGCGAAGACGAATTGCTCCGCTTCGATCCGCTCGCCGCCGGTGGTGGTGACCGCCGGCAATATGCCGTCCTCGCGCTGCCCTCGCCCCGTCGGCTCGACGGTCGCACCGACAAACGCCACACCGTCGGCGGCAAGCTCGGCTGCCAGGAACTGCACCGCGCGACGCGCCATCAGTCCGCCGGCCGCAGGTTCCAGGAAACCGGCCTCGTCGTCGGCGACACGGAGGACCGGGTAGCGGGTCCGCAGCTCGCGCGGACCGAGGATCTCGAACGGAATTTCGTGGCGGGCCAGCACTTCGGTACTGGCCGCGACCAGCTCGTCCTGTCGGCGGTGCAGCCAGAGCACACCTACGGGCCGGAACAGGGGCAGCCCCGCGCGATCCGACAGCGCCTGCCAGGCGCCGACGGAACGCCAGGCCCACTCGGTGTAGATCTCTTCGTCACCGTAGCCAGCGCGAATGACCCGGGTCTCTCCGCCCGAGGACGCCCGGCTGTGGGCAGGTCCGACGCTGTCGACGACGCAGACGCGGAGGCCGGCGCGGTGCAGGCGCTCCGCGGTCCAGATACCGAAGACACCGCCGCCGATGACGGCGACGTCGTACCGGCGCGCGTTTCCTGCGGCATGGGCCCTGCGCCGCCCGAGCGCAGCCGAGACACCGAGCCCGCCAATTGCCTGCATCAGGCGCCGCCGCGTGATCTTCATGCTTCGATCCCCGATGCTTCATCGTAGCCGCCCTGGCCCGCAAGAGACGCCCACGCCCGGAACGCCGCCGACGCCTCCACCTCGCCTTCCACGATAAGGCGTCGCCACACCTCTGCCGCCCGCGCGAAATACGGGACGCTGCCCGGGAACATGGCGAGCGACAGGGCTTCGGCGAGACCATGCTCGGATGCCCCGGCACCATAGGCGGCACGGATCTGCCAGGCCAGAGCCTCGAAGTCGCCCCGACACATGTGCACGGCGGCGCCGGCCATATGCGCCAGCGGCAGCGGAGCGCCCGCCGCCGCCCGCTCGAACGCGGCGCGGTAGGCGGCCTCCGGCTCCATGTGCGGCAGATGCGCCAGCCAGTGGCTCGCTACGAACTGATAGCAGGACACCCCTTTCGCGAGCGCGGTAAAGGCGAGGATGGCGGTGAATTCGTCCCGGCTGCCGCCCGCTTCCAGGTAGCGGGGGATGTGGTGGGTGCCGAGGGGCTCGTCAATGGAGGTGAGTACGGCCATCCACACGAACTCGTGCTCGTGGCGGCTGAGATCGCCGGGCGTCAGGGTCAGGCGGGTGTACAGCGCGTCGTAGGCCTCCAGCAGGCCGTTACCGGCGAGAGCCATCAGCCCGTGGTGGGAAAGGAGATACCCCCGTTTGGAGCGTATTGTTTCCAGGGCATCGGCCAGTTCCTCGTCAGACACGCTCATGGCACTCTCACGCCGTCAGATAGGACCCGCCGAACCCGAGCCACATGACCAGCAGCAACCCGTAGCCGGCCAGGAAGACGGTGAACCGGTGCAGGACCCGGTTGTAGGTGCACTGGATCAGGCTGTGCAAAACCCGCAACGCCACGAACAGCCACGCGGCATAGGCAAGCCAGCCGTGGACGTGTCCGGTGGCGAGGGCCGGGCCGGCCAGTGCATAAAACAATATCGGCAGTTCGAACAGGTGGTTGTAGTTGTCGGACGCCCGTGTATCCTCGAGTCTGTCGGCACGCTGGCCCGACAGTGCCACGTCCTGCGGCCCGACGCCGCGCCTGCGCATCTCGCCAATGCGCACGTACGGCATCCTGAAGCCTACGACGAAAGTCAGCAGCGCGAGGGCGCAACACGCTGCAACCATCGAATTGGCAGCAGTCATTCGATTACCTCGTCAGGCAGGTCTGTCCTCTTGGCTGCCGGCATCCCTCAGAAGCTGTAATCCCGGTTGCCGGCCTTGTAGTCGTCGATGGCTTCCTGCATATCCGCCATCAGGGCCTTGATGATGGCGGCACGCCCGCCGATGCCGAGCTGTACGTAACTCTTGCCGCCGATCCAGTCGCTCAGCTCCCGGTCGGGCGAATCGAATTCCACCGCCGCGCGGAACACCCAGACGCCGTCGCCGTGTCTCTCGCATTCCACGACCCCCGCCAGGAAGAGCTCGGCCGGCTTGCCGCTGAACGGGACGGCCTCGATGCCGGCCTGCTCCAGCACGCTTTCCATGTGCACCTTCACGTCCTCCGGCGTCACCGGGCAGTCCGATTCCGCGGCCGCGGCAATGCGGAGCTCGCCCGGAGTTTCGCTGCGCATCCAGGGTTCCGGCTCCGCGCAGACAGCAGCAGGCAGCAGCATGGCGAGCAGTACGGTCACGGGTCTCATCGGCGTCTCCCTGGTTGGTCCGTCCCAACCCTAGCACGCCCGCTGCGGTTTTCCGGGACTTTGCTCGCCGGCCCCGTCCGGATATCCTCGCCGCTGGCTCGATAGACGGGGTTCTTCATGGAACGGAACGGAAAATTCTGGGCGGGAATGGTCATCTTCCAGGTCGCTTTCGGTCTGGCGGTGTTCGGCGCCACACGTGCCTATTATCTGGACGATACGTCGACGACCGCAGCCGGGGGCGGTAACCCCGCCACGGGCGCGGCCACCGTACGCCAGCGTCCCGCGCCGCAACCGGGCGGTATCTCGGCCAATGACATCGCACTCAGTTCGGCGATGACCATGACTTCCGAGGACCCGGCCGCGATGGCTCGCCAGGCCGACAACCTCTTCCGGGAGAAGCAATACGGCCGCGCTGCCGAGCTGTATGCGCGCCTGCTGGAGCTGGATCCGGATAACGTGGAGACCCGCAACAACCTGGGTCTGACCCTGCACTATCTCGGCCGGCACGACGAGGCGCTCGAGCAACTGCGCGAAGGCGCGGAGGCCAATCCGGATCACCAGCGCATCTGGCTCACGCTGGGCTTCGTCTCCAGCCAGCTCGGCGACGTGGACGAAGCGCGCCGGGCCCTGACGAGGGCGACGGAGACGGGCGGCAATCTCACCATCAAGGAGTCTGCACAGCAGATGCTGGACGCCCTGCCCGCGCAATAATGCAGGAGGGCGTTCAGGCCCGACCTGCTCTTCTTGACCGGTCCTGACCTTCTGTGAGCATTGGCTCGCCACCGCCCGGACCGGGCTGCGCGGGTCAGCAGGTGCTGCTGACTGGCAGCCCCTTCGTGCCGTCGCAGTCGTGGCCGTCATGCGGGGGTATCCGTCGCCGCGACCTTCTGTCGGGAGCAAGACGGATGCCCCCGCAGCGCGGCCACGAAAGAAGGGAATCGCGCCCGTCGTCACCACCGCAGGTGGAGGGCCTTCAGGCCGCGGAAGACCAGGCCGGTGTGGTATTCCGGTTCCCGTTCCGCCAGACGCAGCTCCGGAAGCCCCTCCAGCAGTGCCGTGAACAGCGCGCGCAGCTCCAGCCGCGCCAGCGGCGCACCCACGCAGAAATGCGCGCCGGCGCCGAAGGCGAAGTGGCGGTTGGGCGAGCGGACGACGTCGAAGCGGTCCGGCTGCTCGAACGCCTCCGGGTCCCGGTTCGCCGAGCCGTACAGGAGGCCGAGCATGTCGCCGGCGCGAAAGCGGCGGCCGGCATAATCCATGTCCTCCAGCACGTAGCGATGAAAGAGATGCAGCGGCGCGTCGTAGCGCAGCATCTCCTCCACCGCCGTATCCACCAGCGCCGGCTCGGCCCGCAGCCGGTCATACTCGGCGGGGTGGCGCAGGAGTGCGAGCAGGCCGTTGCCCGCCGCATTGACGGTGGCCTCGTGACCGGCGTTCAGCAGCAGCATGCAGCTCGCCACGAGTTCGTCCCGGGTGAGCACACCCTCGTCCCGGGCGAGCGCGGCGAGCTCCCCGATGACGCCGTCGTCCGGCCGTGCCCGGCGCTCTTCCACCAGCTCGCCGATGCGTGCTGCGAACTCCGCGGCGGCGGCCTCCGCGACGCGCTCGTCCTCCCCGGTGGCATCCTTCTCGTAGAGTCGCACGATCGCCGCAGACCAGGGCCGCAGCCGCTCCCGCTCGGCCTCGGGCCAGCCGAGCAACTCGCCGATCAGCTGCACCGGCAGCGGCGCCGCGAGCTCCGAGACGAACTCCATCCGCCCCCGGGACGACAGTCCGGCCACCCGCTCCCGGGCCAGCGCCTCGATCCGGGTCTTCAGCCGGCGGATCCGGTTCGGGTTCATCACCCGCATCAGCACCCGGCGCAGGCGGGCATGCTCAGCGCCCTCTGTTTCCAGCACGTTCACCCGCACATAGCGGGCGTAATTCGGCAAGTGCTCCCAGGGTTCGTCGTCCGCGGCCCGCTCGGCGGGCGACATGCGGTGGCGCATCGTGCGACCGAGGCGCGGGTCCTGCAGCAGCGCCTCGACATCCGCGTAGCGGGTGAAGAACGTCATGCCGAACTCCGCGGCATGGAATACCGGCGTCTCGCGGCGCAGACGCGCATAGACCGGATAGGGGTCCCGGGCGAAGGCCTGCTCGTAGGGCCGGAAGCCGGCGTCCGCGCTCATGCCGGCGCCGGCACTCAGGCTTCCGGGTAACCCTCGAGGATGTCGCCCTGGTAGCGCGCGCCCACCTGCTGGATGACCCGGGCGCCGCACCAGGAGGCGATGCGGGCGCAGCGCTCCAGCGGCTCGCCCCTGACCAGCCCGGCCAGGAAGGCCGCGGTGTAGGTGTCGCCGGCGCCGGTGGTGTCCACCACCTTGTCCACCGGGAAGGCGGCCTGGCGGATGAATTCGTCGCCGTTGATCACCACCGAGCCCTGTTCGGAGCGGGTGACGACGAACAGGCCCTGCAGCATGGATGCCTCGGACATCACCCCGTCGATGGAATCGGTGGCGAACAGCTGGTAGATCTCCTCCTCGTCGGCGAAGACGATGTCCACCTCGTCTTCCACGAGTTCGCGGAACACTGCCCGGTGACGCTCGACACACAGGGTGTCGGACAGCGACAGCGCGACCCTGCCGCCCTGCCGACGTACCGTCTCGATTGCCAGCCGCGCCACGTCCGGCCCTTCCGGCAGATCGAAGATGTAGCCCTCCAGCAGCACGATCCCCGGCTGGCCGATGGTCCCGGCGTCCACGTCGCCAAGGCCGAGTTCCGTGCAGGCGCCGAGATAGGTCTGCATCGTGCGCTGGCCGTCCGGAGTGATCAGCACGTAGCAGCGGGCGGTGGACCTCTCCGCCGGTGCCGGCGGCACCCGCATGTCGATGCCCAGCGAGCGCATGTCGTGCTGGAATACCCGGCCGAACTGGTCGTCGGCGACCCGGCCCACGTAGGCGGCCTGGCCGCCCAGGGAGGCGAAGACGGCCACGGAGTTCGCGACGGAGCCGCCGGACTTCTCCGTGGCCGGCCCCATCATGCCGTACACCTCGTCCGCGCGGCCCTCGTCGATCAGCGTCATGGTGCCCGGCGCGGCATCCACGCGGTCGAGGAACTCGTAGTCGACGTGGCTCAGGATATCGACGATGGCATTGCTGATGCCGAGCAGCTGTACGGCAGAACTCATGAAAACTCCTCGCGGGATTGATGAAAGGCCGCCGCGGGCCCGTTCAGGGAGGCGATGTTAGCCACTCGCGGCGGCAATAGAAAGGTAACGTAAGACACCGCTTGCTTGCGGCCGGCGCGAGGCCGGCCGGATAATGGCTGCCCGGAGAGGAGCCCCGATTGACCGACACCGTCCGCGCGTTCCGCGCCAGCATCGTCCATTGCGTGGCCGACCCCGGCGAAGGAGACCCGGGCGACGCGGTGGAGCATCTGCCCGACGGCCTGCTGGTGGTGGAGGATGGCCGGGTGCGCGCACTCGGCCCCGCCGAGGCGCTGCTGCCGTCCCTCGGCCCCGACGTGGCGGTCACCGATTACCACGGCCGGCTGCTCGTGCCCGGGTTCATCGACTGCCACGTGCATTACCCCCAGCTCGGCATCGTCGCCTCCTGGGGCGATCAGCTGCTCGAGTGGCTGGAGCACTACACCTATCCTGCCGAGCGCCGCTTCGCCGAGCGCGCCGTGGCCGACCGGGCGGCGGCCGAATTTCTCGACCTGATGCTCGCCGCGGGCACCACCTCGGCGCTGATTTTCCCCACGGTGCACGCGGCCTCGGTGGAAGCCGTCTTCGCCGCGGCGGAGTCCCGGGGGCTGCGTCTCGCCGCGGGCAAGGTGCTCATGGACACGAACTGCCCCGCGGACCTGCAGGATACGCCGGAGTCCGGCTACCGCGAGAGCCGGGAGCTGCTGGAGCGCTGGCACGGCCACGAGCGCCTCGGCTACGCCATCACGCCCCGCTTCGCCCTGACCTCCAGCGCCCGCCAGCTCGAGCTGGCCGGACGGCTGGCGGAGGAATTCCCCGACGTCCACGTCCACACGCACCTGGCCGAAAACCGACGCGAGGTGGAACGGGTCGCCGAACGTTTTCCCGAGGCGGCGACCTACCTGGACGTCTACCGCGCCACAGGCCTGCTGCGCGAGCGCGCGGTGTTCGCGCACTGCCTGCACCTGGTGGAAGCGGACTACCGGCACATGGCGGAGTGCGGCGGTGCGATGGCTTTCTGCCCGACATCGAATCTCTTCATGGGTAGCGGCCTGTTCGACCTGGCGCGGGCACGCGAGCACGGCATCGGTGTCGGGTTGGGCACGGACGTGGGTGCCGGCACCACGCTGAATCTGCCGGCCACGGCGGGCGAGGCGTACAAGGTGCTGCAGCTGCGCGGCCAGCCGCTGTCGCCCTGGCAGGCACTTTATCTCATGACGCTGGGCGCCGCCCGGGCGCTGGGCTGGGAGCAGGCGGTGGGCAATTTCGAGTCGGGCCGGGAAGCGGATTTCGCGGTGCTGGACACCGCCGCCACGCCCCTGCAGCGCCGACGAGCCGCCGAGACCGCGAGCCTGGCAGACGATCTGTTCGCACTGACGATTCTCGGCGACGAGCGCACGATCGTCGCTACCCACATCCTGGGCGAGCCCGCCTGGCGGCGGCCGGACTGAGGCTTCAGGCAGGCTCCAGCGTCTCCGCGAGTTCCTTGACCAGGCCGGCGACGGCCGGCTTGTGGCGGGCGATCTCCTCCCGGGACAGACCCTGGAGTTCGTAGGGCAGCACCAGCCAGTCGG
>CAZRSA010000084.1:0-12469 GCA_964602525.1 uncultured Woeseiaceae bacterium
TTCATTCATTTCGCACTCATCATCGAAGCACTTCGGTAGTGTTAACAGGCCCTAGCTCAGGCGTTCAGATCCGGGATCAGCTCGCTCTCCAGGCGGGCGATCGTGTCCTTCAGCTGGAGCTTGCGCTTCTTCAGCCGCCGCAGGCGCAGCTGGTCCACCAGGGGATCCTCGGACAGACGGTCGATGAGGTCGTCCAGATCCCGGTGGCTCATGCGCAGTTCCCGAAGGCGCTCCAGGCTGCTGAACGCGCCGCTCTCGACGTTGTTGTTTTCGTTTTCGCCGTCCACGCCTTCTTAGTATGTCGAAACGCGGCGCTTGTCCAGCCCTTGCCGGCGGGCTTGCTCAGCCGATAGGCGGCCACTGCCGGTCCTGGGGGCCCGTCACCAGAAAGTGAGGGTTCAGGATGTCCGCCTTGGCGTTGTAGGTCAGCGGCGAACCGCCGGCCACGGTGACGCGTCCGCCCGCGGCCTCCACCACCGCCTGGGCCGCCGCCGTGTCCCATTCCGACGTGGGGCCGAGCCGGGGGTAGACGTCGGCGCCACCTTCGGCGACCACGCAGAACTTCAGCGAGGAGCCCATGGGCACCAGTTCGTAGTCGCCCAGTTCGTCGAGCCACGCGTCCAGGCTAGCGCCGCGATGGGAGCGGCTGCCGACCACCCGGACGGGGGATGCGGATTCCTCGGTCACGCGGATGGCCTCGCTGTCGTGGCCGTCCATGATACGGCGCGCGCCGTAACCGTGGAGGCCCGTGTAGGTCTTGCCCTGTACCGGCACATGGACGACGCCCAGGACTGCGTGGTGGCCTTGCACCAGGGCGATATTCACCGTGAACTCGCCGTTGCGGCTGACGAACTCCTTCGTGCCGTCGAGAGGGTCCACCAGCCAGTAACGCTGCCAGGCGCTGCGCTCGCCATACCCCGGCACCCCGTCCTCCTCGCTCAGCACGGGCAGGTCGGGGGTCAGTCCCTTCAGCCCGGCGACGATGATGTCATGGGCTGCGCGGTCGGCCGCCGTGATGGGCGAGTCGTCCTGTTTGTTCTCAACGTCGAAGTCGGTCTCGTAGACCTCCAGGATGGCCCGGCCGGCCTCCCGGGTAATGGCCACGATGTTCTTCAACAGCTGCTGTCGGTTCTGCACTGATCGTCCCTGTTACTGACCGGCATCACCGGTTTTCTTCGGCCGCCGGCGCCGACGCCGCTTCTTCTTGCTCTTCTCGCCGCCGTCGCCGGACTTCGGCTTGCTGCCGCCGTCTTCGGACCGGGCCTGCCCGCCGCCGTCGCCGCCGCGCCGGCTGCCGCGGCCGCCGCCGCGGGGAGGCTTGCCGCCGCCGGGACGGCCGCCGACCCGCTTGCGCGGCCGGCGGGGCGGGCGCTCGATCTCCGGCAGCGATTCGTGATCGAAGCTCGCCACCGGGATCTTGTGGCCGATGTAGTCCTCGATGTCGGGCAGTCCGACCACGTACTGCTCGCAGCCGAAGCTGATGGCGTCGCCCGAAGCGCCGGCGCGCGCCGTGCGGCCGATGCGGTGCACGTAGTCCTCCCGGTCCTGGGGCAGATCGTAATTGAACACGTGGCTCACGTCGGGCACATGCAGGCCACGGGAGGCGACGTCGGTGCCGATCAGCACGGCGAGCTCGCCACTCTGGAAGTCGCCGAGCATGCGCTCGCGTTTGCGCTGCGGCACGTCGCCGGAGATGGCCTGGGCATTGATACCGTTCGCGCGCAGGGTGTCCTCCAGCCGCTCCGCCTCGCGCTTGGTGTTCACGAATACCATGGTACGCTTCGCGTCCATCTCGCGCAGCAGCTTGATCAGCAGCGGCAGCTTCTCCTCGTTGGAGGGGTAGTAGATGATCTGGCGTACCCGGTCGGCCGTCACCTTCTCCGGCTCGATGCGGATCAGCTCCGGGTCGTTCATGTGCTCGTAGGCGAGTTCCATCACCCGGTGCGACAGGGTGGCCGAGAACAGCATGTTCAGCCTCTCCGTCGGCGGAGGCAGTCGCCTGAGCACGTAGCGGATGTCCTTGATGAAGCCCAGATCGAACATGCGATCGGCCTCGTCGAGCACCATCACCTCCACGTGGTTCAGATTGAACACACCCTGCTTGTAGTAGTCGATGAGGCGTCCCGGCGTACCGATCAACACGTCGATGCCGGCGCTGATGTGGTCGCGCTGCTTGTCGTAGTCCTTGCCGCCATAGGCCAGTGCGACCTCGAGACCCGTGTGGCTGCCCAGGGTCTCGGCGTCGGCGGCGATCTGCACCGCCAGTTCCCGGGTGGGGGCCAGGATGACCGCACGCGGCGCCGACTGCTTGCTGCCCGGTCGCTCGCTCGCAAGCAGGCGATTGAACAGGGCGATCAGGAACGCGGCAGTCTTGCCCGTCCCGGTCTGCGCCTGGCCGGCGACGTCGCGGCCCGCGAGGGCGATGGGCAGCGTCCGGCTCTGGATCGGCGTGCAATATTCGAAACCGGCATCGTCGATGCCTTTGCGTATGGCGTCGGGCAGCTCCAGATCCCTGAAGGCCAGTTCGCTCAGATGATTTTCGGACATGGGTTCCCGTGGGGAAAAAGTGAATGTAAGGCTTGCAAATTCCGCCGCGAAGGGTTCAAATTGACCACAGTCCGCTGCGACAGCCGTCGCACCTGCCAGAATTCGCTACCACCAAATCTCAAGAGAAGCCGCACAAGACCGGCGAGAAAGAGGCGACATATTGCCTGATCGGGAAGGCGCCGTCACCTGCCCGCTCCGGTGCCGAAAGAAATATGCGCCGTCGGGGTAGCTCCGGCTCTGGACACTGAATCATTCGATACTGCGGGGAGGTTAACAGCGGTGACTGACCAGATCGTTCATACGAGTGATGCGACGTTCGAGCAGGACGTGCTGCAGTCCGATCGTCCGGTTCTGCTGGACTTCTGGGCGGAGTGGTGCGGCCCGTGCAAGATGATCGCGCCGCTGCTCGACGACGTGTCCGGCGAGTATGGCGACCGTTTGAAGGTGGCGAAGATCAACATCGACGAGAATCCTAACACGCCGCCGAAATTCGGGATCCGCAGTATCCCTACCCTGATGCTGTTCCGTGACGGGGCAGTGCAGGCACAGAAAATGGGTGCGATGTCCAAATCGCAGCTGATCGAGTTCTTGGATGCCAACTTGTGAGAGGCTACTTGGGTAATCAAGCAAGAGGACGGTCGAAGCAGTCTTCCCGTCCGAAAAATCAGAATGGGCCGCCGCGCAAGTCCCGCCGGCGGAAAAGCGGCAACACGCAGCACGGCTACGAGGATCTCCCCGCCGACGAGGAGAATCTCGAGGTCATAACGCCGGAGCAGCTCGCCGACAGCAAGAACGTGATGAACCTCACCGAGCTGAAGACGCGTCCGGCGTCGGAGCTGGTGGAGCTTGCGGATGAGATGGGGCTGGAAGGCCTCGCACGCTCGCGCAAGCAGGACATCATCTTCGCGATGCTGAAGGCGCACGCCAAGCAGGGCGAGGACATCTACGGCGACGGCGTGCTGGAGATCCTGCAGGACGGCTTCGGCTTCCTGCGCTCCTCCGACAGCTCCTACCTGGCCGGGCCGGACGACATCTACGTCTCGCCCAGCCAGATCCGGCGCTTCAACCTGCGCACCGGCGACACCGTCTCCGGCCTGATCCGGCCGCCGAAGGACGGCGAGCGCTATTTCGCGCTGCTGAAGGTCGGGCAGATCAACTTCGACGCGCCGGAGAACGCCAAGAGCAAGGTGCTGTTCGAGAACCTGACGCCGCTGTTCCCGAAAGAGCGGCTGCAGCTCGAGCAGGGCAACGGCAGTACCGAGGACCTGACGGCGCGCATCATCGACATGGTGGCGCCCATCGGCAAGGGCCAGCGCGGCCTGATCGTCTCGCCGCCGAAGGCCGGCAAGACCATGCTGCTGCAGAATATCGCTTCGGCCATCGCGGCGAACTATCCGGAGTGCGACCTCATCGTGCTGCTCATCGACGAGCGTCCGGAGGAGGTCACCGAGATGGAGCGCACCGTGCGAGGCGAGGTGGTGTCCTCCACCTTCGACGAACCGGCCAGCCGGCACGTACAGGTGGCCGAGATGGTGATCGAGAAGGCCAAGCGGCTGACCGAGCACAAGCGCGACGTGGTCATCCTGCTCGACTCCATCACCCGCCTGGCGCGCGCCTACAATACCGTGGTGCCCTCGTCGGGCAAGGTGCTGACCGGCGGTGTGGACGCCAACGCGCTGCACCGTCCCAAGCGCTTCTTCGGCGCCGCGCGCAACATCGAGGAGGGCGGGTCGCTCACCATCCTCGCCACGGCCCTGATCGACACCGGCTCGAAGATGGACGACGTCATCTACGAGGAGTTCAAGGGCACCGGCAACATGGAGATCCACCTGGATCGCCGCATCTCAGAGAAGCGTGTGTTCCCCGCCATCAACATCAACCGTTCCGGCACTCGGAAAGAGGAATACCTCACCCAGCCGGACGAGCTGCAGAAGATGTGGGTGCTGCGCAAGGTGCTGCACCCGATGGACGAACTGGCCGCCGTCGAGTTCCTGCTCTCCAAGCTGCAGGACACCAAGACCAACGCCCAGTTCTTCGAGGCGATGAAACGCTGAGTCATCGTCGGGGCGTGACTGTAGCGGGTCTGCCCCGCCTCAGTACAGCCGCCAGCGGTACAGCGTCACCGCCGTGCCCGCGGTGTGCCGGTCGCGCTCGAGTTCCAGCTCCACGAAGCCGGTGGTACCCGCCAGAGCCGTGAAATCGCCGGACGTATTGGCGGGCGCCGGCATTGCGACCGGAGAGCCGTCGGCGGCGCGGACCGCGCGTACCGGCAGGAAACAGGTCAGCGCGGGGCGGAAGGCATGGTCGGCGCCGAGCACCGCGGTCTCCTCCGCCGTCCCCGCCGCGGATCCTGCGGCCTTCAGCAGGGCGGGCAGTACGTAGCGGCGGAAGCACACCAGCGCCGAGACCGGATTGCCGGGCAGGGCGAATACCAGCGTCTCGCCGCGGGTGCCGAACCACATCGGCTTGCCCGGCCGCTGGCTGACCCGGTGGAACGCCACCTCGACGCCGAGTTCGGCCATGACGCCGGGCACGTAGTCCGCCTTGCCCTTCGATACGCCGCCGGACAGCAGCAGCACCGGAAATTCATCCAGCAGTGCGCCCAGGCGCTGGCGCATGACCGCCGGCTCGTCGCGCAGGTGCAGGTGGCGGGAGCCCGCATGACCGTGCTGCAGCAGGGAGGCCAGGATGGCCGGTCCGTTGGACTGCCGGATCTCGTGGGGCGCCACGGTGGCGCCGGCGGCAACCAGCTCGTTACCCGTGGAGACGACCGCTACCGCCGGCCGCCGGCCGACTGCCACGGTCGCGAGGCCCTGGGAGGCCAGCACCGCGACTTCCGGCGCGCCCAGCAGGGTGCCGGCGTCGAGCAGACGGCTGCCGGCGCCGTGATCGGAACCGCGGCGGTGGATGAACTGGCCGGGCTTCGGTTCGTAGCCTTCCTCCAGTTCGGCATGGCCGTCGCTCGTGCGGATGCGCTCGACCGGCACCACCGTGTCGGCGCCGCGGGGCAGCACGGCGCCGGTCATGATCTCCACGCACTCGCCGTCCGCGACCGCCAGGGGCGGATCCCCGGCATGCTGCGTGGCGCCGACGCGCAGACGCCGGGCGCCCGTGTGGCGCAGGGCGATGCCGTCCATCATGACCCGGTCGAAAGGCGGCTGATCCCGTTCGGCGCAGACGGGCCGGCGCAGCACGCGGCCGGTGGCTTCCTCCACGGCAATGTTCTCGTTCCCGTAGTCGGGCAGCGCGTCCGCGATGCGCCGCCAGGCTTCGCCGACCGTGATCATGGCGCTACCCGGCCTCCGCCTAGCCGTTGTCCCGCGACTCCCGGGCGACGGCGCGGTGGCCGATGTCCCGGCGGAAACAGGCGTCTTCCCAGCGGATGCATTCGACGCCCCGGTAGGCTGCGTCCCGCGCCGCCGTGACGCTGGTGCCCAGGCCCACGACGCAGAGCACACGGCCGCCGGCGGTGACGACGCGGCCGTCGTCCATGGCCGTGCCGGCGTGGAAGACCTTGACGTCGTCCACCGCGGCGGCGCGCTCCAGGCCCTCGATGCTGTCACCCTTGCGGTAGCCTGACGGGTAGCCGCCGGCCGCCATCACCACGCCGAGGGCGGCGCGGGGATCCCATTCTGCCTGCACCCCGGGCAGGCGTCCGTCGAGCGCAGCCTCGCAGAGCTCTACCAGGTCACTGTTCAACCGCGCCATGATCGGCTGGGTCTCCGGGTCGCCGAACCGGCAGTTGAACTCCAGCACCTTGGGCGCGCCGGCGTCGTCGATCATGAGCCCCGCGTACAGGAAGCCGAGGTAGTCCACGCCGTCCGCCGCCAACCCCTCGACGGTGGGCCGGATCACCTCGTCCATGATACGGCGCTCCACGGCGGGAGTGACCACGGGGGCGGGCGAATAGGCGCCCATCCCGCCTGTGTTCGGGCCGGTGTCACCCTCGTCCCGGGCCTTGTGGTCCTGGGAGGTCGCCAGCGGCAGTATGTGGCGGCCGTCGGTGATGACGATGAAGCTTGCCTCCTCGCCCTGCAGGAACTCCTCCACGACGATGCGCCGGCCAGCGCCGCCGAAGGCACCGGCCTGCAGCATGTCCCGGGCGGCTTCCTCCGCAGACTCCACCGTCTGGGCCACCACGACGCCCTTGCCGGCGGCCAGGCCGTCGGCCTTCACTACCAGCGGCGCGCCCTGCGTACGTATGTAGTCGAGGGCGGGCCGGAGTTCGGTGAAGCTAGCGTAGGCGGCGGTGGGGATGCGATGGCGAGCCAGGAAGTCCTTCGTGAACGCCTTGGACCCCTCCAGTCTCGCGGCATCGGCGCGGGGTCCGAAGCAGCGCAGGCCGGCGACCTCGAAGCGATCCACGATGCCGGCGACCAGCGGCACCTCCGGGCCGATGATGGTGAGGTCGGCGCCCTCACGCCGGGCGAGGGCGACCAGGCCGTCCACGTCTTCCGCCGCCACGGCGGCGTTGCGCACGCCGGGTTCCAGTGCCGTGCCGGCGTTGCCGGGTGCGACCACCACTTCGGTGACCCTGGGTGAGGCGGCGCATTTCCAGGCCAGCGCATGCTCGCGCCCGCCGCCGCCCACGATGAGTATCTTCACGGCGTCTTCTCCGGCTCAGTGACGGAAGTGCCGCATGCCCGTGAACACCATTGCGATGCCGTGCTCGTCGGCCGCGGCGATGACCTCCTCGTCGCGCACGGAGCCGCCCGGCTGGATCACGGCGCGTATGCCGTGTTCTGCGGCCGCGTCGATGCCGTCGCGGAAAGGGAAAAAGGCGTCGGACGCCGCGACGGCGCCCCTGGTCGACAGGCCGGCGTCGGCCGCCTTGATGGCCGCGATGCGGGTGGAGTAGACCCGGCTCATCTGCCCCGCGCCGACGCCGACCGTGGCGCCGCCCCGGGCAAACACGATGGCATTGGACTTGACGAATTTCGCCACCCTCCAGGCGAACAGCAGATCGGCGATCTCCTCGTCCGCCGGCTCCCGCCGGCTCACCACGGTGAGGTCGGCAGAGGTGATGTGGCCGTCGTCGCGGTCCTGGACGAGCAGGCCGCCGGAGACCTTCTTCAGCTCGACGGCCGGGCGCTGCGGCCGGGTCTCGCCGGTGACCAGCACGCGCACGTTCTTCTTTCCGGCGAGCGCCGCGGCGGCGCCTTCCGCCAGGCCGGGCGCGACGATGACCTCGACGAACTGGCGCTCCACGATCTCTCGGGCCACCCGCTGCTCCAGCGGCGCGTTGAAGGCGATGATGCCGCCGAAGGCGGACACCGGGTCCGTGGCGTAGGCGCGTTCGTAGGCGTCGATCTGCGTGCCGGCCACGGCCACGCCGCAAGGATTGGCGTGCTTGACGATTACGCAGGCCGTGCCGTCGAACTGGCGCACGCACTCGAGCGCTGCGTTGGCATCGGCGATGTTGTTGTAGGAGAGCTCCTTGCCCTGCAGTTGCTCCGCGCCGGCCAGCGTGCCGCGGAGGTCCCCGGCGTCGGCGTAGAAGGCTGCCCGCTGGTGCGGGTTCTCGCCGTAGCGCAGGCTGGCGATGCGGCGGCCGCCGCAGGCGAAGCGTTCGCCGAGCCGGCTCTCGCCGGCGGCTGCGTTGAGCCAGGCGGAGATGGCCGCATCATAGCTGGCCGTATGGGTGTAGGCCCTGGCCGCCAGGCGCAGGCGCAGCGCCTCGTCCACGGCGTCATCGCGCAGCGCTCTCAGCGCCGCCTCGTAGTCCGCCGGGTCCACCAGCACCAGTACGTCGCCGTGGTTCTTGGCCGCGGCCCGGATCATGGCGGGTCCGCCGATATCGATGTTCTCGATGGCTTCGGCCAGGCCGGCGTCCGCCGCGCTCACGGTCTGCTCGAAGGGATAGAGATTGACGGCCAGGACGTCGATGGCATCGATGCCCCGCTCGGCCATGACCGCCGCATCCGTCTGCCGCCGGCCCAGCAGGCCGCCGTGCACCTTCGGGTGCAGGGTCTTCACCCGGCCGCCCATGATCTCCGGGAAGCCCGTGTACGCGGCGACGTCGGTCACCTCCAGGCCGGCCTCGCGCAGCGTGCGCGCCGTGCCGCCGGTGGAGATCAGGTCGAAGCCGCATTCGGCAAGGCCCCGCGCCAGTTCCGTCACACCGGTCTTGTCGGAGACGCTGATCAGCGCGCGGCGGGGTCGCGTCATCGGCTGTGCTCCCGGGGCAGGTTCTGGCGCCGGCGGCCGCTCAGTGCAGCAGCGCGTACGCCTTCAGCTTTTTGCGCAGGGTGCCCCGGTTGATGCCGAGGATGGAAGCGGCCTCGCTCTGGTTGCCGCCGGTGTACTCGAGCACCGTCCGGAGCAGCGGTTTCTCCACCTCGCTCAGCACCAGGTCGTAGAGATCACCTGGCCGGTGGCCGTTCAGGCTCTCGAAGTAGAGGCTGAGTGCTTCTTCGGTGTGGTCGCTCAGGGATTTGTCGTTACCCAGTTTGGGTTTTCTTCTCTTCTTTCTCGTCGATTGAGCCACGTCGATTCGTTCCCCGCATATCGCCGCCGCGAGCCCACGTCGCGGCGTATCGGTTGACTTTTCTCCTCTCGACCTCCGGGGCAGCGGGATTCAGGCTGCGAGAGCACCGGCCCGGTCTGCGCTGCCGAGAAAGCGCTCGGTGAGGAGCAGCTGCTCTCTCGCGCTTTCTACGCGCACCACCTGGCGTCGGTAATCATCGCCATCCGGCAGATGGCGGCTGTACCAGGACAGGTGTTTGCGTGCCACCCGGACACCGCGCTCCTCCCCGTAGAAGCGGTGCAGGTCTTGCAGGTGGGCGGTGATGATAGCACGGAGCCCCGCAGCGTCCAGAGGCGCCGGGCGGCTGCCGTGCCGGAGGTAATGCAGCACGTCCCTGAATATCCACGGCCGGCCCTGGGCGGCGCGCCCGATCATCACCGCGGCGGCGCCGGTTAGGCGCAGAACTTCGAGTGCCTTTTCAGGACTGTCGATGTCGCCGTTGGCGATCACGGGAATGGAGACGGCGTCGGCGATCTGCGCAATGGTGGCGTATTCCGCGCTGCCGGCGAAGCGGCAGGCGCGGGTGCGGCCGTGTATGGCAAGTGCCCGGATGCCGCAGTCCTCGGCGAGCCGTGCGACGCGTACGCCATTGCGATGCTCCGGATCCCAGCCGGTGCGGGTCTTCAACGTGTCCGGCACGTCCACGGCAGCCACCACCGCCGAAAGAATCTCCGCCACCCGGCTCTCGTCCCTCAGCAGGGCCGAGCCCGCCAGCTTGCGGCAGACCTTTTTGGCCGGGCAGCCCATGTTGATGTCGACGATATCGGCGCCGGCGTCGGCGACCGCCCGTGCAGCCTCCGCCATGGCGCCCGGGTCGCTGCCGGCGATCTGCACGACGCGGGGCCACGGATCGCCCTCCAGGCGCAGGCGCTGACGCGACTTCTCGAAGCGCCAGAGCGAGGTATCCGCCGTGGTCATTTCCGTGGCGGCCAGACCCGCCCCGAAACGCCGTGCAAGCCGCCGGAAGGGCAGATCGGTGGTGCCCGCCATGGGGGCCAGGAGCACGGGCGACGCGATGTCGATGGAGCCTATTTGCATGAACGCGGATCCTACCGGCAGGCGCCGGAGCAGCGCAGGTCGCCGTCGGGGTTGCGGTAGCAGACGTGCAGCTCGTAACCGGCCGCCTCGCTGCCCGGATCGGCCAGGCGGGCGCTGGCCCGCACCCGGTCGCCGGGAAACAGGCGGTCTGCGCGCAAGCCGTCGCTCGGCAGGTAGTCGTCGGCCGCGATCGAGCGGCTGCCGATGACGCTTTGCCAGCGGTCCGTCAGCGCCACCTGCAGCAGCGGATAGGGCTGGGGCCGGTCGCCCTCATGGGCGATGACGCTGGCGATCTCCAGCGTGTTCGCGCCCGCATCGCCGCTGGACGACTCCACGCACAGCGCGCCGATGTCCCAGCGCGGCTGCACGTCCATACCGAGGGCGCCGTAGATGTGCTGCAGCCGCGGACCGAAGTCGGGGTGGGTCGCCAGCTGCGCGCGCTGGCCGTGGATGACCTGCAGGCCGAGCACGGCCACCAGCAGCGCCGCTGCCACGGACCAGAGCAGCGTTTGCGAGCGCTGGCGCCGGCGCGGCACCAGTGCCTGGTCTACCAGCTCTTCGTCGTCTTCGGCCGTGGCATGCTCACCGGCTGCCTCTTGCGGCGTCGTGCCGGTGTCTCCGCCGGCGCTCGCCGGCTGCGCCTCGTCCCGGTCCCGGCTGCCTCGCCCGGCAGCCGCCGTCGCGGCATCTGCATCGGGGCCTAGAATCGCGGCGAACTCGCCGCTCTGGACGATCTCGTCGAACAGCGCCGCCGACGCGGCGAGTTCGTCATGCTCTTTCGCATCGGTCTGCTCTTCCTTGTGTTCCGGTGCCGGCGCGTCGATCGTCGCGGCCGCCGGTGCGGGCGGCGCCTCTTCCGGCGTGGTGTCGGGCGCATCCGCCGGCGGCATATCCGTGTGCCCGGCCTCGCCTGCCGGCAGCTCTTCGGCCTCCGGCTCCGCCCCGCCGGTCCCGGGCTCGGCCGCCAGGGTGAGTTCCGCCGGCTCTGCGGCCGACACCCCTGACCGCTCCTCCGAAATCTCCGGCGGCGTCTCCCCGGGCATCTCCCCAGGCGTCTCCCCGGGTATTTCCCCGTGCGTTTCCCCGGGCGTTTCCCCGGGCGTTTCAACCGGTGCGTCCCCGGACGTCCCGCCGGTTGTCTCTTCCGGGAATCGGGGCTCGGCACCGGAGCGCGCGTCGCTGATTTCCGTTCCGGGCCGAACGTCGGCGCCGAGGACCGTCTCGTCCAGCTCGAGCTCGGCGAGCAGCGCCCGCCATTCGCCTTCGTCGCCGAGATCTTCGCCCTCCGGTGCGCCCGGCTCCTCCGGGGGCGGCTCGCCGGGCCGGTCTTCGCCTTCTTCCGCCGCGGTCTCCGCTACCGGCTCCGACGGCGACGCCCCGCGTTGGTCCGGACTGCCGGTCTCGCCCTCTCCGCCTTCTTCGTCGATGAGGTCGCCGCCGAAGGACGCCAGGATCTCCTCCAGCGGCGTGTCGTCATCGAACCGCTGAGGCTCCGCCTCGGCAACCGATTCCGGCTCGGGCGGCGGCGCCGGTTCTTCCGCCGCGTGCTCCGGCGGCGGTTCCGGTCCGGGCTCCGACGGCGGCTCGGGGTCGGCCGCGTACTCCGCTTCGTCTTCGTACTCCGCTTCCGGCTGAGCGGGGGGCGGTTCGTGAGACAGCGTCTGCAGTGCGTCGAATACCGTGCCGCAGCCACCGCAACGCACCCGCCCGTGGGCGCGCCTCAGGTCGTCGGGCCCGATCTGGTAAGCCGTCCGGCATTCGGGGCATTGGGTGTACACGGTCTCAGTCTTCCCGGCGCCTGCCGCTGATCATGATCCAGTCCTCGCGTGCGACCGCCGGCGCCATCTCGAACCAGGGCTCGTAGGCGGCCCGGATCTCGTCCGCCTGACTCACGAGGATACCCGATAACACGATATCGCCGCCCCTCCGGGTAAGACGGGCCAGACGCTGCGCGAGGGTTGCCAGCGGGGCGGCGAGGATGTTCGCCAGCACCACGTCGAAAGGCCCGTCACCTCGCTCGCCCCTGAGTCGGTCGGGTGCGAGCACCGTCAGCCTCCCTGCCACACCGTTGCGCTCCGCGTTCGCCCGGGTCGCCGTCAGGGCCTGGGCGTCGATGTCCGTGGCGCTGGCATGCCGGGCGCCGAGCAGCAGGGCCGCGACGGCCAGGATGCCCGAGCCGCAACCGAAGTCGAGCACGCGGCATCCTTCCAGCCCGGCCGCATCGAGCCACTCCAGACAAAGCGCCGTCGTCGCGTGGGTGCCCGTGCCGAACGCGAGGCCGGGGTCCAGGCGCAGCACCACCGCGTCGGGCTGCCCGACGCTGCTGCCCGTCGGGCACACCCACAGGCGGCGGCCGAA
>CAZRSA010000085.1:0-12450 GCA_964602525.1 uncultured Woeseiaceae bacterium
GCGCTGCTGGATGCATGGACCGAGGTGGCCACTTCGCTGGCTCTCATCCAGGCACGCGACGCCCTGGTGGGGAGTCTGGGTCGGCAGCTGCAGGAGGCGGAGCGCGTGCTGACGCTGACGCGCACCGCCTATCGCGAGGGCCAGGTGGACTTCCTGGACGTCCTGCTGGCGCTGCAGTCGCAACAGAACCTCGAGCAGTCGCTGATAAGCGCCCGCCGCGACCAGTACAGCAGCCGCGTGCAGCTCTGCCGGGCCCTCGGGGTGTCGCTGCTGGCGGAGGAGGCGTCGTGAGCCCCGGCGCCAGACAGGCCCTCGTCGCCGTCCTCGTGCTCCTCGGCGGCATCGGGGTATCGGCCGTGCTGCTCGCCACCCGCACGGAGCCGGAGAAGGCACCCCGGGTGGACCGGGGTGCGCTCGTAAAGACCTGGCCGGCCGAGATGCGGTCCGAGCGCTACACGGTACCCGCGCAGGGCGTGGTCACGCCGGCACGCAGCGTGGTGCTGCAGCCCCAGGTGGGCGGCCGCGTGGTGGAGATCAGCGACGCGCTGGTGCCCGGCGGGCTCGTACAGGCGGGCGAGCTGCTGTTCCGCATCGAGCCGGACGATTACGAGCTGGCGGTGGAGCAGGCCCGCACCCGGCTGGCGGAGGCCGAGGCCCGGCTCTCGCTGGAGCGTGGCCGCCGGCGGGTCGCCGAACGGGAGTGGCGCCTGTTCGCCGACGAGCGGGACGAGGCCGCGGACCCTTCGCTGGCGTTGCGCGAACCCCAGCTGGCCGTTGCCGAGGCCGCGGTGGCGGCGGCCGAGGCCCGGCTCCGCCAGGCCGAGCTGAACCTGGAGCGCACCCGGGTGACGGCGCCCTTCAACGCGCTCGTGCTGGGCGAGAACGTCGACCCGGGGCAGACCCTGTCGCCCCAGAGTCAGGCGGCTACCCTGGCCGGCACCGACCGGGCCTGGGTTCGCGCCGCCGTGCCCGTGGACCGGCTCGGCGCGCTGGAGCTGCCCGACGAGGAGGGCCGGGGCGGCTCCACGGTGGAGATCCGTTACGACAGCGGTGCCGCCACCGTCGTGCGCCGCGGCGCGCTGCTGCGGCTGCTGGGCGATCTCGACCCGGCCGGGCGGCTCGCGCGGGTGCTGATCGGCCTCGACGACCCGCTGGCGCTGGAGACGGACGGCCTGCCGCTGCTGTTCGACAGCTACGTGGACGTGGAGATCGAGAGCGACCGGGTGACCCAAGTCGTGCCCCTGCGGCGCGGCTGGCTGCACACCGGCGACCGGGTCTACGTCTACGGCGAGGACGGCCGGCTCGACATCCGCCGGGTGCAGGTGGGCTGGCGCCAGCCCGACCGGGTGATGGTGACCGGCGGTCTCGCGGCGGGCGAGCTGGTGGTAATCAGCCCGCTGGCCTCGCCGGTGCCGGGCATGAAGCTGAGGCTGCAGGACGAACTCCCCGTCCAGGCGGAACAGTCTGCCGTGAACCCGTGAGGCGATGAGCGCCGATCCCACAGCGATGCGGGGCCCCATCGCCTGGATGGCCCGCAATGCCGTCGCGGCGAACCTGCTGATGCTGCTGCTCATCGTCGGCGGGCTGCTGTTCGCCCAGCAGGTGCGCCAGGAGGTGTTCCCGGAGATCGACCTGGACATCATCACGGTAAGCGTCTCCTATCCGGGCGCCAGTCCGGAGGAGGTCGAGGAAGGCGTGGTGCTCGCGGTCGAGGAGGCGGTGCGGGGCGTCGACGGCATCAAGGAAGTCAGCTCGATCGTGAACGAGGGCCGGGGCGTGGTGCTGGCCGAGCTGCTGCTCGACACCGATGCCGACCAGGC
This sequence comes from uncultured Woeseiaceae bacterium, assembly GCA_964602525.1. Taxonomy (GTDB): domain Bacteria; phylum Pseudomonadota; class Gammaproteobacteria; order Steroidobacterales; family Woeseiaceae; genus Lentisalinibacter. The sequence goes on from CAZRSA010000085.1 coordinate 1,821, forward strand.
GCTGAACGACGTGAAGAGCGCGGTGGACCGGATCACCTCGTTCCCGGAGGACGCCGAGCGGCCAGTCATCTCCCTGGCGACGAACCGGGAACAGGTGCTGAACCTGATCGTCTACGGCGACCTGGAGCTCGGCGAGCTGGACAGCCTGGCGGAGCAGCTCCGGGCCGAGCTCCTGGACGACCCCCGGATCACGCTCATCGAGGTGGACGGCCTGCCGCCGCCCGAGGTCAGCATCGAGGTGCCCCAGGAGCAGCTGCGCCGCTATGGCCTCACCCTCCCGGAGGTCGCACAGCGGGTACGGGCCGCCTCCATCGACCTGCCCGGGGGCACGGTTAAGACGGCCGGCGGCGACGTGCTGGTGCGCACCACCGAGCGCCGGGAGTTCGGCGACGAGTTCGAGGACATCGCCGTCATCAGCAACCCGGACGGCTCCCGGGTGACGCTGGGACAGATGGCGAGCATCGTCGACGGTTTCCGCGACACCGACACCGAGGCCTTCTACAACGGCCACCCGGCCGCCAATCTCAAGGTGTTCCGGGTGGGAGACGAATCGCCGCTCACCGTCGCCGACGCCGTACGCGAGTTCATCGCCGCCCGGGAGGCCGACCTGCCCCAAAGCGTGAACCTCGTGATCACGGACGACTCGTCGGAGGCCTTCCGCGACCGTATCGGCCTGCTGATCGAGAACGGCCGCCTCGGTGCGCTGCTGGTGCTGATCGTGCTGGGCATCTTCCTGCAGCCGCGGCTGGCCTTCTGGGTGACGCTGGGCATGCCTATCTCGTTCCTCGGCGTGTTCCTGTTCATGCCGGTGGCAGACATCTCCATCAACATCATCTCGCTGTTCGCGTTCATCCTGACGCTCGGTATCGTGGTGGACGACGCGGTGGTCGTCGGCGAGGCCGTGTTCGCCAACCGCAGCCGCTACAACGATCCGCTCACCTCCTCGGTGGCCGGTACCCGGGAGGTGCTCACACCGGTGGTGTTCGCCGTCCTCACCACGGTGCTGGCCTTCATGCCGCTGCTGTTCGTGCCCGGCATCATCGGCAAGTTCTTCCTCAACATCCCGATGATCGTCATCCCGATCCTGCTGCTCTCCCTGGTGGAATGCCTGCTGATCCTGCCGGCCCACCTGGCCCACGTGCGCCGCTCGGGCCAGTTCCGGCCGAACCCGGTGATGCGGCCGATCTACCGCTGGCAGAAGCAGTTCTCCAACGGCATGGAGCACTGGATCGAGACCCGCTTCCGTCCCGCGGCCGAGCGGGTGGCCGAGCGGCGCTATCTGGCCCTGGCCATCTCCGTCAGCGTGCTCATCGTGGCCTGGGCCACGCTGGCGAGCGGGCGCGTGCCGCTGACCTTCTTCCCTCGGGTCGAGGCCGATTTCGTCTCCGCCGGCGTCGAGCTGCCGTTCGGGGCGCCGGTGCACGAGACCCGCGGGGTCATGGACCGGATGATAGAGGCCGCCCGGTCGGTGGAGCAGGAACTGGGCGACGACGTGGTAACGGGCGACGGGCCGCTGGTCACCGGCATCTATTCGGAACTCGGCAAGAGCGAACCGAATACCGGCGGCGGCGACATCAGCGTGGGCACCCAAACGGGCGGCCACCGGGCGCTGGTGACCGTGTACCTGGCGCCGGCCGGGGAGCGGGAGGTGAGTTCCGAGGAATTCGCCAAGCGCTGGCGCGAGGCCGTGGGAGAGCCCCCGGCGGCAGAGCGCATGACCTACAACTACTCGGTCGGGCCGGCGGCCGGCGCCAAGGTGGCGATCCAGCTCTCCCACCGGGACGTGCTCACCCTGGAGCACGCGGCGGCGCGTCTGGCGCGGGAGCTGTCGGATTATGCGGGCGTGTTCGACGTGGACAGCGGCCTGGAGCAGGGCAAGCCCCAGCTGGACCTGGAGCTGAAGCCGGCGGCGCGCAGCCTGGGCATCACCGAACGCGATCTGGCCAACCAGATCCGCGCCGCTTTCTTCGGCGCCGAGGCGCTGCGCCAGCAGCGCGGCCGCGACGAACTCAGGGTGTACGTGCGGCTGCCCGAGTCCGAGCGTGAGACCCTCTACTCGGTGGAGAACTTCATCGTCCGCACGCCGGGCGGCGGCGAGATCCCGCTGGGTCAGGCCGCCAGGGTGACCGAGGGGCGCTCCTTCACCGAGATCCGCCGCGAGGACGGCAAGCGGGTCATCGAGGTCAGTTCCGACGTGGACGAGAATGTGGCCAACGCCGGCCAGATCACCGCCGCGCTGACCGGGGAGGTGCTGCCGCGCATGCAGCAGGAACTGCCCGGCCTAACCTGGAGCCTGTCCGGGGAACAGGAGGCCGAGGCCGAGTCCATCGGCGGGCTGATGCGGGGCATGGTACTGGCGCTCCTGGCCATGTACGCGCTCATGGCGGTGGCCTTCCGCAGCTACGTACAGCCGCTGCTGGTGCTCTTCGCCGTGCCCTTCGGCCTCATCGGCGCCGTACTCGGCCACGCCATCATGGGCTACACCATGAGCTTCGTCAGCGTGCTCGGGCTGGTCGCGCTGTCCGGCGTGGTCATCAACGGCTCGCTGGTGCTGATCACCGCCATCAACGACTTCCGCAAGGAAGGCGTGGAGCTGCATGATGCCGTGATCTCCGGCACGGTGCGCCGCGTAAGACCGGTGGTGCTCACCTCGCTCACCACCTTCTTCGGTCTCACCCCCATCATCTTCGAGACCTCCCTGCAGGCCCGCTTCCTGATCCCCATGGCCATCAGCCTCGGTTTCGGGGTGCTGTTCGTCACGGCCATCGCGCTGCTGCTGGTGCCTGCGAGCTATCTCGCGATGACCGACGTGCAGCGCTGGCTGGCCGGCCGGCGCGGGACCCGCCCGCCGCAGCAACCGGCCTGACTCGGACCGGACCGTGCCGACCGTACCCGATCGGGTACGGTCGGGTCCGATCCTGCCGGGTCGCGCTCCGTGCTCTGCTAACATTGGCGCCATGAACGGTGCGGAATCCCTGCTGCGTACCCTCGGCGCCTGCGGCGTCGAGGTCTGCTTTACCAATCCGGGTACCTCCGAGATGCAGTTCGTCGCAGCGCTGGACCGGGTGGAGGGGATGCGCAGCGTGCTGGCCCTGTTCGAAGGCGTGGTCTCCGGTGCGGCGGACGGCTACGGGCGCATGCGCGGCGTGCCGGCCGCGACGCTGCTGCATCTCGGGCCCGGCATGGGCAACGCCTTCGCGAATTTCCACAACGCCCGCCGCGCCCGCACGCCCATCGTCAACATTATCGGCGAGCACGCCACCTGGCATCGCGGGCTGGACGCGCCGCTCACCTCCGACATCGCGGGCGTCTCCCGGCCGGTTTCGGGCTGGGTGCGCACCTGCGCAGACGGCACGGCGCTGGCCGGCGACGCCGCCGCGGCGGTGGCGGCCGCCTCGGCACCCCCGGGCGGCATCGCCACGCTGATCACGCCCGCGGATCTCGCCTGGCAGGACGGCCCGCCGCCGGGCACACCCCTGCCGCCGCAGGCCCCGACCGCGGTCGACGGCGAGGGCATCCGGCGGGTGGCCCGGGCGCTGGCGGGCGGCGAGCCCGCGGCCATCCTGGTGAACGGCCCGGTGCTGCGCAGCCACGGACTGGAGCTGGCCAGCCGCGTCGCCAACGCCAGCGGCGCCCGACTGCTGACCGATACCTTCGTCGCCCGCCAGGAGCGAGGCGCCGGCCGGGCGGCGATCGGCCGCCTGCCTTATTTCGCCGAGGAGGCCCGGGAGGCACTGGCCGGCATCAGGCACCTGGTGCTGGTGAATACGCGGGAGCCGGTGACCTTCTTCGCCTATCCGGGCGTGCCGAGCCGCGTCGCGCCGGACGGCTGCGACATCGTCAGCCTGGCCGCGCCCGGCGAGGACGGCGTGGGCGCCCTCGAGGCGCTGGCCGACGAGTTGGGCGCCGGACCCGAGCGGGCCGAGCTCGCGCCGGCCCGCCAGCCCGCGCCGCCGGCGGGAAAGCTGGGCGCCGAGACGCTGGCACTCGCCATCGCCGCGGCGCTGCCCGAGAACGCCATCGTCTCCGACGAGTCCGCCACCAGCGGCGGTGCGCTGCTGCCGGCAACGGCGGCCGCACCGCCTCACGACTGGCTGATGCTCACCGGCGGTTCCATCGGCCAGGGCCTGCCCGTGGCCACCGGCGCGGCAATCGCCTGTCCGGACCGCAAGGTGCTCGCGCTGCAGGCCGACGGCGGCGGCATGTACACCCTGCAGTCGCTGTGGACACAGGCGCGGGAAGGGCTCGACGTGACCAACGTCATCTTCGCCAACCGCCAGTACCGGATCCTGAGCATCGAGTTCATGCGCGTGGGCGCCGGCGAGCCGGGGCCGAAGGCCCGGGACATGCTCGACATCGGCCGGCCCGACCTCGACTGGGTGGCGCTGGCCGAAGGCATGGGCGTGACTGCGCGGCGGGCGACGACACTTGCGGAATTCAACCGGGCGCTCGCCGACTTCGTGCCGGAAGCCGGCCCCAACCTCATCGAGCTGGTGCTGTGACGGCGCGGGCCCTAGCGACACTGCTCCTGCTGCTCTCCTCCGGGGCGCTCGCACCGACTCCGGCTGCCGGCGAGGTGACCGCGGCGGCGGCGCACGGGTTCACGGTGCGCGCGGAGACCGCCGTGGCGGCCCGGCCGGAGACCGTCTGGCGCATGCTGACCGCCCACGTCGGCGAATGGTGGGACGGTGCCCATACCTATTCCGGACAGGCCGGCAACCTGTACATCGAGACCCGGCCGAATGGCTGCTTCTGCGAGAATCTGGGCGAGGACGGCGCAGTGGTGCACCTGACCGTCACCTTCGTGGAGCCCGGCCGCATGCTGCGGCTGACCGGCGGACTCGGCCCGCTCGGCCTGATGGGTGTGAACGGCAACATGACCTGGAGCCTCAGCGCGGGGGAGGGTGGTACGCGCATCGCGCTGGACTACGCGGTGGGCGGCTACGACCCGCGGGGGCTGGACCAGATCGCGCCGGCGGTCGACCGGGTGCTGAGCGAGCAGCTCGCGCGGCTGCAGCGCCTCGTCGAGACCGGTTCGCCGGAAGGGGAAGCCTGAGCGCCCTCAGCCGCCGGCGTCCCTGCCGGTGCCCCGCATGAAGTCCACCACCACCCGGGCCAGCTCGGGGCCGCGGTCTTCCTGCAGGAAATGCCCGCCGCCGCGGATGGTCGTATGGCGCTGGCCCTCCGCGCCGGGAATGCGCGCCCGGGCCACCTCGTCCATGCCGCGGGTAATCGGGTCCCTGTCGCTGAAGGCCGTCAGGAACGGTTTGTCCCAGCGTTCCAGGACCTCCCAGGCCCTGCGGTTCGCCGGCGCCGCCGGGTCGTCCGGCCGGGTGGGGACCAGCGGCGGGAAGGCCCGGGCGCCGGCCTTGTAGCGTGACGAGGGGAAGGGCGCGTCGTAGGCGGCGATCACCTCCGCGGACAGCTGCGTGGTGGTGCCCCGGTCCACGATGCGGCCGATGGGGAACCAGGGGCTCCAGCGGGCGAACAGCTGCCACGCCCGGAACGCGGCAGGCAGCTGCTGGTCGCCGGTGGGCAGGCCACCGTTCGCCAGCACGATGCCGCTGAAGCGCTCCGGGTTCTCGGCGGCCAGCCTGAGGCCGAGCAGCGAGCCCCAGTCCTGGCAGACCAGGGTCACGTCCGTGAGGTCCAGACCCAGCAGAAAGGCCGTCAGCCAGTCCATGTGGCGCTGGTAGCTGTAATCCGCCACCGCGGCCGGCTTGTCCGACTTGCCGAAGCCGATCAGGTCCGGGGCCACCGCGCGGTGGCCGGCTTCGACGACGAGCGGGATCATGTGGCGGTAGAGATAGGACCAGCTCGGCTCGCCGTGCAGCAGCAGCACCGGCCGGCCGTCCCGCGGACCCTCGTCCACGTAGTGCATTGCCAGGCCCTGCACCTCCGTCCAGCGCTCGGCGAACGGATAGCCGGGCAGATCCCGGAATCGCTCCGGCGGCGTTTTCAGGACTTGCATGGCCGCTCCCGCTGCTGGCAACGCCCTCATTCTCGGGCCGTGCCGTGCCGCGGCGCAAGCGGAGTCCTCAGCCGAGGCTGCGGCCGGCGAACCAGGCGAGGCCCAGACCGCACAGCACGGCGGCCAGCAGCGTCTGGACGGGTTCCGCCCGCCGCATCCGGAACAGCCGGCCCAGCACGGCGGCCGCGGCCAGCGCGGCGGCCACCAGCGCCAGCTGGCCGAGCTCGACGCCGAGGTTGAAGGCCACCAGCGGCACGGCGACGGCGTCCCCGGGCAGGCCCGTCTCCAGCAGGAAGCCGGCGAAGCCGAGGCCGTGGATCAGTCCGAACAACACGGCGACGGCGCCGAGAAAGCCGCTGCGCCGCGTGCGCTCGTCGAGTTCGCCTGCCAGGGCCAGGTAGCAGGCGGAGAACAGTGCCAGTCCGAGGTAGGCCGCGAGGCCCCGCGCCGGCAGTCCGGCGAGTGACCAGGCAGCGAGCCCGGCGAGTGCGGCCACGGCGGCGGCGGCCAGCGCGAGCCCGCGCCAGTAGCCGTCCCTGAGTGCGACGGTCTCGGCGGCGACGAGGGCGATGGTGTAGCCGATGAAGGCCTCGACCCGCGGCGGCGAGGCCTGCACCAGACCGGTGACCGCGAGCGAGAGGGTCACGCTGTGCCCGACGGTGAAGCCCGTGACGGCGATGACCACGTTGCGCCAGCGCGCGGCGGCCAGCAGCAGGGCCAGCAGGAAGGCGATGTGGTCCGGCCCGCTCAGGATATGGTCGAACCCGAGGCGCAGGTAATCGCCGAAGCCCGACGCGCGGCCCGCCCCGGCATCGCCGCCGTCCAGGCGGAAGTCCGGGTCGCCCTCCCGGATCAGCGACTCGGTGAGCGTGCCGGCCTGCCGCGCGAAATGGGTGTGTCCCTGCACCCGGTCGAAGAGCACGCCGAGCCGCACGGAGCGCGGCGCCCCGTCGCAGGCATAGCGCAGTTCCACCCGCACGTAGCCGGCCTCCGCGGTCAGCGGTTGGGCCGCCGTCGGCGTGCAGGCCCCGGCGGCGGAGCGCAGGCTGACCCGGTCGGCCAGGTAATCCGCGAAGACCTCGGCCAGCGGCCGGCCGTCCCGGGTTACCTCCGGCAGGCGGGTGACCTCCCGGGCCGGCACCGTCACGATGCCGGCGGCGCGCTCGCCCGAGAGCTGCCACTCGGACCAGGATTCGCTGCGCGTGTGGCCGGTCGCCGTACCGGTCACGAGGCACAGGACGAGGAGTGCGGCGGCGGCCCGGCTCACGGCCCGGCGGTCTCGATGTCTGCCCGTCCCCGCAACTCGTCGAGATAGCGAGCCAGCGCCGTGTCCATCTGCGCCCGTCGCCAGGCCACCTCGACCCGGTCGCGGATGGCCGCGAAGGCGGGTGCCTCGGCCTCGCTGCGAGCGATCACCCGGGCGACGATCCAGCGCCCGGCGTAGGGCAGCGGTGCCAGCCACTCACCCGGCGGCGCCTCGGCCAGCGCTCGGGTGAGGCGGGGGCCGAGGTAGTCGCGCAATTTGGCCGGCGGCAGCAGGGCGTCCGGCAGGTCGGCTACAGGGGCAGCCGGAGACCCGCCGGCGCCACCGCCCGCCTGCAGCCTCCGGCGCAGGGCCCGGGCCGACGCCTCGTCCGGCGCCGCCAGCGCCTCGGCGCGCAGCCGCGGTGCGCCGGCGAACAGGGAGCGATTGTCCGCATACCAGGCGCGCAGCTCGCCCTCCGCCGGTGGTCGGGCGGCGGCGTCCCGGGTGATGCGGCGGATCATGGCGTCCACCAGCGCGTCGCGCGCCGCACGGTCGGAGTGGCCCAGGTCGAGTTCCAGTGCCCGCTGCACCAGCAGCTCCTCCTCGACGAGCCGCCGCAGTATCCAGGCTCTGTCCCCGGCATCGAGGCGGTCCCGGGAGTCGCTGCCCAGCGCGGCGAGGGCGTCGGCGAGTTCGGTGTTGCCGATGAGACGTTCGTTGACCCGCGCCGCGGCGTCCGCCGGCAGCCCGCGGGGCGCGTCGGCGGCGAGCAGGCCGTAGACCGCGAGCCCGACACCGGCGCAGGCCCCGACGGCGAGCGTTGCGATATTCCGGGGATTGCCGCGGGGGATATTCCGGGGCCGACGGTCGTCCGTGCCGGTGCCTTGCGGGTTGTCGCTCGCCTCGCTCACCGTGGGCATTATAGGGTCCGCTCCGGTACATTACGCCGCTGGACGACGGCGGAGGATACGCTATGACGACCCTCGACGGCGCGACGGTGCTCGTGACCGGTGCCTGCGGCGGTTTCGGCCGGGAGATGATGCGCCAGTTCCTGGCGGCGGGCAGCCGGCTGATCGTGACCGACCGGGACGCGACGGCACTGGCCGAGGCCGTCCGGGGCATCCGGTCGGAGGCCGGCGGGCGCGGTGAGGTGCGTGCGGTGCTCGAGGCCGATCTCTCCTGCCGGGAGGGTTGCGAACGGCTCTGCGCCGACGCCACCGCGGTGGCCGTGCCGGACATCCTCGTGAACAACGCGGGCATCGGTATGAGCGGGCGTATCGACCAGATTCCCTGGCAGCAGTGGGAGACCCTGATGCAGGTGAACCTGCTCTCGGTGATGCGTCTCACCGGGCTCCTCCTGCCGCCCATGCTCGAACGCGGCTCGGGCCACGTCGTCAACATCTCCTCCATCGCGGGCTGGGTGGCGGCGGGCGGCATGTCCGTCTACTCCGCCTCCAAGTTCGGCGTGCGCGGCTTCGGCGACAGTCTGGCGAGGGACCTGGAGGACACCGGCCTGCGGGTGACCACCGTATTCCCGTTCTTCAGCCGCACGCCGATCCTGGACTCCATCCAGTTCGGCGAGTACCCGCCTCGCAAGGTACCCGACGACATCGTCACGGATCCGGGCGACGTCGTCCGCGCGATCCTGAAGGGCATCCGGGAGGAGCGGGAGTACGTCTTCCCGGATCCCACCGCGCGCCGGCTGCATCGGCTGCAGCGCTTCTTTCCCCGCCTCGTGCTGTGGTTCGGCCGGCGGTTCGAGGAGCGTACGCGGGCGGCGGGCGAGCCGGGCTAGGGCGGGCGCGGTCATGATCAGCCTGAGGGCCAGACTCACCCGGGCGCTGCTGCGCCTGCGCGTGCGCTTGCGCAAGCCGGACGCACCCATGCCCGAGAGGCGCGCGCGGCTCGACCGGCTCGGCGGGGCCATCAGCGCAGCGGACGGCGTCGACGTGGATCCCGAGGAGATCGGCGGCCTGTACGCGGAATGGCTCGTCCCGCCGGGCGCCGCAGAGGACGAGGTGATCCTCTACCTGCACGGCGGTGCCTACACGGCAGGCTCCTGCGCCAGCCACCGCAATGCCGTCTCCCACATCGCCCGGGCCGCCGGCATACGGCTGCTCGTGCCCGAGTACCGGCTGGCGCCGGAGCATCCGTTCCCGGCCGCGGTGGAAGACGGTGTATTCGCCTACCGCTGGCTGCTGGATCGGGGAGTGCCTGCGCGCAAGGTGATCCTCGCCGGGGATTCGGCCGGCGGCGGCCTGGCGCTGGCGGTCATGGTGGCGGCGCGGGACGAGAGCCTGCCGCTGCCCGGCGCCGCGGCGCTCATCTCGGCGTGGACTGACCTGGCCGCCACCGGCGGGTCACTGAAGAGCCGCAACGACAAGGATCCCTGGTTCGATGCCGACGAGATCGCACCGATGGCGCGGAACTACCACCGCGACACGGATGCCCGCCATCCGCTGGTCTCACCGCTGTACGCGTCGCTGGAGGGCCTGCCGCCGCTCATGCTGCAGGTGGGCGACCACGAGGTCCTGTTGGACGATTCGACCCGGCTGGCCGAGAAGGCGCGGGAGGCGGGCGTGGACGTCACGCTGCGGGTGTGGCCCGGCATGTGGCACGTCTGGCATTTCTTCGTGGGGCGCATGCCCGAGGCGAAGCAGGCCATCCTGGAAATGGCGGCCTTCCTGGAGGCGCGTATGGCTGTCGCCCGACGGGCCGCCGCCGGGGACAGTTAACTCGATTCGGAATCGAGTTAACCGTCCCCGTATCTTGCCAGCGGAAACGGTCTGGCCAGGGAGAGTCGTCTAGATCGTGCCGTTCACGATCGGCTGGAAGGCGGTGAGGCTGTCCCGGAGCTGGTTGTTGCCGAGGCCGTTGTTCGGGAACAGCGTGGGGAACCGGCCCTGGTCGCCGTGCAGCGCCATGTAGTTCAGGATCACCGTCTCGACCAGCAGGTTGACGTTGTTCGCCGCCGGGGTCGAGGCGTTCTGCACCGAGCCGTCCGCCTGGAACCAGCCGATCTGCTGGTGGCGTTCCGGCCCGCCGTTGATATCCATCAGCTGGGGCCTGCCGCCCGGGTTGTAGACCAGGAAGAACGAGGCCGCGGTGGACTGATTGTCGCTGACCCACTCGAACTTGCCGCGTCCTTCCTCGGAGTTGTCGACAGTACCGTTGGCCGACAGCGAGCCGTCGCTGAATACGTAGAGCATCAGCGGCAGGCCCTTGCGGGCGGCGTACTCCAGGCAGGCGCCCATGCAGCGGCCCGCGCGGAAGTCGCGCACCTCGCCGGTGCGCCGGGCGCCGCCGTGATAATCATAGCCGCCCATGGCCACCGTGCCGGCGCCGGCGAAACCGTTCACCACCATCTTCATGACGGCGGCGGTCTTGCGGAATTCCCGCTCGCCCTCGTAGTC
>CAZRSA010000086.1:0-1529 GCA_964602525.1 uncultured Woeseiaceae bacterium
TACGTCAGTTTCTGGACCACGCCCGCCGTGCTGCCGCGGCGCTATGCCACGCGTTTCTTCGTTGCGGCGGTCCCGCCCGGGCAGCACGGCGTACATGACGGCCGCGAGACCGTCGAGAGCCTGTGGATACGCCCCGCGGATGCGCTGGAGCCGGCCATGCGCGAGCAGCTGCGGCTGCATCCGCCCACCGTCTCCAACCTGTCGCTGATCCGGGATTTCCGCTCGACCGGCGAGCTGCTGGACGCGATGGCCGCACGCGACAAGTCGTCCATCCGGGAGATCCTGCCCAAAGTCGTCGTCACCGGTGACAGCCACCGCGTGCTGATGCCCTGGGACGAGGGCTACGCGGAGGCCGGATGAGCGGCCTGGTCGCAGGCCGCCTGGAGCGCGTCTCGCCGCTGGTGTCGCGCATCGTCGCGCCCAACGCCGGCATGATGACGGGGCCCGGCACGAATACCTACCTGGTCGGGCAGGAGGAGATCTCGGTCATCGACCCGGGTCCCGCCGACGAGGGTCACATCGAGCGCATCATCACGGCCGCCGGAGAGCGGCTGCGCCGGGTGCTGGCCACCCACACCCACCGGGACCATTCGCCGGGTGCGACGCTGCTGGCCGTGCGCACCGGCGCCGAGCTCCTCGGCATGCCGCCGCCGCCGACGCCGGAGAACGACCGTGCCTTCAGCCCGGACCGGATCGTCGCCCACGGCCAGCGCATCGAATGCGGCGAGTACACGCTGGAGGTGATCCACACCCCGGGCCACGCTTCCAACCATGCCTGCTACCTGCTGGCCGAGGAGGCGATGGTGTTCACCGGTGACCACATCATGAACGGCTCCACGGTGGTGATCGCCCCGCCGGACGGCAACATGGGCCAGTACCTGCGTTCCCTGGAGCTCCTGAAGCGCTACGGCCTCGCTCGCATCGCGCCGGGGCACGGCGAGATGCTGGAGTCGCCGGACGCGGTCGTCGACTGGATCATCGCCCATCGCAACGAACGCGAGGCGAAGGTGCTGGAGCGCCTAGGCCGTATCGAGCCCTGCGGCATCGACGCGCTGCTGGCCGAGGTCTACGACGAGGTGGATCCGAAGCTGCTGCCGCTGGCCAGGTACTCCCTGCGTGCCCATCTGGACAAGCTGGAGGAAGAGGGCAGGGCGGTGCACGACGACGGCCTGTGGCGCCGTACCGGCTGAGCGGCCCGGCTATTCCTCCTCGTCGGCCTCCTCGTCGTCTTCCAGCGGCGCGACGGTGATCAGGTTCTCCTCCACCAGCTCGCCGCCGACGAGGTGGCGCTGGATGATCTGCTCCAGTACCTCGGGCGTACAGCCCCGGTACCAGGCGCCCTCCGGGTAGACGACGGCCACGGGCCCGTGCCGGCAGATGCGCAGGCAATTCGCCTTGGTGCGGTAGATTCCGCCCCGTCCGACCAGCCCCAGCTCCTGCAGGCGGGATTTCAGAAACGACCAGGAGGCCTGCGACTGCTCCCGGTCGCAGCACTTCGGCTCGGTCTGGTCGCAGCACAGGAAGATATG
>CAZRSA010000086.1:1629-12363 GCA_964602525.1 uncultured Woeseiaceae bacterium
ACTGCTCCCGGTCGCAGCACTTCGGCTCGGTCTGGTCGCAGCACAGGAAGATATGCCGCCGGACGTGGCCGACGCCCAGGTTGCGCGCGATGCGGCGCAGCTGACTCCTATCCTGATCGTTCAAGGCTGATCGCTCAATGCTGATCGCTCAATGCGCTGGTCCGGCTCTGGGTGAGGCCGCGGCGCGACGCGCCGGCGTGCCCGGACTATGGCAAAGAGGCCGGTGCGGGGCAAGCAGCCGCCCGCGCTGCATGCGGCGGCCATCTGTGTTTAGATGACGCGCTGGCGAGCGCAGAGGAGCGAACGATGAGCGCAACGGGCGATGCAGCACTCGGCGATGGAGCAATCGGCGAGGCGGCGATGGACCGGATCTTCCGCGAGGCACGCACCCACAATGCCTGGCAGGACAGGCCGGTGGACGAGGCCGATCTGCGGGCACTGTACGATCTCATGAAGTTCGGCCCGACCAGCGCCAACTGCTGCCCGGCGCGCATCCTGTTTCTCGCGAGCTCTGCGGCGAAGGAGCGGCTTCGGCCCCACCTCATCGAAGGCAACGTGGACAAGACCATGGCCGCGCCCGTCACCGCCGTAATCGGCTACGACACCCTGTTCTACGAGAAGATTCCCCAGCTCTTCCCCCACAACCCCGGTGCCCGGGAGTGGTTCGCCGGCGAGGAGAAGACGGGCAACGTCACCGCGTTCCGTAACGGCACGCTGCAGGGCGGGTATTTCATCATCGCCGCCCGGGCCGTCGGCCTGGACTGCGGGCCGATGTCCGGCTTCGACAATGACGGCGTGGACCGCGAGTTCTGGCCCGACGGCCGGATCCGGTCGAATTTCCTCTGCAACCTGGGCTACGGCGACCCGTCGGCGCTGTTCCCCCGCAGTCCCCGGCTGGCGTTCGGGGAGGCCTGCGAGGTCCTGTAGGCGGCCGGGGCTAAAGTATCCGGCGGGGTGGCCGATACACGGGGAGAACCCGTGGAAAAACGCCGAAGGAAAAGCCTCCATGCAGCCTGAGCCCGCCGTCCCGGATGCCAAGTTCGCCTTCGTCCAGTCCCTGGCAGAGCACCTGTCCCGCGGCGACCTGGAGATTCCCTCCTTCCCGGACGTGGTGGTGCGCATACGCCAGGCCCTGGCCGACGAGGACTGCAGCACTGCCGATCTGGTCAAGCTGCTCGGCGCCGAGCCGGCGCTGGCAGCGCGCCTGCTGAAGATCGCCAATTCGGCGGCGCTGCGCCCCGGCACGCATGCCGTGACCGAGCTGAACATGGCCGTCACCCGCATGGGCCGCAACATGGTGCGCAACACCGTGATGTCCTTCGGCCTGCAGCAGATCAGCGACGCGGCGTCCCTCGAGGAGGCGCGCCCGTACATGGAGCGCACCTGGGACCGCTCCACCTACGTCGCGGCCCTGTGCTATGTGCTGGCGCGGAAGTTCACGCGCCTGAACGCGGACGAGGCGCTGCTCGCGGGGCTGATGCACGGCGTGGGCAAGCTCTACATCATCACCCAGGCCGAGCACCATCCGGGCCTGTTCGCGAACGCCGCCGAGTTCGAGGAAATCCTGGAGGAATGGCACAGCGCCATCGGCAGCGCCATCCTCGAGACCTGGAGTTTCTCCGAGGACGTCTCCGCCGCGGTCTCCCGTCACCGGGAGACGGAATACGAGCACGAGGGTGAAGCCGATCTGACGGACGTGCTCATCGTCGCCAGCCTGCTGGCCGACTTCTTCCGCGCCGAGGTGGAGGACAGCACCGAGATCCAGCTCGAGCAGGTGCCGGCCAGCGCCAAGCTGGCCGTCGAGGCCACCGACTTCTTCGACATCATGCGCGAGTCCGACGAGCACATCAGCTCGCTGCGCAAGGCCCTCGGCAAATAGCGGCCGCGGCTGCCCGCAATCGGCGCTCGCGGCTGTGCGGGCCCGGCGGCGCGGCTACAATGCCGTCATGCCCTCCTATGAACATCCCCGCCCGGCCCTGACCGCCGACGTCGTGCTGATTGCGCCCGGCGCCCGACCCGCCGTGCTCCTGATCCGGCGCGGCAAGCCGCCCTTCGAGGGCCGCTGGGCGCTGCCGGGCGGATTCGTCGAGATCGACGAGGACCTGGAGCCCGCCGCGCGGCGCGAGCTGGCCGAGGAGACCGGGCTTGCCGCCGGGCCGCTGGTGCAGGTGGGAGCCTTCGGCCGCCCCGGTCGCGATCCCCGCGGCCGGGTGGTCAGCGTCGCGTTCACCGGTGCTCCGGCAGCGGAGGATGCCGTGCCGGAACCGGCGAGCGATGCCGCCGAGGCCCGCTGGTTCGCCCTCGACGAGCTGCCCGGGCTCGCCTTCGATCACGCGGAGATCATCGCCGCGGCGACCGCGGCGCAGCGCCGCCGGCAGGAGACTCAGATCACCTCGTCGTGACGCAGCGCGGCGATCTCCTGTTCGCTGTAGCCGAGCTCGGTCAGGATCTCGCCGGTGTGTTCGCCCAGCAGCGGCGGACGTTCGCGGATGCCGGTGCGATGCGCCGACAGACGCAGCGGCAGGCCGGCCACCGGCGCGTCCTTCGGCGCGCCCGGGAAGGAGATCGGCTTCAGCACGTCCATGGCGCGCACCTGGGGATGCTCCAGCGCCTCGGCGGGGCTCAGTACGGGGGCGGCCGGCAGGCCCGCCTTCGCCAGCGCGGCCAGTGCCTGCTTGGTGGTCTTGTCGCGGCACCAGTCCGCCATGCGCTCGCAGATCAGGTCCCGGTTGTCGCCCCGGGACTGGTCGGTGTCGAAGCGGTTGTCGTGGTCCAGCCACTCGATGGCGCCCACGAGTTCCGCCCAGCGGCGGAACAGGCCGTCGCCGACGATCTGCACCAGTATGTGGCCGTCCCGGGTGGCGAACATGTCCGCCGGCGCCGCGTGCTGCGAGCGGTTGCCGGCGGGCTCGCGTCCCACCTGCAGTGCGCCCTCCTCAGTCAGCATGGTGCCGAACACCGCGAGCGCGGTACCGAGCAGCGTCGCCTCGACGTGCTGGCCCTCGCCGGTCTCGCGGCGGTGCATGAGAGCGGCGAGCACGCCCATCGCCGACAGCGCTGCGGTAGAGAAATCCACCCAGGGCGCCGCCGCCTTGGACGGCTCGCCCGGTTTGCCGCCGAACCAGGCGGCACCCGACATGGCCTGGCCCAGGCCGTCGAAGCCCGGGCGGCCGGCCCAGGGGCCCTGTTCGCCGAAGGTGCTCTGGTTCACCGCGATGACGTCCGGTCGGATCCGGCGCAGCGTCGCGTAGTCCAGGCCGTAGCGCTTCAGCGCCGCGCCGGGCAGATTGGCCACCACCACGTCCGCGGTGGCTACCAGCCGCTTCAGGATCTCGCCCCCCTCGGGCCGGGAGAAGTCCAGCGTCATGCCCCGCTTGTTGACGCCGGTCTGCAGGAACAGGGCGCCTTCGCCGGAATCGGCTACCGACGCCAGGTAACGGTCTTCGCCGCCGCCGACCTTCTCGACCCGGATGACCTCGGCGCCCAGGTGGCCCAGCAGGGTGGCGCAGTAGGGTCCTGCGATGTAGCGGCCCAGGTCGATGACCCGTATGCCGTCGAGTAACGCGTCCATCGTCGGGCCCTCCGCGGCAGTGTCAGTGTTCGGCCAGGAACGGCAGCAGCGTGTCGCAGAAGCGGATCTTCTGATCCTTGCCCGCGACCACGTGCGCTACATCTTCCATCGTCACGCCGCGTGCGTTCGGGATGCCTTCCTCCAGCGGGAGCGTCGTGCGCGGGCTGGTCACCAGGTCCTGGCCCGCGTGGATGATAAGCGACGGCGCCCGGATGCGGTCCAGCCGGTCGGCCACGTCGTGGGCGATGCAGGCCTGGACGAAGCGGGCATGGGCCTCCTGGCGGCCGTTCAGCTCCTTCCAGCCGCCCTCGGGGCCGAGCAGCTTGTCCTTGTGGGCGTTGTAGTACTCCGGCAGGAAGGACATCACCGTGACGAATTTCTGGAACGCGTAGAAGCCGGAGTCCCGGTGCACGTCGGCGAACAGCTGCAGCTGGTCGGCCAGGAAGTCGTCGCAGCGGGCCCAGGCGCCCATGTTGACCATGGAGCGGACCAGCTCGGGGCGCTTGATGGCCACGATCTGGGAGATGCAGGCGCCCATGCCGACGAGGCCGACGAAATGCACGTTGCTCCAGCCCAGGTGTTCGAGCAGGCCGATGACGTCGTCGGCGTACAGCTCCATGGATGGCTCCACCGAGAGGTCGTCATCCGACTCGCCGATGCCCCGGTAGTCGATGATCAGCACGGAGTACTCGTCGGTGAGACCCCGGGCGAGGTGGCGCTCGCCGCCGTGGCAGTAGGTGCCCCATCCGCCCATGCAGATGGCCGGCGGGCCGTCGCCATGGATCTCGTAGTACATCCGGTGGTTGTTGATATCGGCTGTCGGCATGTCTCCGTCCTGGTCTCTCGCGGTCTGATGTGGTCCGATCGGGTCTGATTCCGGCGCGACCTCCGCTCAGGTCACACCCACTTCCAGCATCTCGCCGGCGACGCGCACCGGGTAACAGCGCACCGGCGCGATGGCCGGCCCCTTGAGCACCCGCCCGTCGCGCAGGTCGAAGGCGGCGCCGTGCAGGGGGCAGATGATGCGGCAGCGCTTCAGGCGGCCCTGGCTCAGCCGGGCCTCGGCATGGGTGCAGAGGTCTTCCACGGCGTAGAAGCCATCCCGGGTGTGGGCGATCACGACGTCGTTACCCGCCACGTGGAAACTCCGGCATTGCTTCTTCGGGATCTCGGAGACTCTGGCGACGGGGTGGAAGGATTCGGCCATGGGGTCCAGTTGCGAGGGTCCTGCTGCGCTGCGCGCTCGCCGTCCGGCGCTCCCGGATCATAGCACAATGGTCCCTTGCTCCCGGCCTGTCAGCGGTTCAGGAAATTGAGCGCCAGTCCGGGCCGCGGCCAGTCGAAGGAGACGAGGCGCCCGCTGCCGGATAGCGTGACGATGGCCGTGCCCAGCCCGGCCCCGCCGAAGCAGATGTTGGTGGTGTAGGGGTCGTCCAGTGCCAGGTGTTCCGCGTGCCCGCCGGCCGGTGGTATCACCGTGATGCCGCCGTTGATCACCGTGGCCACGCATACGTTGCCCGCGCCGTCCACGGCCAGGGAATCGAACAGCTGCAGGCCCGGCGCGCCGTATAGCAGGCGCGCGGGATCCACGGTGTCGGCGCCTGAGCCCACCGTGCCCGGCCCGGTGAGCGGATAGTGGTAGACCCGTCCGGTCCAGGTCTCGGCGACGTAGAGCACGCTTTCGTCCGGGGACAGTCCGATGCCGTTGGCGTGATGCAGCGGGAACAGGGCGCGCTCGATGCGCGAGCCGTCGGGCAGGGCGTAGTAGACCGCGGCCAGGTCCTCGCCGGTCCCGGTGTTCCTGCCCAGATCCGTAAACCAGAAGCCGCCCGCGGCATCGAACACGATATCGTTCGGTCCGTGCAGCGGGACGTCGCCGCAGTGGGTGTAGAGGGTCTCCACCTCGCCTGAGTCAAGGCAGACTCGCTGGATCGAGCCGCCTGCGTACTCGTCGTTGCCGGCGGTGCCCACGGGAATCAGCAGCCCGCCGGACTCGGCGAAGCGCAGCCCACCGTTGTTGCAGACGTAGCAGTACCCGTCCGGCCCTATGGCGGCGCCGTTCGGACCGCCGCCGGTCTCGGCCACCACCTCGACCTCGCCGCGTTCCGTGACCCGCGAGAGCGTGCCCCGCGCGATCTCCACCACGAGGACGCTGCCGTCCGGCATCGCGATCGGTCCCTCGGGAAAACGCAGACCTTCGGTCATCTGCCGGTAGCTGCCGATTACCATCGCCGGATCCCCCTGTGACCGCCTCCTGGTGCCATTTTGACATTTGCCCGGTGCCGCCGCATTCTTGCGCCGCCTCGCGCGGCGCCGCCGCGCTGGCTCCCCCCGGATCAGGAGAGACGCCTATCGCTGCCGACCAACGCATACAAGACGCAGACAACGTTAATGGCCCCGAGGCGCTGACGATCCTCGGCTCGGCGGGCAACCGGCTCGCGGCGGACGTGTGGGGCGCCGCCGGCGCGCCGGCGGTTCTGCTGCTGCACGGCGGCGGTCAGACCCGTCACGCCTGGTCGGATACGGCCCGGCTGCTGGCCGGGGCAGGGCTCCGGGCGGTCGCCCTCGACCATCGCGGCCACGGCGAGAGCGACTGGGTGGCGGACGGCGACTACAGCTTCCACGCCATCGCCGCCGACATCGCGGCCGTCCTCGATGCCCTAGCGCGGCCGGCGGTCCTGGTCGGTGCGTCCCTGGGCGGCATCGGCTCCATGCTGGCGGCGGGCGAGATGGCACCGGAGCGGGTGCGGGCCGTCGTCCTCGTGGACGTCGGCGTGAAAATGAACCGGGCCGGCGTCGCCCGCATCCTTGACTTCATGAGTGCCCACCCGGACGGCTTCGCCGACCTGCAGGAGGCCGCCGATGCCGTGGCAGCCTACCTGCCGCACAGGGCGCGGCCACGCGACCCCGGCGGACTGGCGAAGAACCTCCGCGAGAGCGCGGATGGCCGGCTGCGCTGGCACTGGGACCCCCGTATACTGGATCACGCCTCGGAATCCGGGCACATCGCGGAGTTCGCCGCCGTGGAGCGTGCCGCGGCGAACATCACCGCGCCGGTGCTGCTGGTGCGCGGCGGCCTGTCGGAGGTGATGGACGAGACGAGCGTGCAGCGCACGCTTGCCGTGATCCCCGGCGCGGAATACGTCAACGTGGCGCAGGCCGATCACATGGTAGCCGGTGATCGCAACGATGCCTTCACCGCCGCCGTCCTCGACTACATCGCACGCCTGCCGGCGGCCACGGCAGGGGTGGGGGACTGAGTTATGATGAATTATCGCAATAGACGACCGGGAGGCGCCGTCATACCATGAGCACACTCGAAGGCAAGACGCTATTCATCTCCGGGGCCAGCCGCGGCATCGGCCTGGCCATCGCCAAACGGGCGGCCGCGGACGGCGCGAACATCGCCATCGCCGCCAAGACCGCCGAGCCCCACCCCAAGCTGCCGGGCACCATCTATACGGCGGCCGAGGAGATCGAGGAAGCCGGCGGCCAGGCGCTGCCGGTGGTCTGCGACATCCGCGACGAGGAGCAGGTGCAGGCGGCCGTGGCCGCCACCGTGGAGCGCTTCGGCGGCCTGGACATCTGCGTCAACAACGCCAGCGCCATCTCGCTCACCGGCACGCTGCAGACCGAGATGAAGCGCTACGACCTCATGCACCAGATCAACACCCGCGGCACCTTCCTGGTCTCCAAGACCTGCCTGGCGCACCTGCTGGAGGCGGACAACCCCCACATCCTGAACCTCTCGCCGCCGCTGAACATGGAGGAGAAGTGGTTCGCACCCCACGTGGCCTACACCATGGCGAAATTCGGCATGAGCCTCTGCGTGCTCGGCATGGCCGGCGAGTTCCGCGACAAGGGCGTGGCCGTGAACGCACTCTGGCCGCGCACCACCATTGCCACGGCGGCGGTGAAGAACCTGCTCGGCGGCGACGACATGGTGGCCCACTCGCTGAAGCCCGAGGTGATGGCCGATGCGGCCCACGTGATCCTGACCCGGCCGAGCCGGGAGTTCACCGGCAATTTCTGCGTGGACGACGAGGTGCTGGAGAGCGTCGGCATCACCGACCTCACTTCCTACCGGGTCGTACCGGAGAACGAGCCCTATCCGGACTTCTTCGTAGAACCGCGGGCGAAGGAGGGCGCGTAGCCTTGGCGAGCAGACAAGGACAATTCTCCGGCACCAAGGAGGTGGTGGAGGCCCACCGCTTCGACGAGGCGCGGCTCGAGGAATACATGGCCGCGCACGTGGAGGGCTTCGAGGGCCCGATCACCGTGCGCCAGTTCCGCGGCGGCCAGTCCAACCCCACCTACCACCTGAGTTCGCCGTCCGGCAGCTACGTGCTGCGCCGCAAGCCGCCGGGCAAGCTGCTGCCCTCGGCACATGCCGTGGACCGGGAGTTCCGGGTCATCAGCGCGCTGTACGAGCAGGACTTTCCCGTGCCGCGGCCCTACGTGCTGTGCGAGGACGAGAGCGTCGTCGGCACGATGTTCTACATCATGGACTGCGTGGAAGGGCGGATCTTCTGGGAGCTGGACCTGCCGGAACTCGCGCCGGAGCAGCGCACGGCCATCTACGACAACGTGAACGCCACCATCGCGAAGCTGCACTCCATCGACTACGTCGCCGCCGGTCTCGGGGACTACGGCAAGCCGGGTAATTACTTCGCCCGCCAGATCTCGCGCTGGTCGAAGCAGTATTACGCCTCGGAGACGCAGAAGATCCCCGAGATGGACCGGCTGATCGAGTGGCTGCCGCAGAACATCCCGGCGGACGACTCCTCCAGCATCGTCCACGGCGACTTCCGCCTGGACAACATGATCGTGCACCCGACCGAGCCCCGGGTGATCGCCGTGCTGGACTGGGAGCTGTCCACCATCGGCCATCCGCTGGGTGACTTCACCTACCACCTGATGAGCTGGCAGATGCCGCCGCTCGGCGTGGGCTCCAGCGGACTGAAGGACAAGGACCTGGCCTCGCTCGGCATTCCCACCGAGGACGAGTACGTGGCCATGTATTGCGAGCGCACGGGCCGCAGCGGCATCGAGAACCGGGACTTCTACGCCGCCTACAACTTCTTCCGCATCGCCGCCATCCTCCAGGGCATTGCGGGCCGGGTGCGCGACGGTACGGCGGCCAGCGAGCACGCGAAGCAGTCGGCGCGCTCGGTGCAGCCTCTGGCCGAGATTGCCTGGGACTACGCGCGGCGGGCAGGGGCGCAGGGCGGATGATGGAGCCGGTACTGACGGAAGTGAGCGATGGCGTCATGACGATCACGCTGAACCGTCCGGACCGCCTGAACGCCTTCAACCCGGCCATGCGCGATGCCCTGATCGAGGCCTACGCCGAAGCCGCCCGCAACGACAGCGTCCGGGTTGTGATCCTGACCGGCGCCGGCCGAGCCTTTTGCGCCGGCGCCGATCTCGAGTCCGGCGGCGACACCTTCAACCGGACCGACCGCAGCGCCGAGGCGCATCGGGACGGCGGCGGGCGCGTCACGCTGGCCATGTTCGAGTGCCCGAAGCCGATCATCGCGGCCATCAACGGGCCGGCAGTGGGCGTGGGCCTGACCATGACCCTGCCGGCGGATATCCGCCTGACGGTGCCGGACAACAAGCTCGGATTCGTCTTCCTCGCCCGGGGCATAGCGCCGGATGCATGCTCCAGCTGGTTCCTGCCGCGGATCGTCGGCGTCAGCAAAGCCATGGAGTGGTTCGCCACCGCCCGGGTGTTCCGCACGGAGGAGGCCCGCGAGGCCGGCCTGGTCTCCGCAGTCCTGGCGCCGGACGCGCTGCTGCCGCGGGCCCGGGCGCTGGCGGCGGAGATCGCGGACAACACCGGCGCGGTATCGGTGGCGCTGGCGCGGGCGCTGGTGTGGCGCATGCTGGGTGCCGCCGGGCCCCGCGAGGCGCATCTGCTCGAGTCGCAGGCGATCTGGCACATGGGGCAGTCGGCGGATGCCGCCGAGGGCGTCACGAGCTTCCTGGAGAAGCGCAAGCCGGATTTTCCGCTGCGGGTGTCGAAGGACATGCCGCCGTTCTATCCCTGGTGGGAGGACGGCGACTGAGGGACCGGTCAGATGGCGCTGGACTACGACAAGCTGATGGCCTGCCGCGCGAAGGACGTGCCGGTGGCCTGGACCGACCGGGATACCCTGCTGTATGCGCTCGGCGTCGGCTTCGGCCAGGACCCGACGGACGAGGGCGAACTCGCCTACGTCTGTGAGCGCGGGGCGCTCAGGACCGTGCCCACCTTCTCCACCGTGTTGCGTGCCGACGGTTTCGCCGGGTACCTGGACGAGAGCGGCTGGGACTTCTCCCGGGTGCTGCACGGCGAGCAGCGCCTCGCGCTGCACCGGCCGCTGCCGCCGGCCGGCGAGCTGCTGCTCGACTCCCGGGTCACGGCCGCCTACGACAAGGGCGAGGGCAGGGGCGCGATCATCCTCACCGAGACCGAGGGCCGCCTGGCCCGGGACGACACGGCGCTGTTCACCCTGGGCAACACGCTGTTCGCAAGGGGCGACGGCGGCTTCGGCGGGCCCCGGGGGTCCGGTCCCTCACCCCATCCGGAACCGGGCCGCGAGCCGGATCT
The DNA here is from genome assembly GCA_964602525.1 of uncultured Woeseiaceae bacterium. Taxonomy (GTDB): domain Bacteria; phylum Pseudomonadota; class Gammaproteobacteria; order Steroidobacterales; family Woeseiaceae; genus Lentisalinibacter. Next base: position 11,796 of record CAZRSA010000086.1, read on the forward strand.
CGCCTGTGGGCTCGCAACGCGGCCGGAGCAGGCGCTCCTGTACCGGCTCAACGGCGACCGCAATCCGCTGCACGCCGATCCGGCGGCCGCGGCGCGGGCGGGCTTCGAGCGGCCCATCCTGCACGGCCTGTGCACCTACGGTTTCGCCTGCCATGCCGTCCTGAAGACGGTGTGCGAATACGATCACACGCTGATCACCGGTTTCAATGCCCGCTTCTCCGCGCCGGTCTTCCCGGGCGAGCGTATCGTCACGGAGATGTGGCAGGATGGGAATGTCGTGGCTTTTCGCTGCCGGGTTCCGGAACGCGAGGTCACGGTGGTGTCCAATGGCAGGTGTACGCTGTCACTTTGAGGGGTAGAAAACTGATGCATCGGTCGCACTCGCTGCGGGGGGCGCTGCTCCTGCCGCTGTTGGCGCTCGCCTTGTCGCCGGCCGCCGGCGCGGCGCCGGACGAGCAGACCCGGGAATCGCTGCAGCGCGTCGACGGTGAGCGCATCGTCGCGGCCGACAGCGAGCCCGGCAACTGGCTCACCCACGGCCGCACCTACGGCGAGCAGCGCTTCAGCC